>JBEIGX010000001.1:0-39433 GCA_040381675.1 Aphanothece sp.
ACCACCCTGGCCAGGGCCAATAAATCCGTTTCAGCGCTGCTGAGCAATACCAGATCCGCGGCTGGATGGCTCAGGAAGGCCAGGGCGTCGCCTTCGTGATCAGCGGGGCCGGATGTGGTTGGAGGGCGATGCATCTCCCCATCCTGGTGGCTGCGGTGAGAAGATCGGGCCAACTTGATGGGCCCCATGCACCAGTTCCTCCCCTTTGCCTGGTTCGGCGGCAAGTGCGTGCCCTTTGCCGATGCCACCCTTTCGGTGGCCACCCACGCCCTGCACTACGGCACGGGAGCGTTTGGGGGGATGCGTGGTTTGCCTAATCCAGACGACCCCAAGGAAATTCTTCTGTTCCGCGCCGATCGGCATGCACGCCGACTGAGTCAGAGCGCACGTCTGCTGCAGACCACCCTCAGCGAAGAGACTGTCATGGAGGTCATCCGCACCTTCATCCAGGCGAACCGACCAACAAAACCTTTCTATATGCGTCCATTCGTATACACGAGTGGATTGGGCATTTCCCCCAGACTGCATGACGTCGTCACTGATTTTCTGGTGTATGGCATTGAAATGGGCGACTACCTCTCGCCGGATGGCGTGTCTTGTCGCATCAGCAGCTGGACCAGGCAGGAAGACCGCTCTCTGCCCCTACGGGGCAAGATCAGCGGGGCCTACATCACCAGTTCCCTCGCGAAAACGGAGGCCGTCAAGAGTGGCTTTGATGAGGCCCTGCTTTTGAACAGCAGGGGAAAAGTGAGTGAGGCCAGTGGCATGAATCTCTTCATCGTCAGGGATGGAAACCTGATCACTCCAGGGGTGGATCAAGACATTCTGGAAGGAATCACCAGGGCCAGCATTCTCGAATTGGCACCCCGTATGGGGATTCCGGTGATTGAGAGAGCGGTCGACAAAAGTGAGTTATTCATTGCTGATGAGGTGTTCCTGAGCGGCACCGCGGCACGCATCACCCCTGTCCGTTGCGTGGAAACAACGGAACTCTCCACCGCCAGGCCCGTGATGGAGCAGCTGAGAGATCGGATCACTCGCATCACAGAGGGCCGTGATCCTGAGTATGAACATTGGGTCACCCGGATCAGGATCGAGGATTGATGCTGGCTCCCTCAACCCCAGCCAAAGCACTGCAGCGCATCGGTTTTTTGGAGCGGCTGCACAGTGCGGACCGACCCGTTCTTGTTTTTGATGGCGCGACGGGCACCTCGCTTCAGCTCCTCAATCTGACGGCTGAGGATTTTGGTGGAGCGGCCCTGGAGGGCTGCAACGAACAGTTGGTGTTCACCCGGCCCGATGCGGTGCAAACCGTGCATCGGCAGTTTCTCGAAGCCGGCTGCGACGTGATTGAGACGGATACGTTCGGTTCCACCTCCATCGTTCTGGCGGAATACGGACTCGAAGATCAGGCGTTTGCTCTCAATCAACGGGCCGCGGAACTGGCACGGGAGATCGCCGATGCCTACAGCACGCCGGACAAACCCCGCTTTGTGGCCGGATCCATCGGACCCACGACCAAGCTGCCCACGCTCGGCCACATCCCCTTCGACACCCTCAAGGACTCCTTCCAAGAACAGGCTGAGGGCCTTTTGGCGGGCGACGTGGATCTGATGATCGTGGAAACCTGCCAGGACGTACTCCAGATCAAGGCTGCCCTGATGGGACTGGAAGCAGCGTTCCTAAAGGTGGGTCGGCGGGTGCCTCTGATGGTGTCGGTAACCATGGAAACCACGGGGACGATGCTCGTGGGGTCAGACATCGCTGCGGTCGTGGCCATCCTGGAGCCCTTCGCCATCGATGTGCTCGGTCTCAACTGCGCCACCGGGCCAGAGCAGATGAAGGAGCACATTCGCTACCTCAGCGACCACAGTCCCTTTGTGGTCAGCTGTATTCCCAATGCCGGCTTGCCGGAGAACGTGGGTGGCGTTGCGCACTACAGATTGACCCCCACCGAGATGAGAATGCAGTTGATGCATTTCGTTGAGGATCTTGGGGTACAGGTGATCGGTGGCTGCTGTGGCACCACCCCTGCCCACATCGCCGCCCTAGTGGGCCTCTCCAGGGATCTCAAGGCTGCCCCCAGGCCGGTGAGGGGCCAGGCAAGCTCGCCAGAACCCAGGCCAGCGATCCACTACGAACCTGCCGCTGCATCCATCTACGGCGTCACCCCGTACCACCAAGACAATTCCTTTTTGATCATCGGCGAGCGTCTCAACGCCAGTGGTTCGAAAAAAGTCCGCGAATTGCTGAACAGCGAAGACTGGGATGGCTTGGTGGCCGTCGGGCGGGAGCAGGTGAAGGAAAACGCCCATGTCCTGGACGTCAATGTCGACTATGTGGGCCGGGATGGGGAGGCCGATATGCAGGCCCTCGTCAGCCGTCTGGTTACCAATGTCAATCTTCCCCTGATGTTGGATTCCACCGAATGGCAGAAGATGGAAGCCGGGCTGAAAGTGGCCGGGGGGAAATGCATCCTCAATTCAACCAATTATGAGGATGGGGATGAGCGATTTTTCAAGGTGCTCTCCTTGGCTCGTGATTACGGCGCAGGGTTGGTGGTGGGCACCATCGATGAGGAGGGAATGGCCCGATCCTCGGATCAGAAATTTGCCATAGCCCAACGGGCTTATCGCGATGCCCTGGAATTTGGGTTGCCAGCCCGCGAGATCTTCTACGACCCCCTCGCCCTGCCCATCTCCACGGGCATCGAGGAAGATCGACGCAATGCCCTGGCCACCATTGAGGCAATTCGTCGGATCAGGGAAAACCTTCCTGATGTGCACATCCTTCTTGGCGTCAGCAATGTGAGCTTCGGGCTCTCTCCTGCTGCACGTATCGTCCTGAACTCCGTGTTCCTGCACGACTGCTGCGAAGCAGGGATGGATGCGGCCATCATCAGTCCGGCGAAGATCCTTCCCCTAATCAAGATTTCTCAGGAACAGCAGGATGTTTGCCGGGATTTGATCTACGACAAACGCCGGTTTGAGGGATCCATCTGCACCTACGACCCCCTCACGGTTCTGACCTCCATGTTTGAGGGGGTGAGCACGAAAGAGGCGCGGGCCTCTGGGCCATCCCTTCAGGATCTGCCGATCGAGGAGAGGCTGAAACAGCACATCATTGATGGCGAGAGAATCGGCATCAATGATGCTCTCGATGAGGCTCTCCAGTCCTATCCCCCCCTGCAGATCATCAATCGATTTTTGCTGGATGGCATGAAGGTTGTTGGTGATCTCTTTGGATCGGGACAGATGCAGCTCCCGTTTGTGTTGCAGAGCGCCGAAACGATGAAGGCTGCTGTTGCCCATCTTGAGCCCCACATGGAGAAGATCGAGAGCAGCAGCAAGGGGAAATTATTAATCGCCACCGTCAAAGGAGATGTGCATGATATCGGCAAGAATCTTGTCGATATCATCCTTACCAACAATGGCTACGAGGTGATCAACCTCGGCATCAAGCAACCCGTGGAAGCCATCGTTGAAGCCCAGAAGCTCCATCAAGCCGATTGCATTGCCATGAGTGGGTTGCTGGTGAAATCCACAGCCTTCATGAAGGACAACCTGGAAACCTTCAATGGGGTGGGTATCCATGTGCCCGTCATCCTTGGTGGAGCAGCCCTAACGCCCCGATTCGTGCAGGGCGATTGCCGCCAGGCCTATCGCGGTCAGGTCATGTACGGCCGGGACGCGTTTGCTGACCTGAGGTTCATGGATGCCCTGATGGAAGCCAAGGCTTCAGGCCGTTGGGACGACCAGCAGGGATTCCTGGATGGGGCTCCGGAGGCTCTCCAGTGGGGTACCCCTACAGCCCCCGACGAAGCCCCAGTCCCGGTCGCTGCTCCCCCTGATCCGACGGCAGCTGACGAGCCTGCTGCATCGGAAGCCAACCTGGACCGTTCCGAGGCCGTTCCTGAAGAGCCTGTCTTGGTGCCTCCCTTCTGGGGCAGTCGGGTGCTTCGCGAGGACGAGATCCCCCTGGAAGAGGTGATGGGGTATCTCGACCGCAATGCGCTCTTTGCTGGCCAGTGGCAATTCCGCAAGACCCAGGAGCAATCCCGGGACGACTACGAGGCGATGCTCAAGGCCAAAGCGGAGCCGATCCTCCAGGAGTGGCTCCAGCGCTGCCTGAAGGAGCAGCTCCTGACCCCGCGTGTGGCCTATGGCTATTTCCCCTGTGGGCGGGAAGGAAACAGCCTTGTGGTGTTTGACCCGGCCCCTCTGGTCAGCGGCGATGCTCCCCAGGGGGCACGGCAGGTGTTGGGGAGGTTTGTGCTGCCGCGTCAGAAAGGAGGAAACCGCTACTGCATAGCGGATTTCTATCGCGATCTCTCCCTGGCAGCGGATGGCAAGCCGCAAGCCACAGATGGGTTGCCCATGCAAGCCGTGACCATGGGGGAAATGGCGACCACCTTTGCCCAGTCGCTGTTCAAGGCGAATCAATATACCGACTATCTCTATTTCCACGGCCTGGCTGTGCAAATGGCGGAAGCCCTGGCGGAGTGGACCCACGCCCGCATCCGGCAGGAACTTGGCTTTGGCGATCAGGATCCCAGCGCCTTGCGCGACATCCTGGCCCAGCGCTACCGGGGCAGCCGCTACTCCTTCGGCTATCCCGCCTGCCCCAATGTCCCGGATTCCCGCCAGCAGCTGGCCTGGCTTGGGGCCGACCGCATCGGGCTGACGATGGATGAAAGCGACCAGCTGGAGCCGGAACAGAGCACCACGGCCCTTGTGGCTGTGCACAGCAAGGCCCGCTACTTCAGCGCCTGATCGCCATGGCAGGCTGGGGCCCGTTTCCCCCGATGCCATGGCCCTCTCCGGACCCGATGCGATCGACCAGGCCATCGCCGCAGGCCTCGACCTTGATGGCAGCCCGATCCCCCAGCCCATGCTGGAGCTCTACCGCGAGGTGATGGCCAAAGAAAATGACCGTCCCCGCAGTGGTGTCACCAAATCGATGCGGAACCGAATTGTGCGAAGTGGAGCCAAGCATCTGAGCCAGCAGGACCTGGATGCCAGGTTGAAGGCCGCTGGCTGGGATGGATTGAAGGAGAAGGAGATCGCCTTTTTCTATTGATCTGCAAGGGTTCGCCCTAGGTACAGAGATCCTCCAGGGTGTCGATCACATCCTGTTGAAAATCCTCCAGATCCTCTGAATCACTCAGATCAGTGCCCTCTCCTGCTGCGTTCTGGATGAGTTCTTGAAAATGGAAGGCCCCCTCGCCATGGGCGAGGAATTCCACAGCGGAAGACTCACCGCTTTCCTTGAAGGCATCGCAGAGGGCGAGAAAGGCTGCGTCTTCGGTGAAATCCCAGCTCATGTAGGGGGTGGTGCTAGACGACCTTTAACGCCTCCCCCCCGCGACTCGTCAACCACCTGGATGGATTTTGTGCGGGTCCTCCATCAGAATCTCCAGATTCGACTTGCCACGAACCCGTGTCAGTCCCTCCCACCACGCCCTCCGACACCAGCGCGCCAGCCGCGTTGAACGTGCTTGGAGACCCCCTGCTCGTCTGTGGTTGCGAGCCCATGACCGGATGGTTCCGGGATGGCTCCTGCCGCACCAATGGGGCCGATCTGGGGCGCCATACGGTCTGTTGTGTCGTGAGCGAAGGCTTCCTGGCCTACAGCCGGGCCCAGGGCAATGACCTGAGTACACCCGCTCCCCAGTACGGATTTCCTGGACTCCAGAGCGGGGATCACTGGTGCGTCTGTGCCAACCGGTGGTTACAGGCCTATGAAGATGGCATGGCTCCCCCTGTGCGGCTCGAAGCCTGCGAGGCCTCAACGCTGGAGGTCATCCCCCTCGAGCTGCTGCAAAGCCAAGCGGTCTGACCTTTACCAGGGGATGGGCTGCCCATCCCAGGCCAGGAAGGCTCCCGATGTTTCCGCCGTCTGTCGTTCCAGCACCGCCAGCAAATGGGACGCGGCCCGTTCGGGTGAGAACAGGCGAGTGGGGGGAATGGACGAGCGGAATGGAGCAGAAAGCTCCGTGGTGGTGGTGCCGGGATGAAGAAGGGTGACACAGGCCATCGGGAGCCTCCGCCGCCATTCCAGAGCAAGTGTGCGCAACAGCTGGTTTTGGGCAGCCTTGGCCCCCCGATAGGCATACCAGCCCCCCAGCTGGTTGTCCCCGATGCTGCCCACCCGGGCAGACAGGCTGGCGAAATGGCAGGGAGCGTCCCGGGGAAGGGCCCCTTCCAGCGCCTGGGCCAACAGGAGGGGCCCCCAGGCATTCACAGCAAAACTTTGTTGGAGGGCCTTCGGATCCACCTGGCTGAGCCGTTTTTCGGGCTGCAGGTTGGGTCCGTGCAACAGACCCGCCGCACAGATCACCAGCCGAAGGGGAGAAAGCTGCTCCCTGGCGATCTGGCCCAGGCGCTCCAGGCTGACGGGATCCGCCAGATCCACCGGCAGATCTGCCTCCCGTCGCCCGGCAGACCACAGCCGCAAGGACGGAGCATGGACGGGGAGAGCCTCCAGGAGAGCCTTCCCAATGCCTCCCCTGCCCACCACCAGGGCATGACCCTCCCAGGTCTGCCAGGGACGGGGGGCGTCGTCACTGTCAGGCACAGGCGGAGCGGTGGCTTGTCGCATGATGGCAAGAGAGCGACAAAGGAGCGGGGCATCCTGCGCATCACCTTGCTGGGTCTGGGCGCGTGGGGGAGCACCCTGGCCGATCTCTGGCGTGCCCAGGGGCACGAGCTGATCACCTGGACCCGGCGAACGGGAGGAAGCCCTAAAGACAGCCTTGCCGGCTCCGATCTGGTGGTGTCCGCGGTGGCCATGGCAGGTGTGCCCGCTCTGGCTTCCCAGCTGGCTCCGAGCTGGCCCGAAGGGTTGCCCCTGCTCAGCTGCAGCAAAGGAATCGATCCGGTCCAACTCTGCAGCGCAAGCCAGCTCTGGGAGCGCCAGTTGCCTGGAGCCGCTATGGCGGCCCTCAGTGGACCCAATCTGGCCACTGAGCTGGCCCGGGGCCTGCCGGCTGCCAGTGTGATTGCTTCCACCGACCGGACTCTCGCCCAGCGCCTGCAGTCCGAACTGCGTACTCCCCACCTCAGGCTGTACACCAATCAGGACCCCCTGGGAACCGAGGTGGCAGGGGCGCTGAAGAATGTGATGGCCATTGCGGCGGGAATCAGTGATGGGCTAGGCCTTGGATCCAACGCCAAGGCCTCCCTGCTCACCCGGGGGTTGGCCGAAACCGGCCTGGTTCTGAAAGCTCTTGGGGGTCAACCGAGCACCCTTTACGGACTGGCCGGGCTGGGCGACCTGCTGGCCACAGCCAACAGCCCCCTCAGCCGCAACTATCGTTTTGGACTCCTTCTGGCACAGGGGGCTTCCGAGGACAGCGCCCGGGAGGACATTGGAGCCACCGTGGAAGGACCGGCCACCGCCCGGGCGGCGCTGAAACTGGCCGATCGTGAGGGTTGGTCTCTGCCCATCTGCCGGCAGGTGGTGCAGCTCCTGGAGGGGCAACTCACCGCTCCGGCGGCCGTGCAGGCGCTGATGGACAGGGAACCGCGCCAGGAGGAGCTCCAGTGGTGATGGGGTGCCGGGCCGCCCTGGTGGAAGCCTTCAGCGAACACCCCCTGGGGGGGAACGGAGCGGCCGTGGTGCTCCTGGAGCAAGCCGTTCCAGCCCCCTGGATGCAGGGGGTGGCTAGAAGCCTGCAGCAATCGGAAACCGCCTTTGTGCTCCCCCTGGCCGGGGGGGGCTGGGGCCTGCGCTGGTTCACACCGTCCCAGGAGGTGAAACTCTGCGGGCATGCCACCCTGGCGGCCGCCCTGGCCCTGGGGGCCTGGGGCGTGTTGCCTCAGGGGGGAGCGACCACCTTTTCCACACGCAGTGGACCGCTACAGGTGAGCCTCGTAAGCACTCCAGGAGCGTCCACAGGGTGCGCCGCCCCCCTCGCCTGGATCGAACTGCCCCAACTCCCCCTAACCCCCCAGCAGGCCCCCCAGGACCTGGTGAAGGTGCTCCTTGACAAGCTGGCGCATGCTCCGTTGGGGTTTTGGGGCTCTCCCCTGGGATATCAGGTGGCCCTGCTCCCATCCTCTGCTCCGCTCGTCCAGTTGGGAGCGTTGGCCTCAGAGCTCGCAGGAGCCCCTAGGCAAGGACTGGTGCTGATGCAGCTGCTGCTCCCAGGCGGGAATGGACTGGCGAAGGTGGCAGGGCGACAGGCGGATTACCAGCTGCGCTTCTTTGCTCCGGGGCTGGGGATTGACGAGGATCCCGTTACGGGATCGGCCCATGCCCTCGTCGCCCCTTACTGGATGGAGCAACTCCAGCGACCACGGGTGGTGGGCTGGCAATGTTCCGACCGTCCGGGGGGGATGGTGTGCGAACCCGGTTCTTCAGGCATGATCCGGCTGACTGGTGCAGGACATCTCTTGTGGGAAGGCACATTGTGGGCCGAGCCAGGGAACTCCTCAGATCCTTCTCAGGTCTGGGACGAATGGGATCGGGTCTGCGGTCGCTAGGGACCCAGGCTCTTCGCCATCCCTTCTTGCTCACGGCTCCCTTAGCCGCTTCAGCCATCAGCATGGGATTTGCCTCTCAGGCCCTCTTGCGTCCTGCTGCGGTCTCGCAGCAGGGCGACGTGCTGGATGCCCTGATGGCACCAGCACCGGAGAGGAAGGCCCCCGCAGACACCCCTCTACCCACCAGCCAAGGGGCCCCCGTGGGGTCGGGATCGAGCCCTGGCGCCCTGCAGGCCAGACGGATTGGAAGCGTTGGCGGAGCTGACCCCGTGCCCGACGCCGAAGCCGGCAATGGACTCAATCTTGAGATCCGGGTGGCCCTGCTGAAGGTGTCGTCCCAACCGAGCGTGGGGGGCGACAGCGGTTGGCGGGTTCTGGGACGGGAGGGCCAACTGATCCGGCAGGGTGATCCGGGAGAGGCCATGGGGGCTGATCTGCTGGGATCCTTGGCCGAGGTGTGGATCGAACCCGGCCCCGGTGGAGGCTTGCGGGTGGATGGACGGCCCTACGCCGGTCGGCTGAGACTGCTGCAAGCCGGCAATGGGGTTCAGGTCGTGAACCACCTCCCCCTTGAGAGCTATGTCAGTTCGGTTGTGGGAGGGGAAATGCCCACCTCGTGGAAGCTGGAAGCCCTTCGTGCCCAGGCTGTGGCGGCACGGTCCTATGCGATGGCCCACATGGCCCGTCCGGCCAACGAGCATTGGCACCTGGGAGACACCACCCGGTGGCAGAACTATGAAGGCCTCAAGACGGTGTCCGACCCCACGTTGCAGGCCACCAATTCCACGGCAGGGGTGATCCTCAGCTATCAGGGGGGAATCGTGGAAAGCCTGTATGCGGCCACCCAGCAGATCGTGGATGAGGCCCACAGCCATCTGGGGGCGAGCATGAGCCAGACGGGAGCCCAGGAACTGGCCCAGCAGGGGCTCAGGTACAACGAAATCCTCTCCCACTACTACCAGGGGGCTTCCCTGGCCCGCCTGCAAGTCGGTGCGAGCTGAGGGCTACTGGCAAGCGGCCAAGGCCGTTTCCCTGTCGGCCCTGGAGCAACAGGCCCTGGTTCCCCTGCGGACCACCGAGCTTGAGATCCCTGGGGTACCCCCTTTCCTGTTGCGGCGATTGGAAGGAGCGCCCCCCCGTCATCTCACGGAGCAGGGGCCCAAGCCCAATCCCTTCCTTCCCTGGGACCCACCCCTGGAGGTGGGGAGACTCGGCCAGAGCCATGTGCTGATTCTCAACAAGTATCCGGTTCAGCCCGCCCATCTGCTGCTGATCACCCAGCAATGGCAGCCCCAGGCCGGATGGCTCACCCAGGCCGACTGGGAAGCCGTGGGGCATGTGGCCGCGGACACGGGAGGCCTGTGGTTCTTCAACAGCAGCCCCACGGCGGGAGCCAGTCAACCCCACCGCCATCTCCAGCTGCTGCCACGGCAGCAGGGGGAGGTCAGCTGCCCTCTGGCTCCCTGGCTTGAGAGCCAGCTCCAGGATCGGCGAAAGCCATGGCCCTGGCGCTACGCCCTCAGTCGCCGGTGGGATGCAAGGGAGGGGAAGGATCTGCAGCCTCTTTATCGTCAGCACGCCTCTCTTCTGGATCTGGGTGATCCGGATGGTCCCGACGCTCCTCAGCATGCCTACAACCTGCTCTTCGACGACCGCTGGTTCTTGAGCGTGCGTCGGGTGAAGGAGCATTGCGCGGGGTTCAGCATTAATGGCCTCGGCTTTGCAGGGTTTCTCCTTTGCACCGCCCACTCCGATCTCGACTGGTTGGGGACCCATGGCCCCTGGGCTCTGCTGGAGGAGGTGGCGGCCCCTTCCGTCTGAATCAGGTGTTTTTTCGCTGGTCAGGGCCCTTGAAACAAGCTGAGCTAGTGGGGAGCCAGGGATCCCTCCCTTCACGGACGGAAAACCTGATCTCGGGTGCCTACCAACCTCTGAACTCGCTGTCCCATGAACGCCTGCACCGCTCGTCGCCCCCGCCCCCTGCCCCATCAAGCCCATCGCTCAACAACCGCAACCGAGGCGCTTCAGCGTCGAAATACCCTTGTGGAAGCCCATCGGCACCTGGTGCCGCCCGTGGCCTACCACTACTGGCGTCGCTGCCCAGAACCCCAGGATGATCTGATCCAGGTGGGCTTGATGGGGCTGATCAGGGCCGCCGAATTGTTCCGCCCAGAAACGGAGACGCCCTTTTCCGCCTTTGCACGCCCCCACATTCGCGGGGCCATCCTCCACTATCTCCGGGATGTGGCCGCTCCTGTGCGCTTGCCCCGTCGGCAAGCGGAGTTGCAGATCCGCCTCCAGCGCCAGGAGGAACCCAGGGGTGGCGAAGCCTCCGTCGGCCCCAGCTCCAATGAGGGGCAAGGGAACCGACTGGGGGTGACGGAGGAGCAATGGCAGCTTCTCCAACGCCATCGTCAGCTGTGTCGGCCAGCCCCTCTCGACACTGCCCTGATCGAACAGATCGCCTCTCCGGCCATGGAGCCCATGGAGGATGAACGGACAAGCCAGAGGCGTGTCGACGAGCTATTGAAGGGGCTGGATCCCCGCACACAACAGGTGCTCCGTGGGGTGGTTCTGCAGGGCTGGAGCTATCGACGGACCGCAAAAGCCCTGAATGTGAGCACCATGACGGTGCAGCGTTGCCTGCACCGCGGTTTGGCCAACCTCCGGAACCAACTCTGCCCACCCCCCCAGGGGCCGTGCACTAATTCTGGGCGGAGGCGCGATCTCGCTCCATCTGTTGCTCGAGGGTGGCCATCGCAGCGGTCACCGCTGCAAGCTGGCGTTCCAACCCATCGCGCCAGAACATGAGCATGCGGTGTCTGCGCTCCTGGTAGCGGAGACGACGTACCCCTGGATCCTCTCCCAGGGGTGCGCCACAGGCAAATGGTGAAAACATGGGGCAGGACCAAACTGGGATGGTTCTAGCGGGCCTCAACGTTGCTTTGAGACGGAGTGGGGAAATTTTGGGCAGAAGGCCCGCGAGTCGCCATGATGGTCAGCTTCCCAGAAACAGTTCCCGGCGCGACGTGCTTGCGGTGTTCCGTCCCATCCCCGCCCGCCTGCTCCTGAGCCTGGCCTGTGGATCCGTCCTTGTTTCCTCCCCAAAGGCTTGGGCACAGTCCTATGTCGGCCTGATGGACGGCCAGCGTGCCCTGCCTCTCAAGGGGCAATTCAATCGGGTGCCCGTTCTGCACTCCAACCAGCCTGAGGAGGTGGAGGGTCCTGGCCTGCTGATCAGTACGGTGCCAGGGACGGCATTTGCAGCTGAAAATGGCATGCCCGTGGAGATGCCCGCTTACACCTTCAATGGCGATTTCGGGCTGCACTTACATCACAAATACTTCCCAACCTATCGGGGCTCCATCTCCACATCACAACGACGCGGTGAACTCACCCTGGCAGCCATTCTTGTCAATCCCAGGAATGAACCTGTCAGGATTCAATTTTCGGCAGGGGCAGTTCGCAACAGTTTTGAGGCCCCCTACCTCGCCCGACATCTGATGGGGGTGCGCCCGCTTGGACCCCGACCTTGGAACACGGGCCCGGGGGATGCCACCGCGGTGCAGTTGCTCCGGGAGCGCTTGGATCCCCAATTCACGGAGACGGTGATCGTGCCGCCAAGGGGGCGGGTGGTGCTTTTCCAGACGCCCCTCCCAGCCCTTGGCATTGCCAATGCCCTACTGAAAGGGCGCAGCGATGGTCCCTTCCAGATCGCAGTGGTGGCTGCGAAGAATCCCCAGAGTGATCGTGATTTATTTGCCGTGATGGATCAGGGCCAGTTGGCTCCGGGACGGGTTTATTTGCAGCGGATACCTGAAATCCATGCTGGGACGATCTTCTCTCGGGTGGGGGGCGTGGCCATCGGAGACCACTATCAATCTTCCCTGAGTCACGATCTCAGCCGGCAGGGCCCTCTCCATGTGCCCCTGACCAGCACCAGACGCACCCACTTTGGGACGGGTGAAGTGCAGGTCAATCCCCTCGCCACCCGCGTGGTGGATTCCGCTCTCGATAATGTGGGGACGTATGGCGTGCGTTTTGATGTCGACCTCAACCTGGTCGGTCAAGGGAGCTACGACATCGTCCTGAGCCACCCTTCACCCGTGGCCGGGCGATCCCACTTCACAGCCTTTCGCGGTTCCATTGAAATCCGCCGACCGGAAGGGCTTCAGGCTGTGCATGTGGGGCTGCGGTCGGGCCAGAGCCTCTCCTTGGCTCCCCTCCAACTGGAGGCGGGTCGCAGTACACCTGTTCGCATCTCTCTGGTTTATCCGGCAGACTCCACCCCTGGTCACCTTCTGAGTGTCGTGCCAACAAGCCAGCTCACGGAGGTGCAGCAAAGGGAAGGAAGGCAGCCCATGGCGATCGGAAATCCAGAACCGCCTCGGGCGCCCCAGCGATCTGCTCAACCCACCCGCAGATCCGCCCCCAAACGGGTGGGACCCATGATCCCCCCCGCGGATGTCCTTCGTTACCCCACAACTCCCAATTGGATTCAACCCCCACCCCCCCGACCTTCTCCCAAAAGCCAACGCAGTTCCGGAGGGGGCTTGACTGATCGCTACAGGGACGCACTGGATGTCCAGAGGCGTCTGCTTGACCAGTGGCAACAATCGCCCTAGGCAGCGCCCATGGATCAACCAGCACCCCCTACCCCCCCTCCAGCACGCCGGCGCCTGACCCTGGAGCTGTCGCACGACAGGATCGACCATATTGATGCCTTGAAAAAGGAGTGGGGTCTGCGGAATCGGGGCGATGTGCTGGAGCGTCTCCTCGAAGAACTCTTCTCGCCAAGCCCTTCCGAAACCATCCCTGAGGCAACGACCCCAGCGGGTTCCATCCAGGAGGATGACCTCCTGGATGACTGTGCCGCTCTTGTTCTTGTGGGGTTGGGGCAAGGGGCGATGGAGGGATGGCGCCTGGGAGACGAGGAGGAGGATTCCCCTGAACCACCCGTGAAACGGGGCAAGCCCGCAGGCAAAGGGATCGATCTCCCTGGTTTTGTTCGCAAGCGCTCCCAAAACCTCAAACGGAGTTTGGCCGCGGGCACCGACACCGATCCCTCACCCGCTGGCGTCACCCCATGGCCCCAGCTTTCGGAAGGCCTTCTGCAACAAAGCCTGGAGAGAGCACAGACTCACTGGCTCAATCTCTTTGCCCAGCCCCCCAATGCCGCCGTCGTCGAGGCCGCCATGGGTTGGCTGGCCCATGACATCTGGCCCCATGCAGATCTTTGCGAAGGGAAGATGTTCACCTGGTCGGCCGCGGGACGGCTGATGAGGGATCTGGGCCCGAGCTGGAGTGAAGACATCCCGAGCCTGGAGGGAGTGATGGTGATCGCGGGAGTGCTGGAGGATCCCTTCAGCGCTGACACTCTCCCCCTTCGAATACCAACGTTGATGCACCGCTTTGTCCACCGATTCCGGCGGAGGCAACGGGGCACATCCTTCCAGACACTGGAATCCACCATGACCCTCCAAGGAGCCCTGCGCCAACTTCAGCTGCCAACGGATCCAGGCCAGCGGGTCACCCTGACCCAGATCCGGGAGGCCTACCGTGAGATGGCCCTCAAGCACCACCCCGATTCCGGCGGCTCCCTGGATGCCATGCGCCGACTTAACGAGGCCTACCAACTCCTGAAGGAGCTGTATCGCCCCAAGCAACAAGACGATTAGAGTGTCTCGCGGGGCTCATGAGGGACCCATTAATGGACCCGTCCCGAGTCTTGTGCGAGACCGGCAATAGCATCGTGCCGCCCTCGGCTCATCCGCCAACCGCGGGCATTTGGGCGAGGCTCTTATCTTCCATGCCATCGCTTACAAGTCACTCTGGACTGGGTCTTGGACTTGTATTAAGTCTCGGGTGCAACGAGCGAGGCGGCACCCGTGTCTTGCTCGCCTCGAGCTAGACCCACCACGGGTCTAGACATGCGCCCCGGGCGAAACCAGTGATTTCGAAAAAACATCGGATTCTGTCTGTTGTGAACACCGAGTGGTCAGCTCATGACATCCGCGGCCATGGCAGGACATCAAAGGAGAAAAGGATCATGTCCAAAAATCTTTGGCCAATCCAGAAACCGTGATGTGCCCTGGATTAAAAGGGTCTGCTGATCTGTCTTTAACACAGATCAGCAGACCGATGCCGCCTCTCCGCAGCCCTGACCGAACACTTGTCGCACCAATTTCAATAGAGTCTGATTCCCAGTCTGGCGACGCGACTCAAACGCTAAACATGCGAGGAATCGAAAGGCCTCCCGTTGGCGCGCAGCGGCGAAGGTGGCTGCATGGAGTGTCTCGCGTGAATCAGCAACCCCCTGATCACCAGCACCGTCCCAAACCGTTGGTGCCCAAAAAGATTTCAGCACCCCAGCAGCGGCACCTTGAGAACACCACTGCGTCTCATTTGTGGCGCGTTCTGGGTCCCGAAAACAGACTTATTCAGGATGGGCGATAGTGAAATGGCTCCCCATTTCGCTACGCCCCATAAAAAACCCGCCAAGGATGGCGGGTGTCCAGGCTGCTGATGGGGCTATCCGTTTCTGGCAGGTGATCAGGTGCTGGTCTGCATGCCCTGAATCAGGAAGTCGAAATAGGGTCCAACCAATGCGGCGTCGTCTTTGCTGAGGAGCGAGATGGACGCCTCCTTCATGGTGCGCATGGCTTCCACCATGCCTGGCATGGGCACTCCCAGACTGTTGTACATCTCGCGGGCACCAAAAAGTCCGATGGCTTGGATCTGCTCCGTGCTTCCCGCCAGCACCCCATAGGTGACCAGACGGAGATACCAGCTGTAATCCCTCAGGCACTGGGCCCGTTGTTTCTGGCCGAAAGCGTTGCCCCCGGGAGCCACATATTCAGGCTTGCGGGTGAAGAGTTGCTTGGCCGCCTCATCAATGATTTTTTTCTCATTGGCCGTCAGCACCTTCACCACCTCCAGTCGGCGGCTTCCGCCGCTGAGGAATTCCACCATGGTGCGTAGCTCGCCACCAGTGGGATAGCGGAGCTGATCATCGGCCTGGAGGATCAGATCGCGAACGACACTCATGGCAGCGACCACAGACCGTGTGATCTTATCCAGTCCAGCCGCAGCATCCCAGGGGGAACGGCCGAAGGTGTAACGCCCCTTTGCAGTTCGGCCGATAGGGTCGGGGAAGAGAGCTGGATCGATGCAACAGGGACAGGGGGTGAACGGCGACCTGCAGAGCCTCACCGTTGACGACCTCACCCGTGATGGGTTGGGGGTGGGGCGAATCGCGGGCCAGGTGATTCTTGTGGAGGGGGCCCTTCCCGGCGATCGGGTGGAGGTGCGCCTGGTGCATCAGGCCAAGCGCCATGCCGTCGGAATGCTGGTGCGCCTACTTCAGGCTTCCCCAGACCGCAGAAAACCCCCTTGCATCCTGGCCGACCACTGCGGAGGGTGCAGCCTCCAGGCCTTGGAAGCCCGGGCCCAGCAGCACTGGAAAGAGCACCGGGTGGCAGACGTTCTTCAACGGATTGGTCAGTTGGATCCCCTGGTGCGGCCACTCCTCGCCGCACCCCAGGAGCTGGCCTACCGCAACCGGGCCGTGATTCCCCTGGAGCGGGATCCGGAAGGGCGAATTCGGGCCGGCTACTACCGCCGCGGCAGCCACCAGATCGTGAACATGAACCGCTGCCCTGTTCTCGATCCACGTCTCGACGCCATGGTGGCCCCCCTCAAGGCCGACCTGGAGGCCAGTGGCTGGCCAGTAAACCGACACGGCGCAGCGAACACCCCAGGGGCAGGTCTTCGCCACCTCGCCCTTCGCCTCGGCAGGCGCAGTGGTGAGCGCCTCATCACCTTGATTGCCAGCCACGGCGATCTACCGGGACTGGCCGCCATCGCCGAAGGCTGGATGGCGCGATGGCCCGAGCTGGTGGGGGTGACCCTCAACCTCCAACCCCAGGGAGGAAATCGGCTGTTTGGACCCGAATCGATCCCCATCGTTGGTCGGGACTGGATCCTGGAACCCTTCGCCGGCATCGAGCTTCAAATCGGTGCGGACACCTTTTTTCAGGTCTACAGCGAACAGGCTGAACGGGTGACGGCCCTTCTCCTGGAGCGCCTTGGCCCCGCTGGCGGGACCGTGCTTGAGGGGTATTGCGGCATCGGAACGTTTTCGCTTCCCCTGGCCCAAGCCGGTTGGCATGTTCACGGCATCGAGCAGCACCCCAGCACGGTGGCTCTGGCAAGGACCAATGCCGAACGCAATGGCCTCGCCACAACGTGCAGATTCGACGAAGGGGATGTGGCGCTGCTTCTGGAGCAGGCCCTCTGCCAGGGCGCTCCATCGGCGGTGGTTCTGGATCCCCCCCGCAAGGGTTTGCAGGAGCCTGTTCTGGCCTCCCTTCTCGATCATCGCCCTCCCCTGATCCTTTATCTCAGCTGTGATCCAGCCACCCTGGCCAGGGATCTCGGAGCCCTTTGCGCAGAGGGGGGCTACGGATTGGAGAGCGTGCAACCACTCGACTTCTTTCCCAACACCAGCCATGTGGAATGTCTGGCCGTTGTTCAGCGTCAGGAGTAGACCCGCCCTGCGGGGCTAGCTCCGGAGTTGGGCCGCGAACTGGCGCTGCAGCGCATCACGCACCTTCTGATGGGTGCTCTCCACCTCAGCATCGGTGAGGGTGCGCTGGGCGTCCCGATAGCGCAGCCGGAAGGCCTGGCTGCACTGGCCCTCCGCGATTGGCTGTCCCTCATAGCGGTCCACCAGCTCCACCTGTTCCAGCAGGGGCCGACCGGCCTTGCGAATCGCTGTCATCAAGGCAGCGGCCGACGTGTCTTTCGGTACCACCAGGGCCAGATCCCGCTCGGAAGCGGGAACCGTGGGGTAGGGCTGAAATTGGGGAGTCCACCGGCCGGGGCGGGTGGCCGCCTGCCGAAGGGGTGCCATCGCCAACTGGAAGAGATGGGTGTTGTCGGGAAGGTCAAGGGCGGCCGCCCGGGCAGGATGCAGCTGGCCAAACCAGCCGAAGGATCTCCCCTCCAGCACCAGATCAGCGCTTCGGCCGGGATGGAGAAGGTCGGCTTCGCTGTCGCTCCCGTCCCGGGACTCCTGATTCTGGGGAGGCCGATCCTCCAGGGGGAGGGAAAAGCTACTGAGGGCTTCCTGGAGCACCCCCCGCGCCTCCCAGTAGGTAAGGGGTTTGGGTTTGCCACTACGGCTCCAACGCTCACTGCAGCGCTCCCCGCACAGCACTCCCACCACCAGTTCCACTTCCTCGCCGGGTTGGTCGTCGGCTGCAGGGCCACGGAACACCCGGCCGATCTCAAAGGCCCAGAAGCCGTTCTGGGAGGCCTGCAAATTGCGGCGGGCCGCCTGCAGCAGCTCCTCATGGAGGTTGTCGCGGAGATGACCGAAATCGCTGAGAAGGGGATTGGCCAAGGGGATCCGCCCCGGCGCCATCCCCACCAGGGAAGGAGCACAGGTTTCCTGAAGGCCGGAGGCGCAAAGGGCCCTGCGGAGGCGGCGTTCCACCTGCTGGGCCGGGTCCAGCCCACCGGGGAGGAGGGGATCGGGCAGGTGGGACGCAAACCGGTCGTATCCCACCAGACGGGCAACCTCCTCAATGAGGTCTACCTCCCGGGTGAGATCGAGGGCCCGGGAGGGAGGCACAGCCACGAGCCACCCCTCCTCCTGCCGTTCCAGCCGACACCCCAGGGCCTCCAGGGTGCGTTCCACCGTGGCATCGTCCAGGTCGACGGGTTCGTCGTCCTCGATCACCGGTCCCAGCAGGTTGTGGAGGTGGTCGCGATCCAACGCCACGGGAGGCCTTGGGGGCGCCTCGCGCTGCAGCACCCAGCGCCCAGCGGCCTTGGCTCCTGCCAGCTCTTGAAACAGGGCCACCGCCCGATCCGAGGCATGAAGGGTGCTTTCCAGGGGAAGGCCTTTCTCAAACCGGGCGCTGGCCTCCGTGCGCAGGCCCACGCTGCGGGATGAGCGGCGAACCCGCTGGGAGGGAAACACGGCAGCTTCCAGCCAGATGGCCTGGGTGTGAGCCTTCACCGCCGTTTGCGCCCCGCCCATCACCCCTGCCAAGGCGATGGGTTGATCGCCATAGGTCACCACCAGAGCTTCCTCGTTGAGGGAGCGCTCCTCCCCATCCAAAGACAGGAAGGGCTCTTCTGGGCGGGCCTGCCGAAGCCCAAGCAAACCAGGATCGGCGTTTCCTCCACGGCCATCGGCTAGGGCCTGGCGATCAAAGGCGTGGAGCGGCTGGCCGGTTTCCAGCATCACAAGATTGGTGATGTCCACCACGTTGTTGATGGGACGGACACCCGCCCGTTCCAGCCGGCGCTGGAGCCAGAGCGGGGAGGGCTCCACCCGCACCTCCTCCAGGGCCGTCATGGAGAAGATCCCCCCCTCCTCCATCAAGGCTTGATCGGGGGGAGCCACCGTCAGGGGTTGGGCAGGGGGTGACGCTGGCACCAGCGGGAAGGACGGAGAGCCTCCGCAGAGGGCGGCCACCTCCCTGGCCATCCCTTCCATGGACAGCCCATCGGGCCTGTTGGCCGTGATTGCCAACTCCAGCACCTGGTCGTCCAGGCCCAGGAGGGGGCCCACAGGGGTGCCCACCGGCGGGAGAGGCTCAAGCACATCGTCCAGGATCACAATGCCCTCTGACGTCTCCGCCAGACCAAGCTCCTGCAGCGAACAGATCATTCCACTGCTCTCCACCCCTCGGATCTGGGCTGGCTTGATCGAGAGGTTGACCACAGGAAGGTGGCTGCCAACCAAGGCCACAGGCACATGGATGCCGGCACGCACGTTGGGGGCACCACACACGATCTGCAAGGGCGCTGCGGAGAGATCCGTGCGCACTTGGCACACGCTCAGGCGATCGGAACCGGGGTGGGCCTCTCGGGCCTCCACATAGCCCACCACCACCCCCGCGGCCTGGGCGGCCAGATCCTCGATGGCCTCCACCTCAAACCCGGCCAGCGACAGCCTCTCCGCCAGAGGTTGGGGCTCCAAGGCCTCGGGGTTGCAGATCAGGAGCTCCTTCAACCACTGGAGCGAGACCCGCATCGTTGCGCTGAGCGACAGCCTCCCATCCTAAGAACTCGCACCCTGGCACCGTCCAAGGAGTAGGGTTGGCAGTTGTCACTTGCTCGCTCAGCGGCGCACGTCCTTTCCATGGCAAAAAACAAGGGCGTCCGGATCGTGATCACTCTCGAGTGCACCGAATGCCGGTCCAACCCCGCCAAGCGGTCTCCTGGTGTGTCCCGGTACACCACCCAGAAGAACCGCCGCAACACCAGCGAACGGCTGGAACTGAAGAAATTCTGCCCCCACTGCAACAGCTCCACCGTGCACAAGGAGATCAAGTGATCTCCTGCGGTCGAGCCCTTCCAGGACGTCCAGACTTTTTTCTTTCATCCCTGCCTTCCCCCACCGTTCGACCATGAGCAGTTCCTTTTTCAAAAAGCGCCTCTCACCGATCAAACCCGGTGATCCCATTGATTACAAAGACATCGACTTGCTGAAGAAATTCATCACGGAGCGGGGCAAGATCCTCCCCCGCCGCTTGACAGGTCTGACGGCTCAGCAACAGCGCGACCTGACGAACGCCGTGAAGCGGGCGCGCATCCTGGCCCTGCTGCCGTTCGTGAATCCAGAAGGCTGAGGGCTTGTCAGGGCCTGGTGCGCGCCCACTCGCCGGCCCCATTGGGGTGGGAGACCTTGTGGGAATTCCGGGCCGATCTGGTGAGGCCAGCCCCCAGATCGCTGTTGTCCAAGGGATCCAGGGCGGCAAGGCAGATCTGAACCTGCTGCCCCAGGGCAAGCGCATCACCCTTCCTTTGCGCCAGCTCGAACGGGTCGTGCCCTGCCCTGAGGCCGGGTGGGGCCTCCCTCTGGAAAGGAGCCCTGGATCCGTCTCCCTTTCCAAGGAGAGCCTCTCGGCAGCCACGCCCAGTCGACGCGATTTCGGAGCTGCCTGGCAGGTGCTCATCGGAGAGGCCACCACCGAGGACGATCCCGAAGCGTTGACCTTGCTGGCCTTTAGCGAGCTGGTGAGCGGCCAAACCGATCCTCTTCCCTGTTGTGCCTGCTGGCTCTGGCTGCATGGTCCCCAGCTCCTGTTTCGGGTGAAACAGGGCTCGATCCAGGCGCGGAAGGCACCGGACATCAAACGGCTCGCCCAGGACCGTCATCGCCGGCAGCTCGCGGAACAGCAACAACTGCTCTGGGTGAACGCCCTGAAACAACGGCACCCGATCGCTGCCGAACCATTGGCCCCCAGGCAGGGCGAACAGCTGGCGGCCCTGCGGCGATTGGCCGCTGGGCAAGGCGTCTCGCCATTGCCGGAGGAGATCCAACACCTGCTTCAGCAGGTGCGCTGCTCCAGTGAGCCGGCCGACGTGCGCCATCTTCTGGCGGATGTGGGCCTCTGGCCACGCCACCATCTGCCCTCCCTGCAGGGAAGCAGTTGGCAGCAGGGCTTTTCAGAAAGCCTGCAACAGGATGCGGAGCAGCTGCTGATCCTGTCGGAGGGGCCCTGCCGTGGCGACGACGAACGACGGGATCTCACGGGGCTTCACACAGTCACGATCGATGACGACGACACCGCCGACATCGATGACGGACTCTCCCTCGAATGGATGGCGGAGGGCCCGCCCCGAATCTGGATCCATGTGGCCGATCCTGGCCGCCTCATTCTCCCGGGGAGCCCCCTGGATCTGGAAGCCCGCCGGCGGGGCACCAGTCTGTATCTGGCCCAGGGAACCTTGCCCATGTTCCCCCAGGTGCTTGCAACGGGGCCCTTCAGCCTGCGGGCTGGCCAGCGCTGCGCCGCCTGGAGCCTCGGAGTCCGTCTGGACACCGATGGGGCAATCACCGATCTGACCCTCCACCGCAGCTGGGTGCGCCCCGCCTACCGGCTCTCCTATGCGGATGCCGATGAGCTTTTGGAGCTCGCCCCCCCCCAGGAGCGAGAGCTGTTGATCCTGCAGGAGTGGATGCAGCGAAGGCGGGCCTGGCGAGCCCAACGGGGTGCCCTGTTCCTCGACCAATCGGAGGGACGCATTCGTGCCGCTGCGACCGAAGCCAACGGGGATGGAGCCCGGCTAGACATCATCGAGCCGACGCCCTCCAGGTTGCTGGTGGCTGAAGCCATGATCCTCGCTGGTGCGGCCATCGCCGACTACGGACACCGGCATCAGCTGGCCTTGCCCTACCGGAGCCAACCCGTGGCGCCCGTGCCCACCCCCCAGGAGCTGGAGGTCTATCCGGCAGGCCCGGTGCGGCTGGCGGCGATCAAGAAGTGTCTGACCCGCGGTGTCGTCGGCACCCGTGCCCTCCCCCACTTCAGCCTGGGTCTGGAGGCCTATGTGCAAGCCACCTCCCCCATCCGCCGATATGGCGATCTGTTGGTTCAACGGCAGCTGCAGGCACACCAGGAGGGAACGACGCCCATGGACGCCGCCACCCTCACCGATGCGCTCACGGCCATGGAAGGGGGCGTGCGGGAGGGACTCACCATTTCCAGGGAAGACCAGCGCCACTGGCAACAGGTCTGGTTCGCCCAGCATCGGGGCCAGCAGTGGCGGGGACTGTTTCTCCGTTGGTTGCGGGAGGACCATCACCTGGCCCTGGTCCATCTGGAGAACCTGGCGATGGACCTGGCGGCGGACTGCCAGGGATCGCCCCAACCCGGCGACGCCGTGCTGGTGCGGCTGCGGGAGGTGGATCCCCTGAGGGATCTGCTGCGGCTGGATGCTCGCAGCCTTTGAGCATGTCCAGGTGAAGGTTGTTCAAGCCAACCGGGACACCCTCAGCCAGGGGCCCCAGGGATTGGCGCATCCGATCAGGGCTACAGGGCATGGGGTGTGCTGCGCCTGAAGCCAGATGTTCAGGGCGGGCTCCAGGGTGATGAGGGGCCAGGGCTGCCCCCCTGGGCCCATCGGACCATGGAGGGCATACCCACCCTGGCCATCCGCCATCAGCTCGCCCTGCCACAGACGCTCTCCTGGCTCCCCTGGGGCTTGATGGGGGTCAGCGTCTTGCGGACTCCACCGCCCTGAGCTGCCAAGCCGCTCCGGATCATCCAGCAGGGCGCGTTGGCGGTGAGCCCACTCGGGATGGTGCCAAGGCGTGTCCCAGAGGGGCAAAGGCCCTGCGGGGGCTTGGGGATCATCAATCAGGGCTCGCTGCAGATCACCCACGGGCAGATCTGCGGGCCGCAGGCCGCGACGCACGCAAAGAGCTGCCGCCAGCCCTGCAGCCTGGCCGAGATTGAGCACGAGGGGTTGGAGCCGTGTGGCGCCGTTGGCCATGTGGCTCACTCCGATGGCCTTGTCTGCCGCGAGCAGGTTGCCCACCCCACGACTCACCAGGGCGCCGTAGGGGATGGTGAAGGGGGTCCCGGTCCAGCGCCCCCCCCAGCGGCAGCTTTTAGGTGCCAGGGGCCAGTCGTCTCCGGGATAGTGGTGGTCGTTGGCGTAGTTGCCCACGGCGATGGCCGTCGTCTGGCCAGGGGCGTCGGAGGGCAACATCGCGATGGATGCCCCGGGCCCTTGGGGAAGGAGGTGCTGTTCGATCAAGGTCTCCATCGCCCACAGGCGCCTGCCCTCCCGCCAGTAGGGCATCAAGGCGAGATCCAGAGGGCCTGACAGGGCCCCAGCGGCAGCTTCCACCGGTCCAGGAAACACGGAGGCTGGAGCCAGCCGTCCCTCGCTGATGGCCATCAGGGCCTCGGCAAAGGCGCGGCTGTGGCCCTGCATGTCCGCGGCGAGGTCGGCACGCACCTCCCCGGCCGGCGTGCCGGCATCGAATGCCCGGTCCAAGCCCCCATGCCAGTCGTTACCAGAAAGAGGCCAGTTGAGCATCACCACACCTCCTGGAAGGCGGCCGTAGCTGAGGGTCCGTGCCAGACCAAAGCGACGGGTGGCCTCCGTGAAGGGCGCAGCTGGCTGGGGAGCTGTCAGCGGGCTCTCTGCAGCCTGTAGCGGACTGGCCTCCTCCCTGAGCTGGGCCATCACCACCCAGGTGGGCGACTGCACAGGCTGGTTCTGAAAGATCGCCTGGCTCTCCAGATCTTTCTGGAGAGGCGCACTGGGTTCCCCCCAGGTTTCCCTGGCTTCCCAACCCAGGCGATGGGGCACATCCGCCAGGGGATACAGATCACCCCGATCACTGCCGTCCACCACGATGGTGGGCTGGAGATGCCAGGGAGCCCCCTTCCATTGCACCTCCAAGCCCGTGATCCGATCGCCCCGGCGCTCGACAGCCTCCAATCGGGCCAGCGGCCACCACTCCAGGAGCGGTGTCTCCTGACACCAACGGCGAAGGATGCCTTCAGCCGTGGAAGGGAGATAGCCGAAACAACTCACCCAGTTGTGATCCAATCCCCCCGGGGTTTCGGCGGCCAGGGTCCGCAGCAGTGCTCCCCACAGGCCCGTCTGCCAGGGAGAGAGCTCATTGCCATCCGGGCAACACACCCCAGCGGCGCTCACCATTCCTCCAAGCCAGGGGCCAGGGGTAAGAAGCAGGGTCTGGGCACCGCTGCGGGCCGCCTGCAAGGCAGCGGCCACCCCACCGGTGCCTCCACCCCACACCACCACCTCCAGGGTTCTCTGATTCACGGCGATCAACGCGCAGGGCACGGCCCACGGCCGCTTTGCCCACAGCATCGCCGATGGGGGAAAGGATCAGGGGCCATGGGTAAGATCCAATTCCAGGCAGGGCCGCAATGGCGAGCCGATCTGGCGACACCAGCCGCGCCGACGAAGCCAGCCGCCCGTGATGTCCTTCACCCTCACCACTCCGCTCTACTACGTCAACGACAAGCCCCATCTCGGGAGCACCTACACCACCCTGGCTTGCGATGCCATTGCCCGTTATCAGCGGTTGCAGGGCCAGGCGGTCACCTTCGTGACGGGCACCGATGAGCATGGCTTGAAGATTCAGCGCACGGCGGCTGCGGCTGATCTGGCTCCCCAGGCCTTCTGCGATCGCAACAGCGCCAGTTTCAGCGATCTCTGGCAGGCCTGGGGCATCAGTCAGGATCGCTTCATCCGCACCACCGCGGGCCCCCATCGTGAGCTGGTGGAACAGTTTTTTGCCCGCGTGGAGGCCAAAGGAGATGTGCTGGAGGGGCGTCAGCAGGGTTGGTACTGCGTGGCCTGTGAGGAATTCAAGGATGAGGCCCCCGAAGCGGTGCAACCGGCTTGCCCTATCCACCAACGCCCGCTGGAATGGCGTGATGAGCCCAATCTGTTCTTCCGTCTCTCCCGCTATCAGGACCAGATCGAGCAGTTGGTCCGGCGGGAAGGGTTCATTGCTCCGGCCACCCGCCGACGGGAAGTGGAGAATTTCGTCGCGCGGGGATTGAGGGATTTCTCCATCTCCCGGGTCGACCTTCCCTGGGGCATCCCCGTGCCTGGCCACCCTGGTCACACGTTTTACGTCTGGTTTGACGCCCTGCTGGGCTATCTCTCTGCCCTTCTGGATCCCACGGCCCCCGTCGGCCTCGACCAACTGGTCGGCAGGGGCTGGCCAGCCCAGTTGCATGTCATCGGCAAGGACATCCTGCGCTTTCATGCAGTCTTCTGGCCTGCCATGTTGATGTCCGCTGATCTGCCTTTGCCAGAGCGGGTGTTTGGCCACGGTTTTCTGACCCGGGAGGGGCAGAAAATGGGCAAATCCATCGGCAATGTGCTCGATCCAGAGGTGCTGCTGGAGCGCTGCGGGAGAGATGCGGTTCGCTGGTACCTCCTGCGCGACATCCCCTTTGGCGACGACGGTGACTTTCAGCAGAAACGCTTCAGCGACCTGGTGAACAACGATCTGGCCAACACCATCGGCAACCTGCTCAATCGCAGCGTGTCCATGTCACGCAAATGGTTTGCCGGTGCCGTTCCCCCCTCCGGGATCGGGGGCTCGGCTGACCACCCCCTGGCCTTGGCCAGCGTCCAGGCGGCCCGCCGCTTCGATACCGCCATGGAGCAGCTGGATTTCCGCTCGGCGGCCGAGGCCGTGCTCACTTTGGCCGAAACGGCCAATGGATATCTCAATGATCAGGCTCCCTGGCTTCGCATGAAACAGCCCGACCAGGAGGAGGCCGTTGGGGCCGACCTGTATGCCGTTCTGGAGAGCTGCCGCTGGATCGGAGTGCTCCTCACCCCGCTCCTCCCCGACCTGTCCGCCCGGATGCTGCAGCAACTGGACTGCTCCACCATCTCCTGCGAGGCGTTCTGGCCTGCCAACTCCCAACAGGACACCGCGCTGGCTTCGGCCATGGTGGCTGCAGAAGCCTGGCGCCAGGCTCGCCAGTGGGGTGGGTTATCACCCTTGGGCTTGCTGCCGGAGGCTTCCCCTGTGATGCAACGGCTGGAATTGCCCGAACCCCTTTGATGCAGCCATCGCACCCATTCCGGCAGCCGCGGTGGCCTCGGGAAACCCGGTGGGTTTCCCTTCTCCTTGCAACCCTCGGCACTGGGATGATCAGCCAGGGATGCAGCCGGCAGACCACCCTCCAGCCCGATGAGAGTGCGCCCCCCTTCACCTTCCGTGCCCTGGATCTTCAGCAGCGCACCCGTCAGGGCCTCCCCTCCTGGTCGTTGAAAAGTCCGGAAGCGCGCTACGACCTTCGCAGCAGCGTGGCCCGCGCCTTGCGCCCTGAGGGCGTGATTTTTGCGAAGGGGAAACCGCTCTACAAGCTTTCGGCCACCACGGGCACCGTGATCAACGACGGAGCGGTGATGCTGCTGGAAGGAGACATCCGGCTGCAGCGCCTGGGGAAGGATCCCCTCCTGCTGAGCGCGGATCGGGTTCTCTGGATTCCCCGAGAATCCAGGATGCGCTTTGAGCTGGGACCCAAAGTGCGCAATCTTCAGACCCAACTCTCCGCCCAGACGGCCACCCTTCTTCTCGAAAAAGACCAACTCGAGCTCCGCGGCGAGCCCAGCTTCCAGCGATGGAGCCAACCGGTGGCTATGAATGCCAAAACCGCAGACGTCCCGTCGGAACTCCAGGGAACCTTCAAGGAGGTGGATTGGCGTCCAGGGCAGGGGGACTTGAAGGCCCGTGGGCCCGTCAGCATGACCCGTCGGCCCCCGGGTCGCAGGCCCGAACTCCCTCCCCAGCTTTTGAAGGGATCCCGCGTAGAGGGAAACACCGTCCAGCAGATCTACACCCTTTGGGGTCCGGTGGAGTTCTCAGATCCCAGCGAGCGAAGCTGGTTTCGGGGGGCTGAGCTCAGCCTCAACACCAAGGATTCCCTACTGAAGAGCAACCCTGCCTTTCAGGGGCAGAAAGGAGATCTGCAGGTGCAGGGGGAGCAGTTGGTGCTGAATGGCAAGGCGTCCTCGGCCAGCATTGGCAGAAACTGCCAACTGCGGCAGGACGGCGACCAATTGACGGCACAACGATGTTTTTGGAACTGGAAGAGCCAATGGATCAGTGCCCAGGGACAGGTGCTCTACCGGCGCCATGCCAATGATCAGTTCACCCGCGCTGAGCGCATGGAGGGCAAATTGGGATCGACGGGAGGGGTGACCGCCACCACTCCTCAAGGCAGGGTCTTCAGCCAATTGCAGGTTCCTCGTCAGGCCGCAGCTCCAAAACCGGAGCGGCCTCGCCCCAAAGCCCAGCCCATTGTGTTTTGAGCTTCCCAGCCCAGCCTTCAATCCAACGCAGATCGGCCTGGCTGAAGCAACGGGCTGTCCAGCCCCCCACCAGCAACAGGCCCTTTTCGCCGATGGGCTGCACCACCACTGCCGGCAGGCCCGGCAGCAAGCTGTCGAATTCGGCCCGTCCCGGGTAATGCTTCAAATCCACGAGGGAGATCGAGCGCTGGCGCGTCAAGGCCTGGCTGCAGATCGGACCCGGAACAAAGGTCTCCGCTCCAAGCAATCCCCTTCGCAACAGGATGCGTTCCCCGTCGTGCAGAAGAAGAACGGCCGCAGGGGTTGCCGTGAGCACCATGGAGCTCCCCCAGCCGAGTTCAGCAACCATCTCTTCCGGGAGTCCTTTCGCCAGGTCCCAGCCCTCCTTGCCTGTGAGGTCAGCACGGTCGGCCGCTGGAGGATCCACCCGCTGCCAGAGGGCCGCGACCACCATCAGTACCACCGCCAATAAACTGGCCAGCACGGAAGCTCGCTCCAAGGATGGATCCAGTTGGGGAGAACTGAGCTGGTTGATCACGGTGAGCACCAGGCCCCCCAGGCCAATCGCCAGAACAACACGGGCTTGGAGGGGAAGGGACATGGTGGTGGGAGGGGCGCAGAGGAATCCAGCTGGACTTCAAGGGAGCATGATCGGCGCTAGCGCGGCAGACTGGAGAGTGTTGCCTTCTCTTGGAGCTTGCCGTGACTCCTCCATCCAGCAGCGGTGCCCCGCGATGGCACGAAGAGCTTCGTCGATGGGTGCCTTCGGTGCTGGCCACTGCCGTCGTCTGCCTGGCGAGCCTGGCGACGGTTGTCGCCCCCGCCCTGGCCATCGGGCCTGCGGATTTCCCTCCTCAGGTCCCCTCCTCCCATGTGCTGGATGAGGCCCACGTGTTCTCCCGGTCCAGCTCACAGGAGATCGAAAAGGCGCTGCAAACCTTTGGGGATGAGCGGGTCGACGCGAAGGTGGTCACCGTTGCCAAACTCGACTACGACCTCACCGTGGAGAAACTCGGGGACAAACTTCTGGCCCGTTGGGACACGGCCCCGTCCGATCAAGAGGGGGCTGGACCATCCCGTTTGCTTCTCATGATTGACGCCCAGACCCGTTCCACAGCTGTGGTGGCCTCCAAGGGACTGAACGGTCGCCTCCCCGCCGAATTGCTGGCCAGCACGGCGGATACCACCATGGCCATCCCCCTGCGCTCGGCCGATCGCTACCGCCAGGCCACCCTGGATGCCATCAGCCGTCTCACCACGGTGCTTCAGGGAGGTGAAGATCCCGGAGAGCCCCTGATCGAGGAGGCGCCAGCTCTGGCTAGCAACATCCCCAGCAAGGAGGAAACGGAAAGCAGCCACGCCTTCACCTGGGTGATCGTGTTGCTTGTCATCGGCACCGTGGTGCCCATGGCCACTTGGTGGGTGTTTTCACGCTAAACAACCGATGGGATTCCGCGACTGGATGGGCCGCCTTGGCAATGCCCAAGCACTAGACCTGAGCAGTGACCTGGAGAGGGGCTACGAGGCCGCCCTGCTCATCCAGAGCATCGAATTGGAGTATTACCAGGATCGTCCCGTTCGACCTGAACTGGAGCTGCGCATCCCCAAAGCCATGCAGGCCCAGGTGTTGCGACGTTTTCGAGCAGCGTTACAGGTTTGCCAACAGTCCGTTGAAAAGGTCAAGCCCTACCGGCAGGAACTCAGCGGCCAGGAATTGCGCCAATTGCAATTGCTCGATTCCGTCACCGCCCGTTATGCGGGAACCCGCGAACAGCTGCCCAGCTTGAGTCGCAGCCCTGAGATCCTGCCGCGCAGCCTGCTTGGGGTGGTGGATCAGGTGCGGCAGCGTCTCGATCCGGAAGCAGAAGCCAGTGTGGTGGCTGGATTTCGCCGACGGCGGGATTCAACCCTGGTGGCCCTGCGCATTTTATTGCTGATGATCCTGGTGCCCATCCTGGTCCAACAGATCAGTCGCACCTACGTCGTTTCCCCTCTGGTGGATCGCTTTTCCCCAGACACTGCTTTCCTCAGTTACCCCAAACCCAAACTCGAGGAACAGGCCGTTGAAAAGCTACGCGTGTTTCAGGCGGAGATCGAGTTTGATCATCTCCTTAACAATGAGCCCCTGCCCAGCAGAGAGGAGCTTCAAAAACAATTGCAAACACGCGCCCAGGAGTTGAAAGAAGAGGCAGACAAGGAGAGCACGGAAGCTGTCAAGAATGTCTTCGCTGATTTGTTTGGCCTCCTTGGCTTTGTTTGCGTATGCCTCTTTGGCCAACGGGATATTCAAGTACTGAGAGGATTCATTGATGAGTTGGTTTACGGCCTGAGCGACAGTGCGAAGGCCTTTGCCATCATTCTGTTTACAGATATTTTTGTTGGCTTTCACAGCCCGGAAGGATGGACCGTCCTTCTCGATGGTGTTGCCCATCATTTGGGTTTGCCTGCTCGCGAGAACTTCATCCTTCTCTTTATTGCCACCTTCCCTGTCGTTCTTGCCACCATCTTTAAATACTGGATCTTCCGCTACCTGAATCGGGTCTCCCCCTCCTCGGTGGCGACCCTGCGCAACATGCAGGGAGGCGGCTAGGGCGTGTCTGACAGCCTGCCGAAACTCACCCTGGTGAGCGGGCCTGCGGCCAGCGGCAAAAGCCGGTGGGCTGAACACCTGGCTCTCCGCAGCGGCCACCCTGTGGTGGTCTTGGCCACCGGTCCAGATCTTCCCGACGACATCTCCTGGCAGGAACGGCTGGAACGCCATCGCCAACGGCGTCCGTCCTCCTGGCGCACCCTGGAGGTCGGTGGGGAACTCTGCTCAGGGTTGCTGAGCCTGAGCCATCACGAGCTGGGTCTGGTGGATTCCCTTGGCACCTGGGTGGCCGCCCATCTGGACCTAGACCGGCTGGCCTGGCAAGACCATGTGCATTCTCTGTTGAGCACGATCCAACAGGTTTCCTCACCTCTCGTGCTGGTGAGTGAGGAAACGGGCTGGGGGGTGGTGCCCATGACTGCGGCTGGAGGTCGATTCCGCGACCGTCTTGGGGAACTCCAGCAAGGGATTGCCCCCTATTGCCAAGAGGCCTGGTTGGTATCCCAGGGAAGGGCCCTCAACCTGGCCCAGGTGGGCCAGCTGGTGCCAGCCGCCGAGATCTGATGCCCCGCGTTGTCCTGTTCGAACCGCTGATTCCACCCAACACGGGAAATGTGGCGCGGACCTGCGCAGCCACAGGGCTGGAGCTCCATCTCATCGATCCTCTGGGCTTCTCTATCAGTGATCGCCACCTACGGCGCGCCGGGCTGGATTACTGGCCCCTGGTCCAATTGATCCGGCACGTGGATGGACCCACTTTCCTGAAGGACTGGCGCCAGCAGGGCGGGCGCTTGCTGGCCTTCAGCAGCCATGCCTCCGAGTCTTACAGCGACGTGGCCTACCAAGAGGACGACTGGCTCCTGTTCGGCAAGGAAACCGACGGATTGAGCGCCGAGCTTCTGGAGGCAGCCGATTTGAGGCTCACCATTCCCATGCCGCAATCAGGCCGGATGATTCCCGGTGGAGTGCGGAGCCTCAATCTCTCCGTCGCTGTGGGAGTGGTGGTGTTTGAGACTCTCCGCCAACGCAACCTGGCCGATGCAAGCGTGGCCAGTATCAGCAGGGGCCCTGCAGCACTTGCGTCATCGCAAGACTGACGCTAAGGTCCGCGGGAATTTGTTTGTCAGACAAAGACTCTCAAACGTCTTTGTTCTTGCCGAGAAGCGTTGGATTACCTCCCTTCGTTCTCACCCTCTGTAATCAACATCACCTTTTTTATCCCAAGTGTTGTTCACACGTCGCATTTTCACAGCCCTCCTCAGTACATCGGTGGTCCTGCCGCTCTCAGCGGCTCTGGCCACCGATCTCCAGTCCACGACAACAACCGACGACCTCCTGGCTGCCTTGAGGGACGTAGGGAGCCCATCCACTTCCATGGGGCAACGCCAGCCCCTCACCCCCCCCCCCTGAACTGCCTTCTGAGCTTGACTCCCCAGTGAACAGCAAGGGAGTTGTTCGCTTCGGAGACACGCTCGACTCCATTGCTCACCGTTACCAGCTTTCCGTTAATCAGCTGGTTCAGTGGAATCCTGATCTGCGAACATCGCCCCTGATTGTCGGGCGCCAGCTCAAGGTGTCCTCGAATGTGCAGTTGCGCATCCATCGTCTGATCAGCCTCAATCCCGTCAATAGCGGTGGTGTCAGTTGGCCCGATACGCCGAACTATGGGCCATCCAATGAACAGCCTTCCGGAAACCAACGGTGGCTCATGCCCACCCGTGGACTGCTGACCTCTGGGTATGGCTGGCGCTGGGGGCGCATGCACAAGGGCATTGACATCGCCAACAGTGTGGGCACAGCGATTGTGGCCGTACAACACGGCCGAGTGACCTTCTCTGGCTGGAGCGACGGTGGCTACGGTTATCTAGTGGAAATCACCCATCAGGACGGGTCCCGCAGTCTGTATGCCCATCAGAGCCGCATCCTGGTCCGGGAGGGCGAGGAGGTCGTTCAGGGGCAACAGATCGGGGAGATGGGGAGCACGGGAAGAAGTACGGGCCCCCACTTGCACTTTGAAATTCATGCGCCGGGGTATGGAGCCATCAATCCGATGGATGTCCTTCAACCGGCCGCCTGAGGCCCCATTGGGCGATGGCTTAAAGTTTCAAAGATCAGGCTCGGTAGCTCAGCTGGTTAGAGCGTGGGATTCATAACCCCAAGGTCGGGAGTTCAAGTCTCCCCCGAGCCATTTTTATTGTCACCGCATATCGACGGCTCTCAAACGTTCGCGGAAGCTCGTCGAGTCGCCGTTCAATCCGTCTTGAACCGGGAGGGTCATGGGCAGGGAAGGGTCGCTCAGACCGCCTCGTTGGGACCGTCCAGAACTGCCTGAGCCACCCCCATGGCGCACCTCAACGGGCACCCGGTAGGTCGGGCCTCGCCGTCCCATGCTGACGCTGAGTTCGCCATCCTGGTTGCGGGATAAGGGACTGCTCTTCAGTTCACTGCGCACCTGATTAAGGAGCCGAAAATGGCTGGTGGTGCTGTATTTACGCAGCACAGCGGGATCCCAGGTCATGCTTGTCTCATGGTCACTACAGCCTATCGCTCAGGGCGACAAGATCCCGCAAAGATCCGTGATAAGTTAGGGTCGGTTAAACAAAAGTCGGACCGACTTCGCCTTGGCTCCGCCTGAGCGAGACCGTTGTCTCTTCCGCTTTTGGAGCCGGGTCTGCCATTGCCCTGCAACAGCAGCTCCAGATCCTTGAATCAGCCCCTTCTCACTTCCATTCCCATGTCCAGGCTTGTTGGTCTGCCTGCCCCAGACTTCACCGCCACCGCCGTGGTGGACCAGGAGTTCAAGGAGGTCACCCTGTCGCAGTACCGCGGCAAATACGTGGTGCTCTTCTTCTACCCCCTCGATTTCACCTTCGTCTGCCCCACGGAAATCACCGCCTTCAGCGACCGCTACGGGGATTTCTCCAGCCGGAACACGGAAGTCCTCGGTGTCTCCGTGGACAGCCAGTTCAGCCATCTGGCCTGGGTTCAAACGGATCGCAAGGCTGGAGGATTGGGAGACATCGCCTATCCCCTCGTTGCCGACCTCAAAAAAACCATCGCCAGTGCCTACTGCGTTCTGGATGAGGAGGCAGGCATCGCCCTCAGAGGGCTGTTCATCATCGATCCCGATGGGGTGATCATGCACAGCACGATCAACAACCTCCCTGTGGGACGCAGCGTGGATGAAACCCTTCGTGTTCTCCAAGCCTTCCAGTATGTGCAGTCCCATCCCGATGAGGTCTGCCCGGCCAACTGGACCCCTGGCGACAAGACCATGAATCCTGATCCGGTCAAGAGCAAGGACTTCTTCGCCGCCATCAACTGAGGCGAGGCGTTCACCTCCATCGACATGGGGCCTGCGGGCCCCTTTTTTTTTGTGTTCGCGTTCGCCTTGGGGCTCAGCCCAGGCGGCTGAGCGAATCCAACAGGGGACGGCCATCCACCCCTCCCAGAGCAGGATCACAGGCCCTCTCGGGGTGGGGCATCAGGCCGAGCACGTTCCCCTTCTCATTGGTGAGGCCCGCCACATCCCCCATCGATCCGTTCGGATTGTTCCGATAGCGCAGCACCACCTGTCCGCGCTCCTGCAACCCCTTCAAGGTGGACCCATCCGCCTGATAGCGACCTTCTCCATGGGCAATGGGAAGCGCGATGGAATCGCCATGGCCGTAGCCCTGCAACCAGGAGCACTGCCCCGGGCTCACCTCCAGAACCGTGGGTTCACAGCGGAAATGCAGCATTCGGTTCCGTGTCAGGGCCCCAGGGAGCAGTCCCATCTCTGTCAGCACCTGGAAGCCGTTGCAAATCCCCAGAACAGGCCCCCCTTCTTGAGCAAAGCCATACACCTCCTGCAGGATGGGAGAAAAGCGGGCCAGAGCTCCACAGCGGAGATAGTCGCCATAGCTGAATCCACCAGGGAGAATCACGGCATCGAGGCCGCTCAGATCCCGCTCCTCATGCCACAGCAAGCGGGTGGGTCGACCCAGACATCCTTCCAGCGCCCAGCGCACGTCTCGATCGCAGTTGGAACCAGGAAAAACCACGATGCCAATGGTCATGGCTGCTCAGAGGACCTCCACCCCTTCAAGGGACCAATCTTCAATCACAGGATTGGCGAGCAGGCGATCGCTCAGCAGCTCCAGGTGCTCCATCGCGGTGGTGTGATCGGGGGCCTCCAGCTCCACATCGATGCTCTTGCCGATGCGCAGGCGCTGGATGCCGGTCACCCCCAACCGACTAGCCGCAGCCCGGGTGGCTTCCCCGGCGGGATCCAGCACGGATGGCCTCAGGGACACATGGACGCGGGCACGAAAGAGGGGCACCAAGAGACTGGCAACAAGCCAATCCTGGCAGCCCATGGGTCGCCCCCCCGGATCGGCCTCTGGCTCCTTGGATTTGGAGCTCTGTTCTGTTCCCTGAGCTCTCCTCCATCCAGCTGGGCCCAGAGCCTGCAACCCATTCCTCTGGAGTGCAGGCTGGCCGATGGCCCCTGGCGGAGCTGCCGGATGGAGGTGCTTCAGCTTGGGCGGCACTGGTTTCTCCAGATTGGCCGCCAACGGATCGAATTCACCCACGACGGCACAGGACAGGTGCGCATGGGGAAAGACGGGGTCTGGGCGGAGGTGACGCCACGGTGGGCGGAGGATCGGAGTCTCTGCTGGGGCTCGGTATGCGCCAGAGGAGAACTCCCCCTGGACTAACGCACCGGGCCCAAGGCAGGCCAGAGCTCCGCCGCTGCCGCTTCCACCTGGGCCCGCTGGGCCGCAGGCACCAGGGCCACAAGTTCCAAGGTGGGGGACTGGGGATCCTTGCTGGCCACTCCTTCATACCAACATTCCAGCCGTGGACCCACCGCCTGAATCTGGAGTGTGAGCCGTTTGCCGGCTTCCTGAGCCCGACCTTTCAGACGGAGGATCGGCTGCTTCCGCAGCATCTCCTGCAGGGTTGGCTCCACTTCCGCTCTCCCGATCGAACCCCAGCGACGGATCACGATGGATTCCATGGCCACATGGGCATGGTCATGGTCCTCCGTGTGCCCCTCCTCCCCAAAGGCCAGCTTGTGCGGATCCTGGTCTTCCACGGCCTTCCCCAGGAGAAGGTCGGCCGGCAAGGCCCCCCTGACCATGGGGAGCACCGGGATGCCTGGGCGCACCTTGGCCCGCACCGCTTGCATGACGGACTCCAGAGCGTCCGAAGCCACGGTGTCGGCCCGACTCACGGCCACCAGATCGGCCACCTCCAATTGCTCATCGAAGAGCTCCTCCAGGGCGGAGAGATGCTCCAGGCTTGGATCGGCTTGCCGCTGCGCCTCCACAGCCGCCCCATCGCCCACCACATGTCCTGCGGCGAGGGCCTCCCCATCCACCACCGTGACCACGGCATGCACACGGGTGCGGGTGCGCACCTGGGGCCACTGGAATGCGGCGACAAGGGGTTCTGGGAGCGCCAGGCCACTGGTTTCCACCACCAGTCCATCCAACCGATCCGCCCGTTCCAGCAGTCGCTCCATCGTGGGCAGAAACTCATCCTGCACCGTGCAGCAGAGACAGCCATTGGTGAGCTCCACCAGGCGCCCCGCCAACTCATCCTCAGGGCAGAACCCACAGTGGGCCAGGAGCTCCCCATCAATGCCCACATCGCCGAATTCATTGACGATGACCGCCAGGCGCTGGCCACTGTTCAGGAGGAGATGGCGCAGCAGGGTTGTTTTTCCGGCACCGAGAAAACCCGTCACCACCGTGACCGGGAGGCGGGTTGGCATGGGAAGGCCCATCTCAGGCCACGAGCGCTGAGAGAGTCCAGGCACTGCCGCAGCCGATCAGGCCCCCACAGACCAGAGCCCGTTGCTGGGAGGACAGGCCATCCACCAGGGATCTGAGCAGGGTAAGGGCCAACAGGAGGAGGGTTGCCTGGCTCAGCAGCAGTCCCAGGGCGTAGAAGGCCAGCGGTGCCTGACTCCAGCCGAGAACGGTGTTGCTCAGCACATAGCCATGGAGGGCAATGGCTGGCAAGAGAAGGCCCTTGGGCCACTTGCGGAGCCACACCAACGCCACCACCACCAAACTGAAGGCCACCGCGGCTTCCGCAAAGGGCAGACCCGGCAGGAGCAAGCCCAGACCACTGCCCAGCAGACCGGTGACCAGGAGCGCCAGCATCCATCGGACCCGATGGCGCAAGCCCACAAGCGAGAGCGAGCACAGAAACAACAGATGGTCCGGTCCCAGGACCGGATGGGCCAACCCACTGAGCAATCCAGTGGCGGGGGAGGGGGGCAGGTGGGTCAGGTCCATCAGATGGTGGGCTTCCGCGGGCTGACCAGCCAGCCCAAGAACCGTGAGCCCTAGGCCCATGACAGAAGGAAGGAACCAGGGCCGGAGGCGATCAGCCATCGCGCAATCAGGCGTAGACAGGGGGAAGGTCATCAGGGATACCGCCGGTCCGCGCCGGGCTTGAGAGATGGGTCGGCGGGCGTTCTGGCTTGGATCACTGGCGCGATCTTCACAGCTGCGGGACAGCGCCGGACTCCAGAAACTCTGTGCACCGGACTTTCCCCCTTACCTCCGTGGACTGATCTTCCACGGAACCGATGAACAGCAATCTACTGATGGGTGTTGGCTGCAGGCCTCAGTCGCATTCCAGGCTGTCCTTCGTGGACACCCCGGTCTGGGGATGGGCCCCCTCGGCCCTGGCACAGAGGGCTCGACGCTGGGCCCGATCGAGAACAGCACCACTGAAATCCGCATTGGCAATCTCGGCATCGGTGAAGCGGCTCTGCATCAACATGGCGTTGCGTAGCAGGGCCCCCCGCAGATCGGCCTTGTCCAGGCGGGTGGCATACACCACCGCATCCTGCAGATCAACCTCCCGCAGATCGGCCCCCTGAAGATTGCTGCCGTTGAAGACAGCACCCCGCAGGTCCGAGCCATGAAAATCAACCCCCTCCAGGTCGGATTTGAGGAACTCCTGCTGTTGCAGGTTGCGACCATGCATATCGGGCTCGATTTGCTGCAGCGACCGCTGCCCCCTCAACTCCGGGGCCGTGATGGCCAGGGCTGAAGGGGGAAAGAGCAAGGCAACGCCCAGCACAAGAAGAAGAGCCTTTCTCCAGATCCAGGAAGGGATGGGGGATGACTCCATAGACATGGCCGTTCGAGGCATGGCTTCAGCTCTACGCTTCAGGCTCAAGTTATGGCAGCCATGGCCCTGTCGTTGCGGGTGGTGGTCCCCCCCCATCCCCTGATCGCCCACTGGCTCACAATCCTGCGGGATCGCTCCACCCCCTCCCCCCTCTTCGCCACCGCCATGGGAGAACTGGGGCGGTGGCTCACCTATGAAGCGCTCCGCGACTGGATTCCCCATGGCTCGGTTCAGGTGGAGACCCCCTTTGGCACGACGGAAGGCACGGTGATCGATCCAGCCATCCCTCTGCTGGCCGTTCCCGTGCTTCGTGGGGGCCTGGGCCTCTGGCAAGGGGCCCAGGGGGTGGTGCCCACTGCCCGGGTGTGCCATGTGGGCCTGGATGCCCCTCCAAATCAGCCTCCCCACTGGTATCTCGACGACCTGCCCGCCGTGATTGACCAACGGGTGGGGGTGCTGGTGTGGCTTCCCCAGCTGGCGTCCGGGCGCACCCTGCTGGCTCTCCTGGAGCGGCTGCGGCGCTCCGGAGTTGAAGGGGCGCGGCTGAGGGTGATCACCTCTCTGGCCTCCTCCCCAGGGCTGAAGGCTGTCGGGGAGGCCACGGATTCACTGACCATTTATTGCGCTTGTATCGATCCTGAGCTCAATGAACAGGGGCAGATCCTTCCAGGATTCGGGGATCCTGTCCAAAGGCTGTATGGATCGGGCGCCCCAGGGGCAGACAACAGAGTTGGCACCTAGGCTGAGGTCACTTCCTGCCCATGGCCGACTCCATGCCAGAGCCCCAGCGCCCCTCCGCTGCTTCGGCTGGCGCCCCGATGCTCACCAGCACCCTTCTCGGTGCCCTGGCAGGGGCCGGTGGGCTGGCCTGGTGGCTCTGGAGGCAGAGCCAACGCAGGCAACTGGCGGAGCGGGAGCGGCGCTTGCTTCGTCTGTCCCGTTTCCAGGGTGGGGTGGTGACGGAAGAGCCCATCCTGTCGGACGACACCAGCAAAGCGGACGCGTTGCCCGAGAGAGTGCAACAACTCAACCAGGCGATTGAAGAGGTGAGACGACAGCTGGAAGCGCTTGAAGCCCAGTCCTGACGGTTGTTTCCCCTGAACAGGACCGGTAAAGAACGGCCAGCCCAACGGCAACGACCGCAGTAGGGTCGATGGATTGGTCGAGCCAACATGTTGCGATCCGACGCCATCACCCAGGGGATTCAACGGTCTCCGAACCGGGCCATGCTGCGTGCCGTGGGATTTGGGGATGGGGATTTTGGTAAACCGATCATCGGAATTGCCAACGGATACAGCACGATCACGCCCTGCAACATCGGACTCAATGACCTAGCCCAGCGGGCAGAGGAGGCCGCCCATCGCTCCGGGGCCATGCCCCAGATGTTTGGCACGATCACCGTCAGCGATGGGATTTCCATGGGCACAGAGGGGATGCGCTATTCCCTGGTGTCCCGAGAAGTGATTGCCGACTCGATTGAAACCGCCTGCAATGCCCAGAGCATGGATGGTCTGCTGGCCATCGGTGGGTGCGACAAAAACATGCCAGGCGCCATGTTGGCCATGGCCCGCATGAACATCCCAGCGGTATTTGTCTACGGCGGCACCATCAAACCAGGGAAGCTTGGCGCCTGCGATCTCACCGTGGTAAGCGCCTTCGAGGCCGTGGGCCAGTACAGCGGCGGTCGAATCGATGTAGACCAACTCACCGCCATCGAGAAAAATGCCTGCCCTGGGGCAGGCAGCTGCGGCGGGATGTTCACGGCCAACACCATGAGTGCGGCCTTCGAGGCCATGGGTCTGAGCCTTCCCTACAGCTCCACGATGGCGGCGGAGGATCAGGAGAAGGCCGATAGCGCCGCCCGCAGCGCCGAGGTGCTGGTGGAGGCCATCGCCAACAACATCCGCCCCCGCGACCTGCTCACCCGCGAGGCCTTTGAGAACGCCATCAGTGTGATCATGGCGGTGGGTGGCTCCACCAATTCCGTGCTCCACCTTCTGGCGGTGGCCCGCACCGCAGAGGTGCCTTTGGTGATCGAAGACTTTGAGACCATCCGGCAACGGGTGCCCGTGATCTGCGATCTCAAACCCAGTGGCCGCTACGTCACGGTCGACCTCCATAGAGCCGGAGGCATTCCCCAGGTGATGAAGCTGCTGCTGAACGCCGGCCTGCTCCATGGCGACTGCCGAACGGTGGAAGGACGCACGCTTCGAGAGGTGCTGGCCGACGTGCCCGATGCACCTCCGGAGGGACAGGACGTGATTCATCCACTCCACAACCCCCTCTATGCGAAGGGCCATCTGGCGATTCTCAAGGGCAACCTGGCCACCGAGGGCAGCGTCGCCAAAATCAGTGGGGTCAAGACCCCCATCCTCACGGGTCCTGCCCGGGTGTTCGAGAGCGAGGAAAGCTGCCTGGAAGCGATTCTGGCAGGCCAAATCCTGGCTGGAGACGTGGTTGTGATCCGCCACGAGGGACCGGTGGGCGGACCTGGCATGCGGGAAATGCTGGCACCCACGGCGGCCATCGTGGGCCAAGGCCTTGGCGACAAGGTGGCGTTGATCACCGATGGACGCTTTTCCGGTGGGAC
>JBEIGX010000002.1:0-36621 GCA_040381675.1 Aphanothece sp.
GCACGCTGGGGCTCCTCACCTTGACGCTGAGCCAGCCGACCCGGCTGGCCCTGCAATCCCAACGCAGTGGCCCCACCCAGCTGGAGGGAATCTCGGGAGACCTCTCCCTGCCCGTCTTGCCGCCCTTTGAGTTGCGCCTGAACCCACCCCCCTCTTCCGGTGCGGCGGTTCGTTGGAGGGGAAAAGCGCTGCAGGAGAAGGGGCCGGATCCTTCGGATCCCCCGACGGAAGCCAAAACCACGGCGGTCTATCGGGTGCCCTCCACGGCTGCCCCGAAAGCAGCCCCCGCCACCACGCCCTAACGCCGTTGATGGCGGCGGGCCATCTCCCCCAACCCCTTCAGGGCCCCGCCCAGGTCCGCCACGGTTCGATCCAGACGCCAGCTCCAGTTGCCGTCCGTGGTGCCTGGGGTGTTGAAACGGGCTTCATCCCCCAACTCGAGGAGATCCTGAAGGGGCACCACCACGAGCTCGGCGGAGGAGTTCAAGGCCACCTCCAGCAGTTGCCAGCCGGGAGCGTGCACCTCGGCGCCCACCAGGGCCGCCACCTGACCCCGTGCCCCATCATCTATTCCGCGCCACCAGCCCAGGGTGGTGGCGTTGTCGTGGGTGCCGGTATAGACCACCCAGTGGGGGCCCTGGTAATTGGCAGGAAGGTAGGGATTGGAGGCCTGCCCGTCAAAGGCAAACTGGAGGATCTTCATACCGGGCAGCTGGAAGGCATCGCGCAGCTGCTCCACCTCCGAGGTGATCACCCCCAGGTCTTCCGCAATGATCGGTAGCCCTCCTTCCGCGGTGAGGCGGCCTTGGCGCCGACAGCGACGCTGGAGGAGCCCCAGCAGGGCGGCACCTGGCGATGGGCACCAAATGCCGTTCTCAGCGGTTGTCGCCTGGCCCGGCACGCTCCAATAAGCCTCCAGGGCCCGGAAGTGATCGAGTCGGAGGAGGTCGAACAGATCCAGCTGCCGTTCCAACCGATGCATCCACCAACGAAAACCGGTGAGGCGGTGGAGCCACCAGCGATACACCGGTGTTCCCCAGAGCTGGCCGGTGGCGGAGAAGTAATCGGGGGGCACCCCGCTCTGTTCCAGCAACCTGCCCTGCTGATCGAGGGAGAACAGACCTTGGCGGCTCCAGACATCGGCACTGTCGTGGGCCACATAGAACGGGAGATCGCCAAACAGGGTGACCCCCACCCGGCGCGCCTGCTCCTGAAGACGATTCCACTGCCGTTGCAAATGCCATTGCAGCAGGGCTTCCTCCAGAAGGGCCTGGCGCTCCTGGGTTGCCGCAGCAGCCAGGGCGCGACGGGAACGCCGCACCAGTTCGGGAGACCACTCCCACCAGGGCCGAAGCCCATGGCGGCGACGCAAGGCCATGAACAGCCCGTGATCGTCCAGCCAGAACCGCTGTCGCTTGGACCAGAGGCGAAAGGCCCGGTGCTCTTCGGCCGTCTGCTCTGGCCAGCGTTTTGCCAGGGCTTGCCCCAAGGCCAAAGCTCGGGCGGAGGCCACCTCCGGCACCATCCGCTCCGTGCCTCCCCCCGGCAGGGCCTGCAGATCGGAAGGTTGCAAGGCTCCCGCCGCCACCAGATCTTCCGCGTCCAGCAACCAGGGATTGAGGGCTGAGCCGCTGGGAGAGCTGTAGGGCGATCCCAGTCCATCGGGAGGCGCCAGGGGAAGAACCTGCCAAACCCCTACTCCAGCCTGGGCGAGGAGATCGATCCAGGCCCGGGCCTGGGCTCCCAGGGTGCCGCAGGCGGGAGTTCCCGGAAAGGAGGTGGGGTGAAACAACACCCCCGCTGCCCGAGCCTTGGATGCCATGGGCGGGCCGGAGGCCTCAGGGGGATCACTCACGAGGAGGGCAGGCGATAGCGCCCGATGATGCGCTTGGCGAACGCAGGAATGTGTCGCTCGACCTTGTCACCATGCTGACGCCGAAGCCAGAGGGCATTGCGGGTGAAATGGGAGTCGATCGAAAACCGCCCGTATTCAAGCCCCTGGGGGCCAAAGCGCTGCACGAACCAGCCCAGCACCTCCGCCAGCCACAGAGGCAACTTCACCGCCTTGTCGTAGGCCCCAATCCCTTGCTGCACTGCTTGCCGGCGGTCGCCGCGGCTCGTGACCGGGGCCACATCCAGTTCGGCCTCCACCAGGGCCAGCAGGCGCTCGCCCTTGGAATTGCGAACGGTGATCCACTGCCGACCAAAGGTGGCCCCCATATAGCCCACCACCAGATCCGCACCGGCATTGGTGTAATCAAAACAGCTCAGACAGCTTGGGGCGAAGACATCCTTGAGGGCTGGAGTGTCTAGCCCGAAGAAGGGAACGGTTTCCACAGAGCTATCCGCATGGCGAAAGTGAATGCGGAAATCCTGCATGAATTCATAGTGCACCACCGTCTCGGGAGAACGGCTGGCGCTGTTCAGGAAGGTCTGTAGGCCCTCCCGGCTGACGTTATCCACGCAAGGAAGCCCCAGCACGAAGAGCTCCTCCAGGGGGAGAGTGGCCTGCACGGTGCGCAGGGCCTGCACCTGGCACCCCACCCCGATGGCCAGAAGCCGCTGGATCCCGCTCCCCGGAAGCTCCTCCAACACCTTGAGGTTGGGGGAGAGGGTGGGCTTGTTCACCCGGGCGGCCAATACCTCCTCGGGGCTTCGGGCCAAGATCGGCACGGGGGTGAAGCGGTCGTCCGCACTCTGCTGCACGCACAACACCGCATCCACCAGCCCTGTTTCCAGGGCCCGCACCGCAATCCGGCTGACGATCCCTGTCCACTGGGCGCCCTCGATCGGCTGGGTGAGGCGGGCCGTGAGCATGCGCTCCTGCACCCCGAAGTAGAGCTCGTTTTCATCCTCCAGATCCCTGCTGCGTCCATGGCTCTGTTGCTCCATGGCGTCAAAGTGCTGATCCAGGAAGGCACAGGCCTGGCCCACGTAGGCCACCCAGCGGGTGTCGCAGAGGCCGCACTCACTGCAGAGATCGCGGGCGGGCCGAGGGCTCCCCACGGGCATGGGACGGGCGCGCAGATGCCCTCGCGCGGAGGGGGGAACCAGGGGCTGGGTGGGCGGCTCAACAGCAGTCAAAGGCGCAGCGAGGGCAGTCCAATCTCAACCTATCGGCTGGGACCTCCCTTGGGGGGAGCAGGTGTGGAGTCGCTCAGCCAGAGTGGCCCCACTCCTGCCAGATCGGGCACCCATGGCCGAACGCCGGAAACGTCGCTCTCCCATCCCCAACCCGGAGTCCTCTGACGTGCTCCAAAGGCGGCCCCGACAGCGGCCGTCCTGGCCTGGAATGGGACTGGCCGCCCTGGGGGTGGTCGGTGCCATCACCGGCGCCAGCCTGTTGGGGGTGATCTGGCCCAAACCCGACCGCTCCGCCCACCTCCGGGAGGAGATCACCGCTGAAACACTGGCCCCGAAGCCCAACCAGTCCGTCACGGTGCTGGTGATCGGCAGCGATGGGGACACCCTCCGCGCCACCAGCAACGGGGCCGCCCCCCCCGGCCCGCCCAATGGCGATGCGGTGCTGCTGGTGCGGGTGAATCCCCAGGGGCCATTGCAGGTGCTCCAGCTCCCCTCGGAACTGGCGCTCTCCCTGCCAGGTCGACCGAGCCCGGTGGCCCTCGGGACCCTCTATGGCCAGGGAGGCGTGGCCTTGACGGCCGAAGCCGTGCGGGAGCTGCTCAACCTGGGGCGAACCGCTCCGGAGCGTTACATGGTGGTGCCCAGGCAAGCCCTCCGGGAGCTGGTGGATGGGATCGGGGGCGTGGAGGTGAGTCCCCCCCGCCGGTTGAAATACAAAGACACCACGCTCAAGTACACGATCGACCTCCCCAGCGGCGTGCAGCGCCTCACGGGGGAGAAGGTGGAACAGTTGGTGCGCCATCGCGACAAATGGCTGGGGGAGCAGAGCCGGAGGACCAACCAGCAGCTGGTGCTCGAGGGCCTGAGGGACCAATTGGGCCGGCCGGAACAACTCGCCCTGCTCCCCAATCTCATGGCGAGCTGGAGGGGACAGGTGGACACCAACCTGAGCCCCCAGGAGATGCTCAGCCTTCTGGCCGCCGGACTGGACAAGGGCACCTCGCTTCAGGTCCGCACGCTGCCCCTGAAGCCCGCGAGCAAGGATTTCGGCGACCTGCGGCAACTGGACCCCGCCGCGGCCCAGCCCCTCTGGCCCGAGCCCGACCGCGCGCAGGCCCAGCCTCCCTCCGGGGACGCTCCCTAGGAGGGCACCGGGAGATCGAGGAGGGGCCACCGCTGCCGCAGGAGCCCCACCAGATCGCTGGTTGCCTCGCTTCCCTCCCCAGCCGGCCCCTCCTCCAGTCGCCCCAGCCAAGGGAGACCATCCCGACGACGAACATCGGCCTTCCAGGCCCCACCCCATTGCACCAGGCCCAGCAAGGGGACCCGCCACTGGCGCAGCAGGGCGGTGGTGGAGGCCGCCGCTCCACTGGAGAGCTGCTGGGCACCAACGATCACCAGGGTGGGTTGGCACCAGGCGCCGAGGGCCTCGGCCCAGGTGCTGCCATCCGGCAGAGCCTGGCCCGGATCCAGGGGAAGGCTGGCCATCCAACCGGCACCTGAGGCCTGAAGCTGCTGGAGCTGCCGATCGGGGGAACAGGGATCGGCGATCGGGCGATGGGGAAGGGCAAGGGCTCGGGCAAGACGACGTGCCGCATGCTCGTTCGGACCGTCAGGTCCTCGCAGCAGAGCTTCGGGTCCTGAGCCCACCACCATGATGGCCATGGGTTTGAGGTGGATCATGGGGATCTGGAGCTCCTCTGCGGGGGCGTCGTCAGGGCACGCACCTACGATCTACTCTGCCGCGTGCAGCCCGTGCCCGCCGTGACCACCTTCTCCCCCACCGAACGGCTGGAGCCCAGTGGCACCCAATTCCATGCCACGAACGACAGCAGACGCCTGAGGTTGTTCAGTGGGAACTCCAACCCCGAGCTGGCCAGGGAAATCGGCGCCTACCTGGGCATTCCGGATGGCCCCCGGGTGATCAAGCGGTTTGCGGATGGGGAGTTTTATATCCAGATTCAGGAATCAATCCGGGGTTGTGATGTTTTTCTGATCCAACCCACCTGCGCTCCGGTGAACGATCATCTGATGGAGCTGCTGATCATGGTGGATGCCTGCAGGCGGGCTTCAGCCAGGCAGATCACCGCTGTGATTCCCTACTACGGCTATGCAAGGGCAGACAGAAAAACAGCAGGTCGGGAATCCATCACGGCCAAATTGGTAGCCAACTTACTGGTGAAATCCGGCGTTGATCGGGTGTTGGCCATGGATCTGCACTCCTCCCAGATCCAGGGATATTTTGATATTCCTTGCGACCACATTTATGGCTCACCTGTTTTGGTGGACTACCTGAGTACGCGCCAACTGGAAGACCTTGTGGTGGTGTCGCCCGATGTGGGCGGTGTGGCCCGGGCCAGGGCCTTTGCCAAACAAATGCAGGACGCTCCCCTGGCGATCATCGACAAGCGGCGCTCGGAACACAATGTGGCCGAGAGTCTCACCGTGATCGGCGATGTGACGGGGAAGACGGCCGTTTTGATCGATGACATGATCGACACGGGGGGCACCATCTGCCAGGGAGCCAAACTGCTGCGACGTCGAGGGGCCTCCCGTGTGCTGTGCTGCGCCACCCATGCGGTGTTCTCTCCCCCCTCGATTGAACGGCTCTCGGAGCCCGGCCTCTTCGAGGAGGTGGTGGTCACCAACAGCATTCCAGTTCCCCCCGATCGCATGTTTGATCAACTCCGGGTGCTTTCCGTCGCCAACATGCTGGGCGAAGCCATCTGGCGGATTCACGAAGAAAGTTCGGTCAGCTCCATGTTCCGTTGAACATTTTTTCGGATTGGCACCCATGAACCTTTCCCGGTGCCTCGCCGTGCTTCTTGCTGGAGGATCCCTCCTCTCCGCGGGCCTTCCCGTAGCTGCCCAATCGGGAGCGTTGCCCAAGCCCATGGGACAACGGGTCGGAGTCTGGCTGACCAACAGCCCCAGCCCGCTCTATTACGACCCCCAACGCATCGATCGGGCCGTGCAGGAGCTGGCTGCAGCGGGCTTCAACACCCTCTATCCCAATGTGTGGAGTCGGGGCACCACCTTTCACAACAGCCGCTACGCCCCTATCGAGCCCGCCCTGGCCCAGGTGAATGCCGAGCTGGACCCCATCTGCCGCATCACCCGGGCCGCCCAGGGGCAACGCATGCAAGTGGTGCCCTGGTTTGAATATGGCCTGATGGAGCCAGCGGACTCCGCCGTGGTTCAGGCCCATCCGGACTGGCTGCTGCGCCGTGCCGATGGCAGTGCCCTCTACGCCATGCATGGAGCGAATTTGCGCACCTCCCCCTTGAAGGATCTGCGGGTGTGGCTCAACCCCGCCCATCCCCAGGTGCGCCAGCGCTTCATCGGGCTCATTGCCGAAATCGTGCAGCGCTGCAGCGTGGATGGCATTCAGCTGGATGATCACTTCGCCTGGCCCGTGGAGCTGGGCTACGACGACACCACCCGGGCGCTTTACCGCGCCCAGACAGGGCGGGAGCCCCCCAGCGACCATACGGACCGCTACTGGATGCGCTGGAGACGCCAGCAGCTCACCAGCCTCTTGCGCGAACTGCGGACGCGAATTCAACAGGTTTCCGGGGCCAAGCGGTTGGTGATCAGCCTCTCTCCAGGCCCTTTTCGCTTTGCTTACAACCAATGGCTGCAGGACTGGGAACTCTGGGCCCTGGGGGGCTTGATCGATGACCTGGTGGTACAGAACTATGCCTATTCCGTGAAGGGCTTTGCCAAGGATCTCGACCAGCCAGCCCTGATCAAGGCACGCGGCTGGGGCATCCCGGTGGAGATCGGCATCCTGGCGGGATTCGGGGGCCGCACCACCGACATGGCGACCCTGGGCAAAAAGGTCGACCTGTCCTTGCGTCGCGGCCATGGCGTGATCTATTTCTTTTGGGAGGGTCTCTGGGGCCAGTTTTCCGGAGCCGAGGGGGCGGCCACCCGACAGGCCCTGTTCCGTCAGTTGCACCAGGACGCCCTGGGCAGGGGTGGGGTGCGGCCGGATTTCGGTCTGCGCACCCCCACCACCATGGTGCCGACGCCGGTGCCGACAACACTGCCGATCCGCCGACCGCCCTCGAGCCCCCCTCGCGTTTCCCTCCCCGTTGCTCCGCCGCCACCGCCCTTTGCCATCCAGGCCCCCCCGGCCCTGGACTGAGGCACTCAGGGGGCCAGCCTGCCCATCTCCCACCCCTTGACCAGGCGATACACCACGGGCACAACGAACAGGCTCAGGAGGGTGGCCACCAGCAGCCCACTGAAGACCACGGTGCCAATGCTGATGCGGCTGGCGGCTCCAGCTCCCCTGGCCAGGAGGAGGGGTAGAAAGCCCACCAGGGAAGAGATGGCGGTGAGCAGGATGGGCCGCAGACGGGCCACCGCGGCCCCATGGATCGCCTCCCCGAGCGGAAGGCCCTGCCTGAGGCGCTGGTTGGCGAATTCCACGATCAGGATGCCGTTCTTCGCGGCCAGGCTCACCAGCACCAAGAGCCCCATCTGGCCATAGACATCCAGGGGCAGCCCCCGCAAGGCCAACCCCAGCACGGCCCCCAGCAGGGCCAGGGGAACGGTGACGAGGATGATCACCGGATCAAGCACGTTTTCGTACAGCGCCGCCAGCACCAACCCCATCACCAGGGTGCCGAGCACAAAGGCCCTGGCATTGCCGCCGGTGGAGCGGGCCTCTTCCCGGGCCAGACCCACCCATTCGAGGGCGAGGGCATCGTTCTCCCGACGGGTCTGAAGGTCTTGCAACAGGGCCATGGCCTGGCCCGTGCTTACGCCGGGCCGGGGGAGAGCCTGCACCGGGATGGAACGGAGCAGGCGGGAATGCTGGATCGTGGTGGGTCCGGCCTGGCTCTCGATCCGCACCACCTGGGCCAGGGGGATGAGGCGCCCCTCTCTAGCGGGAACGCGGAGGGTCAGCACGTCCTCCACCCCCCGCCGGGCCGGGCCATCCAGCTGAACAATCACCCGACGCACCTGCCCATCCTCAAAGCTGTCATTGACGTAGTCGCTGCCGAAACTGGTGCTCAGCAGATCCACCACATCGGCCAGATCCACCCCGAGGGACGCCATCTGCAGACGGTCGGGGGTGAGCCGCAACAGGGGTGAGGCTGCGGAAAAGCGGGTGGACACCCGCTCAAAGGCCGGTTTGCCCCCGAGGGTGAGGCCCTGGGCTTCAGCGATGAAGGCCCGCGCCTCCTGCTCGAACTGGTCCAACGCCAACTGGCCGTTGCTGGTATCCAGCAGGTCGAGCTGCAGGCCCCCCTCCGATCCGAAGCCCCGCACGGTGGGGGCTTCACTGAGCTGCACCACCGCCCCTTGGATCTCCCGTTGCAGGGCGTCCTTGATCCGCTCGGCGACGGCGGCCGTGCTCTGGTCCGGGCGAGGCCGCTCCCGGATGGGGATCAGGCGCAGGAACACCTGGCCCTTGTTAGGACTGCTGTCATCGAAGGAGCGGCCGGCGAAGAAATTGCCGCTGGCTAGGAGGGGTTCCTGGCGGACCACCTGGCGCACCTTCTCCAACACGGCCTGGGTGCGCACCAGGGCCGAGCCCTCCGGCAACACCACCACCCCCCTGAGCTGGCCCGTATCCTCCTGGGGGATGAAGGCCATGGGCCGGCTGCGCAGCGCCAGGGCGGTGAGCAGCAGTCCAGCCATCAGCAACGCGAGCACGGCCCGCCGTCGGGCCAAGGCCCGATCCAGCAAGCGGGCATAGGGCCGCTCCAGGGCTTCCAACCACACCCTGGGGGGATCAATCCAGCGTTTCAACCAGGAGGGTTCCCGCTGGTCGGCATGCAGCAGCCTGCTGGCCGCCACGGGGGTGAACGTGAGGGCATTGATGGTGGAAAAGGCAATGGCCGCACTGATCGCCAACGCAATGGGGGCGTAGAGCCGTCCGAGGCTTCCCTCCAGACCCAGCACCGGCAGAAACACCACCACCAGAACCAGGGAGGTGGCCACCACCGCACTCCCCAACTCGGCCATGGCCTCCTGGGCCGCCTGCAGGGCCGGGGTGCCGCCCTCCAGGCGGCGGCCGATGTCTTCACTCACCACGATGGCGTCATCCACCACCAGCCCGGAGGCCAGCACCATGCCAAAGAGGGAGAGGGTGTTGATCGACATGCCGGTGAGACGCAACACCGTGAGCGAACCGATCAGGGCCACGGGCACGGCGACAGCCGTGATCAGGGCCAGGCGGCTGTTACCGAGGCCCAGGAGCAACACCACGAACACCAGCAGCACCGAATCCCGCAAGGCCTCGATGGCGCCATCGATGCTGGTGCGCACGGTTTCGGCCTCATCCACAATCACCTGCATGTCGACACCCGGGGGAAACCGGGGGGTGATCTCCTCCAGGGCGGCCTCCACCTCCTGGCGCACCTGCAGGGCATTGCTCCCATCCCGCTGATACACCGCCACGGAAACGGTGCGCTGCCCCTTCAGGTTGGTGGCCAGGGATTCATAACTTTCGGTGCCCAGGCTCACCCGGCCCACATCCTTCAGCAGGGTCACCCCCCCTTCGGCGCTGCGCCCCACCACCAGCTGCTCGAACTCCGCCACCGAACGCAAGCGGCCCTCCATCCGCAGGGGCAGCACCATCACCTGGTCTGGTGGGGTGGGGGCATCCCCGATCTGCCCCAGGGCAGCGAGCACGTTCTGCTGTTCCAGGGCCTGGCGGATTTGGGCGATGGTGAGGTTGCGCTGCTCCAGGCGCACGGGATCCAACCAGAGGCGAAAGGCCAGGGGACTTCCCCCAAAGAAGCCCACATCCCCCACCCCCGGAACCCGCCGCAGTCGATCGCGCACCACCTGATCCACCCAGCCGTTGAGGAAGGTGTCCCGATAGGTGGCGGCATCGGCGCTGAAACTCAACACCAGCAGGAGGTCGTCGGAGCTGCGTTGCACCTGCACCCCGAAACGGGCCACCTGGGAGGGCAACTGGCGCGCCACCACCGTGGCCTGGTTCTGGGTGTTGATCTGGTTGAGCTCCGGATTCCCGCCGCTGAACACCAGGGAGATGGAGCTCCCATTGGCGGAGCTGGTGGAGCGGATGGAATCCAGCCGCTCCAATCCATTGAATTGTTTTTCCAGCAGGTTGGTGACGCCCTGCTCCACCGCTTCGGGCCCTGCCCCGGGGTAGCTGGCCCGCACGCTGACCCGGCTGTTGGCGATCGGAGGCAGGTTTTCCACCTGCAACACCGGCAGGCTTACCACCCCGGCCAGCAGGATCAGGAGGCTCAGCACCATGGTGAGCACCGGGCGCCGGAGGAAGGGATCCGCGATTGACCTCAAAGCCATCCCCCTTGGGCATCCCTGCACGCAGGCCGAAGAGATCCTGGCAGGCTCAGCGCATGCCGGGAGGGAAGAAGAAGGCTCAGGAGACTTCCCCCTTACCGAGGGAGGCCGCCTGCTCCTCGCTCAGCCGGCCCGCCTGGAGCAGCACGGCGGTGATGCGGGGGATATCCAGAACGGCATGGAGCCGGTAGCCCGCGTCCTCGAGGCGCCGGCGCCCATGCAGCACCTCTCCGGCTCCTCCGCGACTGGGCCCGTGGTCGATGAACACCACCACATCGGAGACCCGCAGGCCCGAGCTTTCCAACTTGCCGATGCCCTCCAGCACACTGCCGCCACTGATCAGGATGTCGTCCACCACGACCACCTGCTCCCCCTCCTGGAAGTCGCCTTCGATGAGCCGCCTGGCCCCATGGGCCTTCACTTCCTTTCGGGGATAGATCAGGGGCTTGTGGAGCTGGAGCGAGAGGCCCGTGGCCGTGGGCAGCGAGCCATAGGGAATTCCCGCAATGCGATCAAAGGAGAGGGCCTCCAGGCAGCTGGCGTAGGCGTGGAGCACCCGGTGGAAGAGATTGGGATCGGAGATGATCTGGCGCAGATCGATGTAGTACTTGAAGAGGGCTCCTGAGGCCTGTTTGTATTCGCCAAACAACAGACAGCCCAGATCAAAGAGGTCCACGATCAATTGGTCCATCGGCTGGCTGGCCTTCGCTGCCGGCAGCCAGAGGCTGCAGCGATCCTCCGACTGTTGCGCCAACCGGGCTTGCCGATGGGTCTGGATCCGTTCCTTGAGCTGGCTGGCCCGCTCCGCCATGTCGTCCTCCACCAGAAGGTTCTGGGGCAGGGGCAAGAGGAGCCCATCGGCGGAATCTGTGAGGCCCGCCTCCAGGAGGGCATCCAGCCGATCCTCCTCCGCCCAGAGGCTGCGCAGGATCAGAAACCGCTCCGGAGCCTCAGCCCGCACGCGAGCCAGAATGGCCGGATCACTGGTGCCCACCTCCAACAAGAGTTGGTCGGGAGTGGCCCAGCGCTGGGCCTCCCGCACGATGCGCAAATAGAGAGGATCCTCCTCATTGGGGTGATGTTGCAATTCGCGCGCCGCCGGATTGGAGCTGTGGCAGGTCACCACCACGGCCTTATCCGGGTACAGCAGGAACGGTGCCGCGATGTCCTGCCCGGGCAGGGGGGAGAGGGTCACCGCATCCGCCCCCAGATCCCGGAACAGATAGTGGGCCAGGGCGGAGGAACTGTTCAGATCCCCATGTTTGGCATCCACGATAAGGGGGGTGTGGAGGGGCACCAGCTCCCGAACCTCCCGCAGCAACTCCAGGCCAATCGGCCCCAGCGACTGGTAGAAGCCCAGGCTGGGCTTGTAGGCGCAGACATGGGAGCCCGTGGCCTCGATCACAGCCTTGATCCAGTGGCGCGCCTGAGAGAGGAACGAGCAGCCCGCTATGCCGCGGCGCAACGACCAGCTCTGCAACATCTCCGGATTCGGATCCAACCCGGTCACCAGAAGCGACTGCCGGTCGGCGATGGCATCGGTGAGCTGGAGAAAGAAGCCCATCGAGCTGGGGAACGCACGGATTGGTTCTGCCATTCTCCGCTTCAGGGCTGGATGGTGGGGTAGATAGGCTCCCAGCGATGGCTCTGCAGGCACTGCAGAGCCTCTTCCGCCGTGGTGGCCCTCCGGGCCAGCCCCTCTTCCAGGGCCGCCAGGGCCACGGCTTCCGCCACCCGCGATGACACCTGCCGCACCTGGTGGAGGGCGGGCATCAGGGGGGCCTCAGGGTGAAGGCTGGCGGGGATCTGGTCGGCCAGGGCTTCCACGCAGGCATCGATCATCCCCTCACTCACCTCGCTCGCCCCCACGGCCATCGCCGCAAACCCCAGGCCTGGGAACACAAAACAGTTGTTGCACTGCCCGATCACCCGCTCCTGGCCCTGGATCTGAACGGGTGGGAAAGGACTCCCCGTAGCCACCAGGGCCCGGCCCTCGCTCCAGCGCAGGAGGTTCTCCGGGGTGATCTCCGCCAGGGGAGTGGGGTTGGAGAGCGGCAGCACGATGGGGCGCGCCGTGCCCCGGCAGAGGGCTTCCACCACGGGCTGATCGAAGGCTCCGGCGCAGGTGGAGGTGCCGATCAGCACCATGGGCTTCACGGCCTCGATCACCGCCAGCAAACCGATCCGGCCCTCACCATCGGCGGGAAGATCCCGCACCAGCTCCGCCCGTTTCACATAGGGACTGACCGCCTCACTCCACTGGGCCAGCCCGTCGTGCACCAGCCCCTCCCGATCCAGCAGCCAGAGCCGATCGGCCGCCTCGGCTGGGGTGAGGCCCTGGCGCTGCAGGAGCCGGCAGAGCCGCTCGGCGATGCCGCATCCCGCGCTGCCGGCCCCAAAGATCACGATCCGCTGGTCGCGGAAGGGCTGGCCCAACCCCTTTAACCCCGCCAGCACCGCCGCCGCGGCCACCCCGCTGGTGCCCTGAATGTCGTCATTGAAGCTGGGCACAACCTGGCGGTAGCGATCCAGCACCCGCCTGGCGTTGCCCGCCCCGAAATCCTCCCAGTGCACCAACACCTGGGGGCACACCTGATGCACCGCGCCGATGAACGCATCCAAGAAGGCGTCATAGGCCACACCGTCCAGGCGGGGGTGCTTCCAGCCGGGGTAGAGGGGGTTGGTCCGCAGATCGGTGCGATCCGTACCCACATCCAGCATCACGGGCAGGGCATGGGCAGGGTGGAGCCCGGCACAGAGGGTGTAGACGGCAATTTTTCCCAGACAGATCTGGATCCCCCCCACCCCCTGATCCCCAATCCCCAGGATTCCCTGGGCATCGGTGATCAGCAGCAGTTCGGGCTGGCCAAAGCTGTCACAGGCCTGGCGGAGGAGATCCACCATCCGCTCCTGATCGGGCGCGGCGAGATACACCCCCTTGGAGGGGCTGCGATACGACTGGCTGAACTGCTGAATCGCCTTTCCCACCGTGGGGGTGTACACAATCGGCAGGGCCTTGTCGATGTGCTCCGCCAGAAAGCGGTGAAACAGGGTGAGGTTGCGCTCGCGAAGGAATTGGAGATAAGCGAAGCGCTCCAGATCACTGCCCATGGCTTCGAACGCAAGCCAGCAGCGCTCCACCTGCAGCTCAAGGGTTTCCTCCTGCCAGGGGAGGAGAGCCTCGAGGCCCAGGGCCCGGCGCTCCTGGCGGGTGAAGGCCGTGCCCTTGTTGAGCAGGGGATCATTGAGCAGCTCTTCCCCCCGCAGGGAGGTGACGAGGGGGGGGGCAGCCAAGGGGTGCAGGGAGCGCAATCCCACCAGTCTCCCAACCCACCGGCCCCTCAGGGCCGCGAGGACGGGGCGGATCGCAGGCGCCACGGCAGCACCTGGCCCGCGTGGAAAGGCACCAGCTCGATCGCCCGACCGGCCGCATCGTTGAGATGAAGCCGAACCGGCACGGTCAGCCCATCGCGCTGCAGGGTGATCCGTTCCTCGTTGGGGGGCAGGCCATAAAAGCGCGGCCCATGGAGGGAGGCGAAGGCCTCCAGCCGATCCAGGGCGCCCTCCTCCTCAAACGCCAGGGCGTAGCTCTCCAGGGCTGTGGGGGCATTGAAGATGCCGGCACATCCACAGGCGGCCTCCTTGGCCGTGCGGGCGTGGGGGGCGGAATCGGTGCCCAGGAAAAAACAGGGCTCCCCTGAGGTGGCCGCCTGACGCAGGGCCAGACGATGCGTCTCGCGCTTCGCCACAGGCAGGCAGAAAAAATCGGGACGGAGCCCGCCATCAAACATCGCGTTGCGGTTGATGTGGAGGTGATGGGGGGTGATCGTGGCCGCCAGCTGGGGGGCGGAAGCCCGCACGAAGGCCACGGCCTCGGCCGTGGTGATGTGTTCGAACACCACCTTCAAGCCAGGGAACTGGCGCAGGAGGGGCTGGAGATGGCGGTCGATGAACACGGCCTCCCGATCGAACACATCCACGCCGTGGTCGGTCACCTCCCCGTGCAGGAGGAGGGGCATGCCCAGGCGCTCCATGGTCTCCAGCACCGGGGTGAGCGACGCCAGATCCCTCACCCCGGCGGCCGCATTGGTGGTGGCGTGGGCGGGATAGAGCTTGCAGGCGGCGAACACCCCTTCCTGAAACCCCCGGGCGATCTCCTGCGGATCACTGGTGTCCTGCAGATAGAGCGTGATCAGGGGCTTGAACCCGCTGGAGTCCGGCAGGGCCTCGAGAATCCGCTCCCGGTAGGCCCGCCCCGCCGCCACCGTGGTGATCGGTGGGGTGAGGTTGGGCATCACGATGGCCCGGGCGAACACCCGGGCCGTGGCGCCCACCACGGCCTGCAGCATGGGGCCGTCCCGCAGATGGACATGCCAGTCGTCCGGACGGCGCAGCTCCAGGGTGGAGGGGGAGGCCGCCATCAACGATGACCAGGGGTTGGAGAGGGAGAAGACAGGCGCTGCAGGAAAGCCACCGTCACGTCTTCCGGATCGGTCTGGAGGTAGAGATAGCCCGAACCATCCGCCATCACGATGGCGCGGTAGTTATAGGCCTTGCCCAGAGAATCCCGCTGCTGGATGGTGGCCAGACAGTCGGGCTGGACGGCGATGGAACCGCTGTAGGTGGCCTCCTCCACCGTGGGACCGTAACTGGAGATCGCCAACCCCTTCACCTGGCCACCCCGCCAGTGCTCCCGTTGCACCACCGCGTTGGGTTTCCACTGGGAGCCGCGCCAATCGCTTCCCTGCTGTTGGCTCACCACCACACCATCGAGCAGGGAGGCGGTACAGGCCTGGGCGGGTTGGGCAAACCAACGGGACACCATCAGCACGTCGGGCAGGATGCCGAGGGAAAAGCGGGGACGCCCCTGGAGATCCAGAACGCCCTGGCTGGTGCTCACCGTGTTCCCATAGGTGCGATAGATCGCCACCCGACAGTTGGAGATCGGGCGGTAGCGGCCCGTGTAAACAGATTCACGATAGGTGCGCCCGCGGCGCTCCAGCCGCACGCCCTGCAGGGTGCCATCCGGATTCCAGGTCTCCAGGAGCAAACGGGCCAAGGGCTCGTCCTGCAATTGGCCCTCCCCCATCACCGCATAGCGACCGGACTGGGGCGCGGCGCAGGCGGGATCGGCCGGATTGGCCCTTGCCTGCAGGGTGCCAAAGGCAGATCCCACACTGAACAGAAGAGCAAGGGAAAGAGCGGGAGAGGAATGCATGGCGGAGGATCAGGCCTTTCCAGGCATAGCCAGAGCTCGGCCCCTTGCCCAGGGGGTGGGCCCATGTTCAGAAGACATCCGCCTCCAGACCCATCCGTTCCGAGGCCGGGGAGGCCTGCAGCCGGCGCTGGGATTCGCCGCAGCGGGCGGGGGTGGGAAAGATCTTGCCCGGGTTGGCCAGACCCTTCGGATCAAAGGCCTGGCGCACCAGTTGCATGGTGTCCAGATCCTCAGGGGCAAACATCCAGTCGAGATAGCAGCGCTTGTCGTTGCCCACGCCGTGTTCGCCGGTGATGCTTCCACCCGCCTCCAGACACAGGCGAAGAATGTCGGCCCCCAGGGCCTGCACCCGGTCGGTGGCCCCTTCCTCCTGGGCGCGATAGAGGATCAGGGGGTGGAGATTGCCATCACCGGCATGGAACACATTGGCCACCGGGAGGTTGTATCGGCGGCTGAGCTCCTCAATGGCCCCGAGCACCCGGGGCAATGCACTGCGGGGCACCACCCCATCCTGCACGTAATAGGTGGGTGTGATACGCCCCACGGCGGCGAAGGCGGATTTTCGACCCTTCCAGAGCAGGGCGCGATCGGCCGGATCGGTGGCCCGCCGAATCGTGCGGGCTCCGGCCTGGCGGCACAGTGAATCGGCGATCTCGATCGCCGCGGCCACCTCCTGGTCCTGGCCGTCCAGCTCGATGAGCAGCACCGCCTGGGCGTCCTTGGGATATTCCTCGCGGCCGAAGAGATCATTCACCGCATTGAGAGTGAAATTGTCCATGATCTCCATCCCCGCCGGTTGAACGCCCGCCGCCGTCACCAGCCGCACCGCCTCACCCGCCCGCTCCATGCTGGTGAAATCCGCCAGCAGCACGGCCACGCTCTGGGGGGTGCGCAGCAGGCGAAGGGTGATGGCCGTGGCGATGCCGAGGGTGCCCTCACTGCCGATGAACACCCCCCGCAGATCCAGCTCCGGGGTTTCGGCCAGCCCACTGCCGAGATGGGTGAGGGTGCCATCGGGGAGCACCACCTCCAGCTCCAGCACATGGTTGCTGGTGACGCCGTATTTCAGGCAGTGCACCCCACCGGAGTTCTCCGCCACGTTGCCGCCGATGCTGCACACCACCTGGCTGGAGGGATCGGGGGCGTAGTAGAAGCCGGCTCCGGTCACCGCCCGGGTCACCCAGCTGTTGATCACCCCGGGTTGAACGGTGATGCGGCGATTGTTGAGATCCAGATCCAGGATGGAGCGCATGCGGCTGGTGGCGATCACCAGGGCCGGCTGCTCGCTCACCGCCCCCCCGGAGAGGCCTGTGCCACTCCCCCGGGCCACGAAGGGCACCCCCTCCCGATGGCAGAGCTGCACCAGGGCCACCACTTCAGCGGTGGTTTCCGGCAGCACCACCAGGGGCGGCTGCCAGCGATGCAGGGTGAGTCCATCGCTGTCGTAGGCCAGGAGCTCCTGACGGGCGGCCACCACGGCCCGCTCAGGCAGGATCTCCCGGCAGGCAGCGGCAATGCGCGGCCACTGGATGGGGGCCCCATCGGTTCTGGCCTGGCGTTGGCCTGGCTTGCGGGAACCGATCGTCATGGGGAAGGGGTGGAGCGGCTGGCGGAGATCGTCATGGTGTCGGCCTTTTAGCCCAAAGTTCTGGCCAAAAGGCTTGTGGCCGAGAGGGGCCCGAGTGCGCTAATCGAACCTGATGGCCCCTTGGGCTGGTGGCCCTGACGATACCTTCCATGGAAGCTGCCTTCCAGCAGCCGAGCCGGGCAGGGATCAGCGAGCAAATCCTCACCAAGCCCATGCCGACTCCTTAACGTGGAGAGTCCCCATGATCCGATCGCGCCTGAGGTGCGTAAGGATGGGCGACGCCAATGGCCCTGCCCGGGCCTGAAACCACCCCCTCTGCGGATCCAGCCTTGACCTCGGCTCCCGTTTCGGGCAGCGCCGCCACCGCGCTGCATCACACCACCCGTTCCCAGGAGATCTTCGCCGCCGCCCAGAAGCTCATGCCCGGCGGGGTGAGCTCCCCGGTCCGGGCGTTCAAATCGGTGGGCGGCCAACCGATCGTGTTCGACCGGGTGAAGGGCGCCTACGCCTGGGATGTGGATGGCAACCGCTACATCGATTACGTGGGCAGCTGGGGGCCGGCCATCTGCGGCCACGCCCATCCGGAAGTGATCGCGGCCCTCCACGAGGCCCTGGAGAAGGGCACCAGCTTCGGGGCCCCCTGCGAACTGGAAAACCACCTGGCCCAGATGGTGATCGACGCCGTTCCTTCGGTGGAGATGGTGCGCTTCGTGAACAGCGGCACCGAGGCCTGCATGGCGGTGCTTCGCCTGATGCGGGCCTTCACGGGCCGGGAAAAGGTCATCAAGTTCGAGGGCTGCTATCACGGCCACGCCGACATGTTTCTTGTGAAGGCCGGCTCCGGGGTGGCCACCCTGGGCCTGCCCGATTCCCCTGGCGTGCCCCGCAGCGTCACGGCCAACACCCTCACGGCCCCCTACAACTGCCTGGAATCCGTGAAGGAGCTCTTTGCCGAGCATCCTGGCGAGATTGCGGGCGTCATCCTGGAGCCGGTGGTGGGCAACGCGGGCTTCATCACTCCCGAACCGGGCTTCCTAGAGGGGCTGCGGGAACTCACCAAGGAGCACGGCGCCCTGCTCGTCTTTGACGAGGTGATGACCGGCTTCCGAATCAGCTACGGCGGCGCCCAGGCCAAGTTCGGCATCACCCCCGACCTCACCACCCTCGGCAAGGTGATCGGCGGAGGGCTTCCCGTAGGGGCCTATGGCGGCCGGGCCGACATCATGGGAATGGTGGCTCCCGCCGGCCCGATGTATCAGGCCGGCACCCTGAGCGGGAACCCCCTGGCCATGACGGCCGGCATCAAAACCCTCGAGCTGCTGAAGCAACCCGGCACCTACGAGCGGCTGGAGGCCATCACCCAGCGGTTGAGCAGTGGGCTGCAGGAATCGGCCCGTCAGGCGGGTCTACCCATCTGCGGGGGCTCCATCAGCGCCATGTTTGGCTTCTTCCTCTGCCCGGGTCCGGTGCGCAACTTCGAAGAAGCCAAGGCCACCGATTCGGCCCGCTTCGCCAAGTTGCATCGGGCCATGCTCGAGCGCGGCGTGTATCTGGCTCCCAGCTCCTTCGAGGCGGGCTTCACCTCCCTGGCGCACTCCGATGCAGATATCGATGCCACGATCGCAGCCTTCCGTGAGGCCTTTGCCGCCATCGCCTGAAGGCCGCCACTGGCGACCAGCCCATGCCAGCCCCCCCCTCCTTTCTTGAGCGCCGCACCACGGGCGCAGCGCGGCTCTCGGCCGGGCTTGCCCTGGTGATCGGGGTGCTGGCGTTGCTGGGCCGTTCCGCCGATGTGGCCCATCAGCCCCTTGCGGGTGGCGGCACCCGCTCCCCCCTGCCCATCGGGGCTGTGCTGGCGCTCACGGGGAATGCCAACGTGTACGGGCAGGATCAACGGCTGGGGCTGGAGCTGGCCCAAACCTGGGCCAAAACCCAGTCGGTCCGCCGTCCTCTCGCCCTGCAACTGGAGGATGGGGGCAGCGATGAGGCCTCCGCCACCGCCGCGTTCAACCTGCTGATCCGCCGCGGGGTGCTGGCCCTGATAGGTCCCACCCTTTCGCAGCAGGCCTTCGCCGCCGATCCCATCGCCGAACGGCGCGGGGTACCCGTGGTGGCCCCCTCCAACACGGCCACCGGCATTCCCCAGATCGGCTTTTTCATCACCCGGGTGTCGGCCCAGAGCTCAGTGATTGCCCCCCTCTCCCTGGAGGTGGCCCTGCGGCGCCAGCCCGGCCTGAAACGGGTGGCCGTGTTCTACGCCCAGGACGACGCCTACAGCACGGCGGAAACGGCCATCTTCCAGCGGGCCCTGGCCGCCAAGGGCCTGCACCCCATCACCGTGCAGCGCACCCAGCTGGGCGACAACGACTTCCAGAATCCGATCTCAGCGGCCCTGCGGGAACGGCCCGAGCTGATCGTGATCTCGGCCCAGGCGGTGGATGGAGGCAATCTGGTGCGGCAACTGCGGGAGCTGGGCTACCAGGGGCAGATCGTGGTGGGCAACGGCATGAACACCCCCAACATCTATCCGATCTGCCAGCAATGGTGCGACGGCATGCTCATCGCCCAGGCCTACAGCCCCGAGCTGGACACCCCCACCAACCAAGCCTTTCTGCGGCTTTTTGCCCAGAAACAGGGGGGCGGTCTGCCCCCCCAGCTCACGGCCCAGGCCTTCGCGGCCTACCAGGTGCTGTTTGAGGCCAGCCAGCGCCTGCAGGCCCGTGGGGCTCTCGAGGGACTCACCCTGGCGGAGGCCCGGCTGGCCCTGATGAAGGAGCTCCTGGCAGGCCGCTACGACACCCCCCTGGGCCCGATACGTTTCCGTCCCGATGGGGAGGTGATTCAGCAACGCTTCTACGTGGCGGAGGTGAAGATGGAGAGCTCGGGCCGGCAGGGGCGTTTCGCCCTGGTGCGGGATCAGGAGGAGCCATGACCGCCACCTTGCTGCAATCCCTCCTCAATGGCCTGGCCAGCGGTGGGGCCTATGCCCTCTTCGCCCTGGGCTACACGCTCGTGTTCTCCGTGCTGGGGGTGATCAACTTCGCCCAGGGCGCGCTCTTCACCCTGGGGGGCTACCTCACCTTCCTGCTGATGGGTGGGGCCATCGGCGTCAACGGAGCCCTGCCAGGCCTGAGCCTTCCCGTGGCTTTTCCCTTCTGGCTGGCCCTGATTCTGGCCGGTGGGGGCTCGGCCCTGGCCGCCCTGGGGGTGGAGCGGGTGGCGTTTGCCCCGTTGCGGCGCCAGGGCGCCGAACCCCTGCTTTATCTGATCACCAGCCTGGGAGCCGGGGTGGTGCTGGTGAACCTGTTGCAGATCCTGATGGGATCGGAGAGCTACGCCTTCCCCGCTTCCGCCCTGGGGGGCTGGCCGGCCTCCCTCGCCATCGGCTCCGCCCGGGTGCGCACCGTGCAGCTGCTGCTGCTGGCGATCTCCGCCCTTCTGGTGGTGGTGCTGGGGGTATGGCTGGAGCGGAGCCGGAGCGGCAAGGCCCTGCGGGCCGTGGCGGAGGATGCCACCACCGCCCAGCTGCTGGGGATCAACAGCGAGGCCATGATCCGCCTCGCCTTTGCCATCAGCGGTTTCCTGGCCGGGGTGGCCGGGGGGCTGGTGGCCCTGAGCGTGAGCATCTCCGGGCCCTATTTCGGCATCAGCTATGGCCTCAAGGGCCTGGCGGTGCTGGTGCTCGGCGGGCTCGGCAGTGTGCCGGGAGCGATCGTCGGCGGGCTCCTGATGGGCATCGTGGAGGCCCTGGTGCCCACGGAGGCCTCCGGCTACCGGGATGCCCTGGCCTTTGCGATCCTCTTCGCCGTGCTGCTGCTCCGTCCCCGGGGGCTGCTGGGCCGGCCTGAAGTGGAGAAGGTGTAATCCATGATCGACAACGGCCTTCTGGTGCAGATGCTGCTCGGCGCCCTGCTGGGCCTTTCGGTCTACCTGCCCCTTGCCGCGGGCCAGCTGTCGTTGGCCACCCCGGCGTTTTACGCCATCGGCGGACTGGTGGCGGCCCTGCTCTCCACCGGCCCCCTGGCACCCCCCATGGCGGCGGATGGCACCGGTGGGCAGGCCCCCGGCCTCTTCCCTCTGGGCAGCCTGGCGTTGGAAATGGGGCTGGCGGCGCTGGTGGTGGGCCTGCTGGCGCTGGCACTGGGCCAAGCCGTGCTGCGCCTGCGGGGCATCTATCTGGCGATCGCCACCATTGCCCTGGTGGAAATCGTGCGGGTGGCCATCCTCAACCTTCCCTTTACCGGGGGTGCCCAGGGCATCTTCGGCATCCCCCAGCCCTTCCACGATCCCTGGGGCTACGTGCTGCTGACGGCAGCGGTGCTGGCCCTGGTGAGCTGGTGCGTCCAGCGGCTGGAGCTCACCAGCCTGGGGCGAAAGATGGCCGCCATCCGGGATGACGAGCTGGCCGCCCGCAGCCTGGGCATCGCCACCACCCGGGTGAAGTTGAGTGCTTTTGTGGCCAGTGCGGTGGTGGCTGGGATCACGGGGGTCATCGCCGCCCACTACCTGAACACCTGGAATGCGCGCCAGGGCACCTTTGATGTGGCTGTCACCACCCTGGCCTTCGTGATCCTCGGAGGATCCCGCAGCTGGCTGGGCCCGGTGATCGGCGGCCTGGTGCTCACAGCCCTGCCCGAACTGCTCCGGCCGGTGGGGGATGCCCGTCTGGTGGTGTTTGGCCTGGTGATCCTGCTGGGGCCCGTGCTCTTCCCCCAAGGCCTGATCACCCCCAGCCTGCTGGAGCGCCTGGGGGCACCCCTGCCCCGCGGGAGGCGCCCGGCATGAGCACCGTTCTCCCCTTGCTGGAGCTAGTGGGGCTGGGCCGGCAGTTCGGGGGTCTGGTGGCCCTCGATCAGGTGAGCTTTGCCGTGGAGCAGGGGGAGATCTTTGGCCTGATCGGCCCCAACGGGGCCGGCAAGACCACCCTGTTCAACCTTCTCTCGGGTCTGGATCAGCCCAGCAGCGGCACCGTGCTCTGGCGGGGAGACACCATCAGCGGCCTGCCCCCGGAGCGGCTCAACACAATCGGGATCGCCCGCACCTTCCAGAACCTGCGGCTGTTTGACCAGCTCTCCGTGCTGGAAACCGTGCTGGTGGCCCTGCACCGCCAGCCCCAGGGCAGCCCTGTGGGAGCGGTGCTCGCCAGCCGGTCCTACCGGCAGGCCCAGGGCCGCCTGCTGGAGGAAGCCCACCAGCTGCTCAACGAACTGGCGTTGGCCACCCAGGCAGAGCGGCCCGCCGGCACCCTGGCCTACGGCGATCGGCGGCGGCTGGAGATCGCCCGGGCCCTGGCCACCCGCCCCTCCCTGCTGCTGCTTGATGAACCCGCTGCCGGCATGAATCCCCGGGAGAAGGAGCAGCTGGCGGAGATGCTGGGGGCCCTTCGCCAGCGCCACGACCTCACCCTGATGGTGATCGAACACCACGTGCCCCTGCTGATGCAGCTCTGCCACCGCCTGGCAGTGCTGGATTTCGGGCGGCGCATCGCCCTCGGCACACCAGAGCAGATCCAAGCCGATCCCCTGGTGATCGAGGCCTATCTGGGGGTGAAGGGCTGATGGACCATCCCTTGCTGAAGCTGGAGGGGCTGGGAGTGCGCTATGGCAGCGTCAACGCCCTTGATGGCCTCGATCTGGAGGTGCACACCGGTGAGCTGGTGAGCCTCCTGGGCTCCAACGGGGCAGGCAAGAGCACCACCCTGCGCGCCATATCCCGCCTGGTGGGGGCCTCCAGTGGCCGCATCCTCTGGCGCGGAGCCAACCTGGAACACACCCCGGCCCACCGCACCCTGCGGCTGGGGATCGGCCACTGCCCGGAGGGGCGGCGCCTGCTGGGCCGCCAGACCGTGGCCCGCAATCTGGAGCTGGGGGCCTACCTGCGCCGGGATCAGGAGGGCATCCGCCAGGACCTGGAGCGTTGCTACCAGCTCTTCCCCCGGCTGGCGGAACGGCGCCAACAGCTGGCCGGAGCCCTCTCGGGCGGGGAGCAGCAGATGCTCGCCATTTCCCGCAGTCTGATGGGCCGCCCCACCCTGCTGATGCTGGATGAGCCCAGTCTGGGCCTGGCACCCAGGCTGGTGGCCGAGGTGATGGCCGTGCTGGCCGACCTGCACCAGCAGGGTCAGACCATCCTGCTGGTGGAACAGAACGCCCAGGCGGCCCTGGAGATCGCCGATCGGGGCTACGTGCTGGAAGCTGGTCGGCGCACCCTGGAGGGGCGGGCGTCCGACCTGCTCGGCAATCCTGCCCTGCGGGCTGCCTATCTGGGTACGGCCTGACGTCGGGATGGTCCCAATGGCTACTGGAGAAGCCCGGCCAACGGCATAAGGTCGCAACATGCTTCGGCCTGCATCGGCCATGGAACGGTTTTTTCTTGAGCTCGACCCGCCGATCGAGGCGATGCGCGATTGGCCCCATGTGGTGGTGGTGGGCGGGGGGTTCGCCGGGCTGAAGGCCTGCCACGCCCTGGCCGGCCAGCCCGTGCGGGTCACCCTGATCGACAAGCGCAACTTCAACCTCTTCCAGCCCCTGCTCTATCAAGTGGCGTCGGGGCTGGTGTCCGAAGCGGATGTGGCCTCTCCCCTGCGGCAGATGGTGGGCCAGGCGTCCAACATCCAGATCCTGCTGGGCGAGGTGGTGGACATCAATCCAGACGAGCGGGAAGTGGTGTTCAACAACCAGCGTTATGGCTACGACCATCTGCTGCTGGCCACGGGCTCCGGCAGCACCTACTTCGGTCGAGAGGAGTGGCGACCGATGGCGCCGCCGATGAAAATTCTCGAGCATGCCGATGAGATCCGGCGCCGGCTGTTGATGGCCCTGGAGGAGGCGGAACAGACGCCCGATCCGGTGCGCCGCAGCTTCCTGCAGACGGTGGTGGTGGTGGGAGCGGGGCCAGCGGGGTGCGAGCTGGCGGGCTCCCTGATCGAACTCATGCACCGGGCCGTGCAGCGGGAGTTCAAGCAACTACCCCAGGAGCTCTGCAAGGTGATCCTGGTGGATGTGGTGGACCGGGTGCTGCCCACCATGGCTCCGGAGCTCTCCGCCGCCGCAGGCCGCTATCTGGAGGGGGCAGGGGTGGAGCTGAAACTCGGCGCCAAGGTGGAGGACATCAGCCCGGGCCGGGTGAGCCTGCGGAGCCTGGCCGGTCTGGAGGTGCTGGAGACGGCCACCATCTGCTGGACCGCCGGGGTGCGGGCCTCCAAGCTGGGCAAAGTGCTGGCGGATCGAACGGAATGCCCTGTGGATCGGGGCGGCAGGCTGATCGTGGAACCGGATTTCTCCGTGCCTGGGTACCCAGAGATCCGTGTCGTCGGCGATAGCTGCGCTTACACCCACACCGCCGATGGCAAGCCCCTGCCGGGCATGGCCGGGCCAGCGGTGCAGATGGGGGGCTGGGTGGCCAAGGACATCCTGGCGAAGCTGAGGGCAGAGGACTCCCCGCCCTTCCGCTGGGTGGATCTGGGCAGCATGGCGGTGATCGGCCCCTGGTATGCGGTGGCCGACCTGCGGGGTTGGCACGTGACCGGCCTGATGGGGTGGGTGCTCTGGGCCCTGGCCCACCTGGCCTTCATCCCGGACACCGAAAACCGCATTGCCCTCTTCAGCAAGTGGATGTGGCAGATCGCCACCCGCCAGCGCACGGCCCTTCTGATCACGGGCCGGCCGGATCAGCACATCGGCGTGGATGTGGGACTGTTCCGGGCGCCATTGGAGGAACGGGAACCGGCCGAGCTCCTCGCTGGCCCCGCCGCCGAAACAACGCAGGCCAGTGGCGACCAGCCTGCTGCGGCCTGAGTCATCAACCGGCCTCCCTGACGGAGAGATGAAAACCCAAACCACCGCCAGTAGGGTCCCAAAACGTTCCCCCTCTCCTGATCTTGACGGCTCCCGTGTCTCCCCGGCTGCGCTGGCTCACCGCAGCCCTGTTGTTTGCCGGAGCGGGGCTCTCCCTGGTTCTGCCCTTCGTTTCCGCCACCTTCCTCACCCTGATGCTGGGCAGCGCGGCCGTGGTGGCCGGCGTCTCCCAGTTTCTGCGCCTGGGGGGTGAGCCCGACACCCGGGGCAAGGTGTTCCGCGCCCTCTCCGGGGTGCTTTACCTAATCGGGGGGATCTCCTGCCTGCTGTTCCCGATCCAGAGCACGGTGAGCCTCACCCTGTTCGTGGGAGCACTTCTGGCCACGGAAGGGGTGATGGAGCTGGCGGCGGCCGCCACCCAGAAGGTGCCGGCCCGGGGTCTGGTGCTGCTCGATGGGATCGTCACCGCCGTGCTCGGCGGCATGCTGATCGCCCAGTGGCCGAGCGACAGCCTCTGGGCCATCGGCACCCTGTTCGGGATCTCCCTGGGCTTCTCCGCCGTGAATCTCCTCACGGCTCCCACCAGCAGCGGCGCGCCCACGGCCACAGCGGCCTAGGCAGCCGCCAAGCGTCTGCTTCACTCCGGCGCGGCGGCACCATCCGGGCGCCGGGGATCCACGGCCGCTTCGCTGCCTCCCTCGCTCCGCACCTCCACCGAATGGGCGGCCCCCATGGCGGGGGCCCGCCGCAGGGTGTGGCCCATGGCTTGCAAGAGCTGAAGGGTGTCGGGGCTGAGGCCTTCCTCATGGCTGAGGGCATCGGGCCAAAGCTGGCTATGCACCCTGGGGGCCGCCACGGAGGTGGCCAGGTTGCGGCCATGCACCAGGCGATTCAGCAGCACCTGGGCAAGGGTGGTGATGATGCGGCTGCCCCCCGGGCTGCCCGTGGCGATCCAGGGGCGCCCATCGGGCCGGAACACCAAGGTGGGCGCCATGGAGCTCAGGGGCTGGCGACCGGGGGCGATGGCATTGGCCTGCCCCTGAACCAACCCAAAGGCATTGGGGGTGCCGGGGCTTGCGCTGAAGTCGTCCATCTCGTTGTTGAGCAGAAACCCTGCACCCGGCACGGCGATGCCGTTGCCAAAGGGGAAGTTGAGGGTGGTGGTGAGGGCCACCAGCCCCCCCTTCCGATCGGCCACCGAGAGATGGGTGGTGTTGGGGCCTTCCCCCCAAGGAGGGCGGGGCGGAAGGGAGGCGGGGGGGCCATGGCGATCGGGCGGGATCTGCCGCCGCAGGGCGGTCAGGTAAGGCTCCCCAAGGAGCTGGGGGATGGGAATGGCGATCTGGGCCGGATCTCCGAGCAGATCGTTGCGATCCCGGTAGGCCAGGTTGCTGGCCTCCGCCAAGAGATGGAGGGAGCGGGCGCTGTTGAGCCCACTGGCGTGGAGGGGGAAGGGTTCGAGCAGGGCCAGCAGCTGCAGCAGGGTGAGGCCGCCGGCCGGGGGCGGCATCGACAGGATGGGATGGCCCTGAAAGCGCCGCTGCAGGGGGGGCACCAGCTGGGCCCGGTAGGCGCGCAGGTCGGAGGAGGTGATGAGGCCACCCCGCTGGGCCATCAGCCCAATGAGGGCCTGGGCCACCGGGCCCGCGTAGAAGCCTTGATCCCCCTGGGCGGCGATGCGGCGCAGGGTGCGGGCAAGCTCCGGCTGGCGGAGCAGCTCCCCGGGGCGGGGAGCCCTGAGGCCCGCGGGTCCAGGACCCGCGGCAGCTCGGCCGGCGAGAGCAGGGCGGTAGAAGAGGGAACGGGCGACGGGATCGGCCTGGAGCTGGGGGGCTGCCGCGCTGAAGGCGCCGCTGAGGGCCGGGCTCACGGGAAAGCCGCTCTCCGCCAGGGCGATGGCGGGGGCCATCACCTGGGCCAGGGGCAACCGGCCGTAGCAGCGCTGGGCCAGCACCAGCCCCGCCACGGTGCCCGGCACGGCCGTGCTGAGGGCGCTGCGGGTGGCCCGCTGGCGATCCACCGTGCCATCGGCCTTGAGAAAAAGGCCTGGAATGGCCGCCCTAGGCGCCTGCTCGCGGAAATTGATGGCCACGGCCATGCCGTTGCCGATGGGAATTTCGGGAGAAGGGCCCATCGGCGGCAGGCAGCCCCGCGCCCGGGCCGGCGAAGGCCCCGGCAACCAGAGCAGCAGAAAACCACCGCCGCCTAGGTTCCCGGCCTGGGGATGGGTGACGGCCAGGGCAAAGGCGGTGGCCACGGCCCCATCCACCGCATTACCCCCCGCCCGCAGCTGGCGTGCCCCCGCTTCAGCCGCAGGGCCGTCCTGGGCCGCCACGATGCCGCCGCTGGAGGGGATGGGCTGGAAGCGCTCGCGGGTCTCCAGCAGATTGTTCGTGCTTGGGGCAGGTGGGGGGAGATCCGCCCGGGTTGCGAGGGGGAGGCCGAGGGAAACCATCGGCATTCCGACCATCCCCCCCAACGCCACACTTGCACCGAGGCCAAGACGCTGAGACAAGGCGGAAGCGGAGACAACCAAACAATATGCAAGAGAACGCTTCTTGATCCACGTGAGTTCTGACTTGCAGAGTCTGCTGATCGCGGTGGCGGTGATCGCTCTGGCTCCGTTTGTCGGTCGACTTTGCGGGGGACGTTTGCCCACCGTGGCGCTTTGGATGGTGGGCGGGATCGCAGCAGGTCCCTCGGGGCTTGGCTGGATCCCGCCATCGCCCGCGCTGGATCTGTTCGCCAAGATTGGTCTGGGCTTGATCTTCGCCATGATCGGCCTGTCGATCGATGGGCGCACCCTCCAGGGAACACCTGGCCGGCTCGGCGCCATCGGCTGGTTTGCCACCCTGGGGGTGGGAGTGTTGCTGGCCTTGTTGCTTCCGCTGGGCGGGTTGTTGAGACCGGTGGCTTTGGTGATCGCCCTCAGTTCCACAGCGCTCTCCACCTTGCTGGTGGTGCTGCGGGAATCGGGTGAGTGGAGCACCCCGTTCGGAAAGCTGTTGCTCAGCGCCGGAACCTGGGGACAACTGGGGCCCGTTCTCGCAGTAGCCCTACTAATCGGATCCGACGATCCGATCAATACGGCGCTGAGCGTGGGGCTGGTTGGGCTGGTGGCGGCCATCCTCGCCTGGATGCCCAGTGGCCTCAGGGGGACGCGGGCGTGGAACTGGTTGGAGAGGGTGGTGGATGGCTCAGCAGCCACCGCTCTGCAATTGCTGTTTCTGCTGGTGGTCGCCTTGATTGCCCTGTCGAGAACCCTGGGAGTCGACATGATGATGGGAACGGTGTTGGCAGGTTTGGTGATGCGCCGCTTCACAGGAGATCCCGAAGGCTCCATGCCGTTGAAACAGCTGGAGGCATCTGCCTATGGCCTCTTTATCCCCCTATTTTTTGTGGTGGCCGGAACGCGGTTAGACCTCGCCTCCTTGGCCGTCCAGCCCTGGGGGCCCCTGCTGTGTCTGGCCGGGATCCTGGTGATGCGGGGTCTGCCCCAGTGGCTGCTTTATCGCCCCGTCCTGCCAGACCCCACCGAGCGCCTGCGCTTTTCCTTACTGGTGTCGCAGTCGTTGAATTTGCCGATCGTGGTGGGCTACCTGGAGGTACAGGCGGGCTTGATGACCCCACAAGTGGAGGCTGCCCTGGTGGGGGGCAGCTTGCTGTCGGTATTGCTGCTTCCGGCTCTAGCTATGGCACTGAAAAGATCGAGCCACTGAGTGGACCAATACCAAGGTTACGTCTCCCCCACCCCAAATCCCCCACCTCCAGGAGTAGCGATCCGCAGCTGATCGCCAACGCCCATCTCCACCTGGGCGCAACCGGGAAGGGGTTCCCGGTCGCCGTTGGCCCGCTGGATGGCGTTCTCTCCCACCTGGCCGGGGGCACCTCCCGCCAGACCGAAGGGCGGCACGCGCCGGGAGCCTGAGAGCAGGCAAACGGTCATGGGCGACAGGAAGCGCAGCCAGCGCTCCATCCCATCGCCGCCCCGCCAGCGGCCCGCGCCCCCACTCCCCTGACGAATAGCAAACAGTTCCAGCCGCACGGGGTAGCGCTCCTCCAGGATCTCAGGGTCGGTGAGGCGGGAATTGGTCATGTGGGTCTGCACGGCGCTGGCACCGGCAAAGCCCGTGCCATCCCGATCCAGGCCCGCCCCCGCGCCGCCGCAGAGCGTTTCATAGTACTGCCGCACCCCATCGCCGAAGCTCAGGTTGTTCATGGTGCCCTGACTGGCGGCCATCACCCCCAGGGCGCCGTAGAGGGCATTGGCCACCGCCTGGGACGTCTCCACATTGCCCGCCACCACCGCCGCCGGAGGCTCGGGCCACAGCAACGATCCCCGGGGCACCACCAGGTCGATGGGGTCGAAGCAACCGGCGTTGAGAGGCAGGGGCTCCGCCACCAACGTGCGGAACACATACATCACGGCGGCCTTGGTGATCGCCAGGGGGGCATTGAGGTTGTTTGGCTGCTGGGGGGAGGTGCCCGTGAAATCCACCCGCACCCGCTGGGCCTGCCGGTCGACATGGAGCGCCACGACGATGCGGGCGCCGCCATCGAGCTCCAACGTGTGCTGCCCATCGCGCAAGCGGCCGATCACACCCCGCACCGCCTCGGCCGCCTGCCGCCGCCCATGGCCCATGTAGGCGAGCACCTCCTGGCGTCCTTCCTCTTGAAACAACCGCCCCAGCTCCTGCTGGCCCAGCTGGTTGGCGGCCACCTGGGCCCGCAGATCCGCCAGAAAGCGCTGGGGATTGCGCACCGGATAGGGGCCTGCGGCGCAGCGCGCCAACCAGGCGTCCTCGTTCCAGGCGCCGGCCACCAGCAGGGGCACGTTGTCGAGGAGCAGGCCCTCCTCTTCGATCCGCCGGCTGAAGGACGGCATGGAGCCAGGGGTGAGGCCCCCCACGTCGGCGTGGTGCCCCCGGTTGGCAACGAACGCCACCAATTCGGAGCCGTTCCCGCCGCGATCGTCGAACACGGGGCTGATCACGGTGACATCAGGCAGGTGGGTGCCCCCATGGAAGGGGTCGTTGGCGGCCACCACATCTCCTGGTGCCAGAGGCGCACGCTCCCCCCGGGCGATGGCCGCCAACAGGCCGCTGACGCTCTCCCCCATGGAACCCAGATGCACCGGGATGTGGGGTGCATTGGCCACCAGGCGGCCGCTGGGATCGAAGAGGGCGCAGGAAAAATCCAACCGCTCCCGGATGTTCACCGAGCGGCTGCTCTGTTGCAGCCGCATCCCCATCTGCTCAGCGATGGCGGTAAAGCGATGGTTGTAGAGCTCCAGGCGCACCGGATCGGGCAGGTCGGGAGCCGCCACCGGCTCGGAAGCCACGGCATCAGCGGCGCTGGCGGCGTCAGCGCGATCACCCGCCGCCCCAACTGCCCCGACTGCTTCGCGCTCCAGGGTCTCCAGCAGCAGCTCCCCGCCCGGCAACACCCGGGCCTGCCAGCCCGGCTCCACCACCAAGGTGCCTGTGTCTTCCAGCACCACCGCCGGCCCCTCCAGGCGTTGGCCCGCCACCAACCGACTGCGCCGCCACAGGGGTACGGAGGTCCACAGGGGCCGCACGGTCTGGCCCGGGGGCGTGGCCGGATCCGGCAGGCACAAGGGCACTTGGCGCTCGGGGCTGGCGATGCCCTCCTCGACTCCAGGGGTGAGCAGGGGCTCCTGGGCCTCCTGGGTTTGCAGGGTGAGCACCACCCGCTCCAGCACCAGGGCCCCATCGGGCGGGCGATGGCCGAAGCGGCGTTCATAGCTCTCCTGGAAGCGCTGGGCCAGCAGGGCGATCCAGCTCCCCTCCTCCTGCTCCAGATCCAGCCCCAGCAGGGTCGTTCCCTCCACCTCGAGCACCTGCTCACTGGCGGCAGTGCGCAGATCCAGCCGCAGGGTGAGGGCAGGCGTCTGGCCCGGGGCCAGATCGCCTGAGGCCTCCAGGGTCCGGCGACCCTCCTCCACCAACTCCGCCAGGCAGGGCCCCATGGCCGCCCCGAGCCCGGGCGCCAACGGGGCCCGCAGGCTCCGCTCCCGATGCAGCTGCTGGGGCGCCAGGCCGATGCCATAGGCCGAGAGCACCCCCGCCAGGGGGTGGAGCAGCACCCTGGCCACCCCCAACCGGCTGGCCAGGGCGCAGGCGTGCTGGCCGCCGGCCCCGCCAAAACACACCAGCAGGGCCTGGCGAATGTCGTGACCTCGCTGGATCGAAATGCGACGGATCGCATCCGCCATGCGCTCCACCGCTACCTGCAAAGCCCCGAGGGCCACCTGCTCCGGGCCCAGCCCCAGCTCCTGGGTCAGCGCGGCGAAGCGCCGCTCCACCGCCACCCGATCCGCCGGCTGATCGCCGTTGGCGCCAAACACCGCCGGCAGAGCCTCCATCGGAAGGCGCCCCAGCAGCAGGTTGGCATCGGTAACCGTGGCTGGCCCGCCGCGCCGGTAGCAAGCCGGGCCCGGATCGGCTCCCGCCGAGCGGGGCCCGACCACAAGCCGCCCATCCACCGCCTGGAGCACCGATCCACCCCCGGCCGCCACCGTGTGGATGGGCAACATCTCCGCCAGCAGGGGCAGGCCGGCCACCTCGGAGCCCGTGCTGCGCTCCCAGGCCAGCTCGCCCCGGGCGGGATCGAAATGAAACACGTCGGTCGACGTTCCCCCCATGTCGAAGCCCAGCAGGGGCACCGACGCCAAGCCCGCCGCCCGGGCGGCCGCCACGGCGCCCACCATGCCGCCGGCGGGGCCGGAGAGAATCGTGTCCTTGGCACGCAAGAGGCCAGGGCTTTGCAGGGCGCCGCTGGAGGTCATCACCCGCAGGGTGGTGGACGGGCCAAGGGCTGCCGCCACCTGACTGAGGTAGCGCTGCAACACCGCTTGTAGGCCCGCTTCCACCACCGTGGTGGCCGCCCGGGGGAGAAGGCGTGGCTGGCGGCTGAGCTGGTGGGAGAGCAGGGCAGAGCCCAGGCCCCGGGCCTCCAGCCAGGCGCCGAGGGCGAGCTCATGGGCCGGCTCCCGGTAGCTGTGGAGCAGGGCCACCGCCACCTGGCGAGGGCCGTCGGCCAGAACCTGGCGGATCCGCTCCTCCAGGGGGTCATCCAAAAGCAGAGGACGCACCTCCACACCATCGGCTCCGAGGCGCCCTTCCACCTCCACCACCCGCACATCTAGGGGTTGGGGTCGCACGATGCGCAGGGCGAAGAGATCGGGCCGGTGCTGGTCACCGATGGCCAGCAGATCCCCGAGGCCCCGGTTCAGCAGCAGGAGCACGGGGGAGCTGGCCTGCTCCAGCAGGGCATTGGTGGCCACGGTGGTGCCCAGCCGCACCTCCTCCACCAGAGCCGGCGGCAGCTCCTGATGGGGATCCACCCCTAGGAGCTCCCGGATGGCCGCAACAGCCGGGTCACCCGGCCGGTCGGGCTGGACGGAGAGCACCTTGCGCACCTGCAGGGGGCCCTGGGGAGGGCAGGCCACGACATCAGTGAAGGTGCCGCCCCGATCGATCCAGAAGCGCCAACCCCTTTCGGGGCCCAAGGGGGGAAGGGGATCAGCGGCAGGGCTCAAACGTGTTCCTTGGCTCCCCTCCATTCTCTGGGAGAGGACACCATGCCTTCATGATTGACCTGCCAGCCATCAAGGAGCGTTTTTCGCTCCAGCAGGGAAGGGACCCATTTTTTCGACGGGCGCTGCCTTCAGAGGGCCAGGGGAGATGGTCTTACCGCTTTCCGCCGCTTGAATGTCTTCAATGGTTCGCGTTTGCCCCATACCCAATCCCGTATAGATACCCAACTCTTGCATCAGCAACTTTGCTGGCTTGTCATTTTTGAAGGCAAATTCCATGAACAACTTCTTCCCAGATGCATCAAAGCCATTGATGTAGAAGTTGTAATTGTGATTCTTCGCCAAAAAGCCCAGCAGGCCAATGCCTCCAAATAAAATGGTTGTGGCAACTCCAGTTCCCACAGAAGTCTTGGATTCCCCCGTATTGCCCCAGTAAGACACCCTGGACATAGGGATCGTCCCAAAGGGCGAGGTGACCTCGCTTTGGTTGACAATAATTGTACATTTCACCCCGCCACACAAAGCCTCAAATTGACTGGCTTTTACGGCATCGCCAAGAACGAGAATCAACGGAAGAAAACTAGAGAGAAAAGCCGCCTTGCTTCTAAACTTCCTCACTCCGAGACCCTCCTTATAGGTAGTTCAAGCCACAATACCATTGGCAAGCTCTAATCCAGCGCCACTGCCTTAGCACTAAGGCAATTCCGCCAACCAAGGGCCATCTTCTATAGCGAGCCCACCTGGCACGAGGGGGCCAATACACTTCCCCCCATGACCCAGACCACCGACCTCACCCCCGACGACTGGCGGCGCATCTGCGATGCCCTGCGCTATCTGGGGCGGGATCTGCACCACCGCTCCTATTCCGTCAGCGCCGAGCGCCGGGAACTGCTCTGGGAGGAGATGGATCGCTGCCTAGCCCTGGCGGATCGGGTGGGCCAGTGGGCACAAGGGGAAGCCCGCCCACCCACAAGGGATCTGTGATCCCTGAACCCAAGGGAATGCGGGCCTTGTGCAGCTCCAGCCGTTATCGCGCGGTCACGATTGCAAACACGCAGCCTTATCGCAGAAACGCAATGAATGGGCCAACGGCAGAACGCTTGGATTTGCAGAACTCCTTTGGGTCTACAGTCTTCACAAATAAAGGAGAAAAACAATGACCCAGCAAATTCAATCTCCAGACAAAATGCTTATTGCGAGCACACCTGAAGGGTGTGAAATCAGCAGGGACAAAGAGTTAGGTTTTATCGTCGCATGTGGGGAAGGAAGAAGAGCACAAAGGCATGTGCCAACCCTTTCGGCTGCCTATGCAATCTGTCAACAACTGATGCCCAGGCAACCGGCTTCTGCCAGAACCTGGGAGCAGGTGAAACCTCCCCCTACGGCAACCGCGGCAGAATGACCCCTCATCGGTAGGCTGAGATCAGATCCCCCAGCCTGGCCGGCAATATGCCCGCAGGCTGAGGGCCTGAGTAGACATGCACCACATGGCGGAATGGAGCATCCGAAAGAGACGGCAGGTGCCCCCTCACCGATAGTTCTCAAACTGCAACGGCACCTCCAGGTCCTCCTGCTTGAGGAGCTGGATCACCTGCTGCAGGTCGTCCTTGTTTTTGCCGGTCACCCGCAGGCTGTCGCCCTGGATCGCCACGGTCACTTTCTTCACTTGGTCGCGCACGGTTTTGGAGAGCTTCTTGGCCAGCTCCTGGCTCAGCCCCTTGCGCAATTTCACCACCTGCATCACCCGATTGCCGCCCACCACTTCGCTGGGCTGGAAATCAAAGATCTTCAGCGACAAGTTGCGCTTGGTGGCCTTCTGGCGCAGCACGTCGTTCACCGCCTCCAGGGTCATGTCGCTGGCGGTGTTGATGGTGAGGCTCATCTCCTCCAGCTCGATTTCCGTCTTGGAATCCTTGAGGTCGTAGCGCTGGACCACCTCCCGCCGCACCTGATCCACCGCGTTCACCAACTCCTGGCGATCAAAATCACTCACCACATCGAAGGAGAAGCTGTCGGCCATGGACAGAACGCTGGGCGGGAACTCCAACCCTAAAAGGTCTCTCCCATCTCGCCCACCCACTCCCGGGCCGGTGCCCCCCTAGAAAGGAGCACCCGCCCGCTCCGCGCACCATGAGCCCCGTGCTTCCCCTTCCCGCCCTCCTCGCCGCCACCTCCGGGCTGGCCAGTGGCAGTGGCGGTCTTGGCCTGGCGCCCGGGGCGGCCTTTGCCTGGTCGCTCGTGCTCGCCGGCGCCGTGGTGGTGGCCAGCCTGATTCCCCTGGGCGCCGCCCGCTCCCAGGCCGATTTCACCCCCGCCGATCTGGCCGCCCCCCGGGCCATGTTCGATCGGCTGCCCCCCTGGGGCAAGCGGGCCAACTGGGCCCACCAGAACAGCTTCGAGGCCTTCACCCTCCACGCCCCCGCCTGCCTGCTGGCCCTGATCGCCGCGGCCCATGGCTGGCTTCCCACCGGGGTGGCCCTGGGCGCCGCCTGGCTCCATCCCCTGCTGCGGCTGGGCTACATCGGGGCCTACGTGGCCAACATTCCGCCCCTGCGCAGTCTCTGTTGGGCTGGCGCCATCCTCTGCACAGCCCTGATCTACAGCGCCGGGCTGCAGGCGGTGCTGGCGGGCTGAGGCTGGTTTGCTCGAGGGCCTGGCAGCAGCGCTTCGCCAACAAAGGAAGGAGGGTGCCCCTGAGCGATCAGGCCTTCACTCGCCTGACCCTGCTTCAGGACTGCTAAGTGGTCGTGGACTGTTTGATCCAGTATCTCGTTGACACATTTGCTAGAAGCCAGTATTTACACTCACAGAAGAAGCTGAAATTCCATGAATCTTGCAAAACCGCCTGATCGCCGCCGTTCACAGAATCTGAGATTAGGCACCTTACTCCCATACATCGGGATTGCCGTTATCTATCTGATCGCCATCGTGCCAGCCCCAGGCAGACCGATTCCATTCGGAACCTTTGACGACGGACTGTTCTTCCGACTCTCAACCAGCCTGCTCAACAACCAGTGGCTGGGAAGTTGGGATTCTCTGACTCTTGCCAAAGGACCACTCCATTCCATCTTGTCTGCCCTTGCATTCAAAGCAGGTCTTCAGGTTTATGCCTATAAACGTCTCTTTTATTTAATTGCTTCGATCCTGTTCGTTGCGATCGGAATGGGCAAAGCACGCCACTGGATCCGGCTTTTGACTCTGATTGCCTTACTTTGCGACCCCTTTCTATTTGGCGAGGGCGGAATGCGCAATCTTCGCGAAGGAACTTATATCCCGCTTCAGATCATCACGTTTGCGATCGGCCTCTGGGTTTTAGATAAACTCAGTAAAAATCAACGACCCAACCCACCCATTTACCTGGCTTGCCTCGGCATGGGGCTCGGCTTCGGCCTGATGGCAATCACTAGAGAGGCACGGATTCTGCTGTGGCTAGAAGCAGGCATCTTTTTTCTTTTAGCAGGCTACAAGCGAGTTGCCTCAACATCACGCCACAAGCTTGCGTCCTCAACAATTTCTATCTCACTTATCGCCCTGTTGGCCGTGCTTGGGATGGCGAGTCCGATAGTCGCACTTCGAAGCACCAATGCAAGCCATTACGGAGCGCCTATTTCCACCAATCTTGAAGAAGGCTACCTACCCAAGCTGTACGCAAAACTTGCAGGAATCAAGTTAAAAGGTGAACAACCAATTGCCAGAGTCACGATCAGCGAGAAAACCCTCGCTGAGCTGAGGCGGAGCTCGGCCAATCACAAAGGAACCCTTGCTGATGTAATCGATAATCTGGATCCAAGTTGGAAGGGATATATCTGTAAGAAACATCCTGAAACCTGCAACGAATATGGCGGTGGATACATGATGTGGGCGCTGCGCATGTCAATCGGCTCCTTGCTACCCAAGGGCAGTGATGAGGCAGATTTCCAGCGCCTAGCCCGAAGTGCATGGGAAGATGCGGTTTCGATTTGCAAATCGAACTCCAGACTGAGCTGTGAATCATCAAATCTAGGCTATTTCCCCTCTCCATCTCGCTGGGGTTTCGCGAATCCCCTGAAGGAGTTTGGCAATGAACTTAAGCCCATTCTCGCAA
>JBEIGX010000003.1:0-36484 GCA_040381675.1 Aphanothece sp.
GCATGGCCGGCACCAAAGTGATCAAACCGGCTTTCGCAGCGTTTCAGGTAGCCCGCCACGCCCTTTTGTTGGCGCAATGTCGGAAAATCCCGGTACCGACCCGTGATCATCTTGTGGGGGTAGGCCTGGTGCCCCACGTCCCACACCACCCGATCCTCATCCAGATCCAGGGTTTGATACAAGGCCAGAGTGAGCTCAACAACCCCCAGGCCCGGCCCGAGGTGCCCCCCAGTCGCGGAAACCACCTCCAGATGTCGCTCGCGGATTTGGCGGGCGATGGCTTCCAGTTCAGCGGTGGTCAGACCGTGAAGCTGATTGGGATGGTTCAGCTCACTCAGATGCATCCGCTCACTCACGATCACCCCGCAATCTAGGACTCCCCCAACGGAGAGCAGCCAAGATCGCGACGTTTTTGGCTGCCAGGACCCGTGATCTGGTGCTGGGGGCCGCAACTTGCCACACTGAGGCCATGACCCAGTTGCCCCCCGTTCCCGCGGCTCCAGGCCAGATCCCCGAGCCCAGTCCTTATCTGCAGCACATTCTTCGGGCCCGGGTGTACGACGTGGCGATCGAGTCCCCCCTGGATTCCGCGCCCAACCTGTCGGAGAGGCTGCACAATCGCGTCTTTCTCAAACGGGAGGATCTGCAGCCTGTTTTCAGTTTCAAGCTGCGAGGGGCCTACAACAAGATGGTTGGCCTCCCCAGCAGGGAACTGGAGCGGGGGGTGATTGCAGCGAGTGCGGGCAATCATGCCCAGGGCGTCGCCCTGGCGGCCCAGAAGCTCGGTTGCCGGGCCGTGATCGTGATGCCGGTCACCACCCCCCAGGTGAAGGTTCGCTCGGTGGCGGCCCGCGGTGCGGAGGTGGTGCTTCATGGGGACACCTACGACGAGGCCTATGCCGAAGCAAGGCGTCAGGAGGAAGCGCGTGGTCTGTGCTTCATCCATCCTTTCGATGATCCCGACGTCATTGCCGGCCAAGGGACCATCGCCATGGAAATTCTCCGGCAACTGTCCACGCCACCGGACGCGATCTACGTGGCCGTGGGCGGTGGGGGGCTGATTGCGGGAATCGCCTCCTATGTCAAGAGTCTCTGGCCCGAAGTGGAAATCATCGGCGTGGAACCCGTGGATGCGGATGCCATGACCCGCTCCCTGGCCCAGGGAGAGCGGGTGAAGCTGGAATCTGTGGGACTTTTTGCCGATGGCGTGGCCGTGCGGCAGGTGGGGGCTCACACCTTTGCATTGGCCCAACGGTATGTGGACCGCATGGTGACGGTGGACACGGATGCGATCTGCGCGGCCATCAAGGACGTGTTTGAAGACACCCGCTCGATCCTGGAGCCGGCAGGGGCTCTCGCCATCGCCGGTCTGAAGGCAGACGTGGAGTCCCGATCTCTCCGCAACCGTGCCCTGGTGGCGGTGGCCTGTGGAGCCAACATGAATTTCGACCGCCTGGCTTTTGTGGCTGAAAGGGCCGAATTGGGGGAGGCTCGTGAAGCCCTGCTTGCCGTGGAGATCCCTGAACGGCCAGGGAGCCTGCGGCATTTCTGCACCCTGTTAGGGCAGCGAAGCCTGACGGAGTTCAGTTATCGCCTGGCGGACCCAAACGTGGCCCACATCTTTGTGGGGGTTCAGATCAGCGATCGAGGCGACACGCAGAACCTCATCACCACCCTGAAATCGGAAGGCTTTCCCTGTCTGGACCTGACGGACAACGAGCTTGCCAAGCTCCATCTTTGCCATATGGTTGGCGGGCGCCTACCGCAGCGTTCACCTCAGGCTCAAGGGGAGGCGGAAGAGCTTCTCTATCGCTTTGAATTTCCTGAACGTCCCGGTGCTCTCATGGCTTTTGTGAGTGCCTTACATCCCAACTGGAACATCAGCATTTTTCACTATCGGAACCACGGTGCCGATGTTGGAAGAATTGTTGTTGGCGTGCAGGTTCCCCTGGATGAAATGAAGGAATGGCAAGGTTTCCTGAACTCCCTTCCCTACCAGTATTGGCAAGAAACGGATAATCCCGCCTACAAACTCTTCCTGGGTGAGTGCAGCCCCTGTTCCTTGGAAACGTTTGGGCTCCTCAAGGTCTAAGCAGACCTCCCTGCCAGCCTTTGTCCCGCAAGATCATGTCAGACGCTGAACAGCCGATCCCTTCGGAGCTCCTGGAGACTCCCCCAGAGTTCGAAGCGGAGGCGTTCGAGAGAAACGAAACGGCGACAAAAGCAGCGGGTGCCATGGACAGCGCTGTGGCCATGGTGATGAGCGCCCTCTCCCAGTCCGCGCGGTTGGAAGCCATCCTTTACTTGAAGGGCAGACCGGTGAGCCTTGCAGAATTGGCCAGCCTGTCAGGATTAGATCCTGAAGAGGCGGAATTGGCGCTGATCACGTTGATGGCCGACTACGCCCATCGGGATACGGCTCTGGAAATTTTTCAGGACGGCCAGACCTACAGCCTGCAACTGCGCCAAGGCCTGAACGATCTTGTGCAGGTGTTGCTCCCGGTGGATCTGTCCACGGCAGCCTTGCGAACCCTGGCCACCATCGCTTTGAAAAAACGGATTCTCCAATCCGATTTGGTGGAGTTGCGCGGGTCGGGGGCCTACGACCACATCAAGGAGTTGCTGGCGCAAAACTTCATCGAGCGCAAGCGCCAAAGCGATGGCCGCTCCTACTGGTTGACCCTCAGTGAGAAGTTTCATCGCACCTTTGCCCTGGATCAACGGGCCGAGGTCCGGCCGCCAAGCTCGCCGCTTGCCGACGAGGATTCGGCTGCGTAGGGATCGGTTCCATACACTGAGGGCTGTCCACAGACATCTCCATGGCTGCCCTGGCGCAGATTGTTGAAGTGTTGAGCCAGACCCTGCAGATCTACACCCTGGTGTTGATTGTGCGCGTGCTCCTCAGCTGGTTTCCCAACCTGGACTGGGGCAACCCGATCCTTTCGGCCATCTCCTCGATCACCGATCCCTTCCTCAATCTCTTTCGCGGCTTGATCCCCCCCATTGGCGGCCTGGATTTATCGTCGATCGTGGCTTTCCTTTCCCTGCAACTGGTCCAGACCCTGCTGGAGCAGAGCGTGGTGCTGCTGGCGTCTGCCGCCCCTGGTCTTTGAGCATCAGCTGCTCAGGTCCTGTTCCAAGGGCAGCTGTTCGTCTCCTTCCCCAGCCCTGGTGCGTACGGGTGCGTTGAATCCCCTGGCTTTCACCAATCCCACCCGGAAGGGCCCTGGAGTGCCTGCCGGCACGGCGAGGCGCAGGGCAAAGGGAGATCGGCCAGGCGGCACATCCCCGATGCTTCCCACCCTGGTGCGGTTGGGAAGCACGGGTTCGCCGCTGTTGTCCAGGATCACGGCAAACACATCCGTATCCACCACCGTGTGCTTCGTGGGATTGATCACCTCTCCCCGCAGGGCGTAGCAGGTGGCTTCCATGGAGCGGCGCGGCTGGTTGCCTGCATCGCTGGCGGGACACGGAGCCAGTTGGATCCCCTCCACCTTCAGTTCAGTGGCGAAACTGGGCCCGGGGGCGCCCAGCAAGGTCAGCAGCAGGGCCAGCACCGCCAGAAGGTTGGCTGTCAGCCTTAGGGGCCGCTGACTGTTCACCGCTGGTCTCCGCTTCCGGCGATCACGTTACGCGCGGCCCGACTGGCCAGTTTGCTGAGGTTTCCCTCCGCAACGGCCTCCAGGTCCAGGTTCAGTTCACTGGCCAATCGGGCGACGTACCAGAGCACATCGCCCAGTTCCAGGGCCAGATCGGCGCGGATCTGCTCGCTGAAGACGCCCCCGTGGTCGCGCAGCACCTTCTTCACCTTGTCTGCCACCTCTCCAGCCTCCCCACAGAGGCCAAGGGTGGGGTAAATGGGATTGGAGCCCACATCGGGATATCGGGCCGTGACAGCCGCACGGGCCTGGTAGGTGTGGAGGTCCATGGCGAGCGGGGGGTGGGTGGCACGGATGGTAGTTTCCGGCTATCTGCAGGCCCGGGCATTCCAATGCGTCGCACCAAGATCGTGGCCACGATCGGCCCCGCCACGGAATCCCCCGCCATGCTCCGCGCTCTCATTGAAGCCGGAGCCACCACCTTCCGCTTGAATTTTTCCCACGGGGATCACGGGGAACACGCCCAGCGCATCGCCACGATCCGCCAGGTGGCTCACGAAATGGGCGTGCACATCGGCATCCTCCAGGATCTGCAGGGGCCAAAGATCCGCCTTGGCCGTTTTGAACTCGGCCCCATCACCTTGGCGGTGGGTGATCCCTTCGCCCTCACGTCCAAGGATGTGGCTTGCAACAAGGAGATCGCCACGGTCACCTACGACCGCCTCGTGGAGGAGGTCCCCACGGGGAGCCGAATTCTTCTGGATGACGGACGGGTGGAGATGGCGGTTGTCCATGTGGATCTAGAAAACCAGACCCTGCAGTGCAAAGTAACGGTGGGGGGAGTCCTTTCCAACAACAAGGGGGTGAATTTCCCTGATGTGCAACTCTCGATCCGTGCTCTGACATCCAAAGACAGGAAGGATCTGGCCTTCGGCTTGCAGCAAGGGGTGGATTGGATCGCCCTGAGCTTTGTAAGAAACCCGTCCGATATTCTTGAAATTCGCGAATTGATTCGTGGCCAGGGTGCTACCACTCCGGTGGTGGCCAAAATTGAAAAGTTTGAGGCCATCGAGGCCATCGATTCCATCCTGCCCCTTTGCGATGGCGTCATGGTGGCCCGCGGTGATCTGGGTGTTGAGATGCCTGCGGAGGAGGTTCCTCTGCTTCAGAAAGAACTGATTCGCAAGGCCAACAGTTTGGGAATCCCGATCATCACGGCCACCCAGATGTTGGATTCCATGGCCTCCTGTCCTCGCCCCACCCGGGCGGAGGTGAGTGATGTGGCCAACGCCATTCTGGATGGCACGGATGCAGTCATGCTTTCCAATGAAACGGCCGTGGGGGATTATCCGGTGGAGGCGGTGGCCACGATGGCTCGCATCGCCCGACGCATTGAGCGCGACTACCCCCAGCGGGTGCTCGATGGCCAGATGGCCACCACCATCCCCAATGCCATCAGCCAGGCGGTGAGCAGCATCGCCAGACAGCTGAACGCCGCGGCCATCCTCCCCCTCACCCAAACTGGATCCACCGCCCGCAACGTCAGTAAATTTCGGCCTAGCACCCCCATCCTTGCGATTACCAGCGAGGTGTCCGTGGCGCGCCAGCTGCAACTGGTGTGGGGCGTGAACCCTCTCCTCATTGCCCAGCAGGCTTCTGCCGAGAGCACCTTCAGCCTGGCCATGGGCGTCGCCCAGCAGCAGAGCCTTCTGAAGGAGGGAGATCTGGTGGTTCAGACAGCCGGCACCCTGGAAGGGGTAAGCGGTTCCACCGACCTCGTGAAAGTGGGGATCGTTTCAGCGGTCCTTGGTCGTGGTACGGGCATCGGTAGTGGCTCCGTCAGCGGCAAGGTGCGCCTGGCCCAAACCCCTGAGGAGGCCGCAAGGTTGGAAAACGGGGAGATTCTTGTGGTTCGCGAAACCACGGCTGCCTATCTGGAAGCCATTCGCAAGGCCCGCGGCATCATTGCCGAAATCGAAGGTCGCAACAGCCATGTGGCCGTGATCGCAGAACGTTTGGGAATTCCTGTCATCGTGGGCGTGGCCAATGCCACCGACGACCTCCGCCAGGGGGAAATCGTGACGCTTGAGATCCACCAGGGTGTTGTTCACCGTGGAACCCGCAGCCATAAACTTCCCCAGGGTGTGAATCCGCTCTAACCCAACCCTCCCTGATCCTGGCCTCGATGCCGAAAGCAACGGTTCCCTTCAGGGAGACAGCTTCCATGGCTGTCGCCACCCTCAAGGGCCATCGGCTGAGAAGCTTGCTCACGATGCTTGGCATCGTGATTGGCAACGCCTCTGTGATCACCCTGGTGGGCCTGGGGAAGGGCGCCCAGCGTCTGGCCGACAACCAGCTGACCGCCCTCGGTCCCAATGTGCTCTTTGTGGTTCCCGGAAGAAACGACACACGCCGCCAGGGTCTCGACACCCCCAAAACGCTCATCCTTGAAGATGCGGAAGCCATCGCCGAGCAGGTTCCTTCCGTGCGTCGCGTAGCGCCCCAGATTTCCCTCTTGGAAGTGGTGCAGGCAGGCTCTTCCACCTCCTCGGCCACCATCAGCGGCGTCACTCCAGAGTTTCTGGGGGTGCGCAGTTTTGAGGTGGCGCAGGGACGCTTCATTAGCCAAAGCGATCTGGAAGGGGCACGCAATGTGGTGGTTCTGGGTCCAGACCTGAAGGACAAGATCTTTCCCCTGGGCCAGGCCGTCGGCAAGCGTCTACGGGTCCGGGACCAATCCTTTGAAGTGATTGGCGTCCTGGAACCCAAAGGTGCCGTGTTCGGCAGTAATCAGGATGAGGCGGCCTACCTTCCCCTCAGCACCATGGTGAGTCGCCTCAGCGGGAGGGATCCCACCTACGGCATCAGCCTGAGTTTCATCAGCGTGGAAGCCAAGGATGAAGCCAGCATGGGGGCTGCTTCCTTTCAGATCACCAATTTGCTCCGGCAGCGACACCGCATCCTGCGTGAGGATGATTTTGCTGTGCGATCCCAGAAGGATGCCCTATCCATCGTGCAGACCATCACAGGTGGATTGACCCTTTTGCTGGGAGCCATTGGCGGAATTTCCCTGTTCGTGGGAGGGATCGGCATCATGAACATCATGCTTGTCGCCGTCAGCGAGCGCACAGAGGAAATCGGGCTTCGCAAGGCTCTCGGCGCTCGCAGCAGCGATGTGCTCAAGCAATTTCTGGTGGAGTCGCTCATCCTTTCCAGCGTGGGTGGATGCGTGGGTGGATTGCTTGGGGTGGGAGCGGTCACCCTGGTGGCTGTGATCACACCCCTTCCCGCCACCATCGGCCCCGGGTTGGTGCTTTCCACCATTGCTTTTTCAGGCGCCATTGGCCTGTTTTTTGGGGTGGTTCCTGCCAGACGAGCAGCGGCACTGGACCCGATCGTTGCCCTACGCAGCCTGTGAGGCGTTCTGACTGGTGAGGATGGCAGAACCGGGGCACGGGGGCAGGAAAAGGAAGAAAAACATTAAGTCTGAAAAAGTGTTGTCGTCCACACAAACCCCTTCCAGGGGGGACTGGCTATAAGAGACAGACTTTGCTTTGATGTTGTGTTGGACAGTTCAGATGTGAGCCTGGCCACCTCTTCTGTTCAGGAGGTGCTTCAGGATTGCACCTACCGCAACACCACGGACCGGATGGTTGTCCTGCGTTGCTGCGGAAGCAACCAGTTCTTTTTGGAGCGAGTGGTGTTTCCATTCGAACTTCTGGCTTTTGCATGCCCACCCCTGAGTGAAGTGAAAATCTGGTCCCACGGCCTTTATGGTCCCGAGTTGCTCGAATCCTTCAGTTCGGAAAAGCTCCTGGTCGGCCAATCCCCCCAAGCCCCCCAGCCTGACCAAGAGGGCATGTTTCCGTCCAACTCCTCCGCCTTGAGCACCACGCCCTGGCTCCAGGCGAGCTAAGCCCTTCGGTTTCACAGCCCTTGGCCTCAGCTGATGTGGATCTCCTTTACACTTGTTCAAGAATCTCCCTAACTGCATGAATCAGCGCTGGCGCCTCCTTGCTCTCTGGGCCCTCCCGCTTCTCATTGCAGGATTCCTTGGATGGCAGCTTCTCAGTGGCAATGGTTCCAGCCTGTCCACCAGCCCTCTGAAATCTCCAGCAAATACAGCGGTTGGAAGAATGTCCTACGGGCGCTTCCTGGATTATGTGGACTCTGGCCGTGTGAATTCGGTTGATTTCTATAATTCGGGTCGCACGGCAGTTGTGGAAATTGTTGATGCTGATCTGGATAATCGTGTGCAACGACTGCGTGTTGACCTGCCAGGAATTGCTCCCGACCTGCTTGGAAAACTTAAGGATCAATCGATCAGTTTTGACGTGCATGCTCCAAAGCCCGCACCTCCGGTCGTAGGAGTCCTTGGCAATCTCCTGTTCCCACTCCTTCTGATTGGTTCGCTTATTTTTCTCGCCAGGCGCTCATCTGGCATGCCTGGTGGCCCCGGCCAGGCCATGCAATTTGGCAAAACAAAAGCTCGCTTTCTAATGGAAGCAGAAACCGGGGTGAAGTTTGAGGATGTGGCCGGAGTCGAGGAAGCCAAGCAAGACCTTCAGGAGGTGGTCACCTTCTTGAAAACACCTGAGCGCTTCACGTCCATTGGCGCCAAGATTCCAAAGGGCGTGCTCCTGGTGGGTCCTCCAGGTACCGGTAAAACCCTTCTGGCCAAGGCCATTGCAGGAGAAGCAGGCGTTCCCTTCTTCTCTCTGTCAGGTTCTGAATTCGTCGAGATGTTTGTTGGTGTTGGTGCCAGCCGGGTTCGCGACCTCTTCAAGCGGGCCAAGGAAAACAGCCCTTGCTTAATCTTTATTGATGAGATCGATGCCGTAGGCCGTCAACGGGGAGCTGGAATCGGCGGTGGTAATGATGAGAGAGAGCAGACCCTGAACCAACTCCTCACGGAGATGGATGGTTTCGAAGGGAACAGCGGCATCATCATCATTGCCGCCACCAACCGTCCGGATGTTCTTGATTCTGCTCTCATGCGCCCGGGTCGTTTCGACCGCCAGGTGAGTGTGGATGCTCCCGACATCAAAGGCCGGCTTTCGATCCTCAACGTGCATTGCCGCAACAAGAAGCTGGCTCCTGATGTCTCGCTGGAAGCCATCGCAAGGCGCACCCCTGGATTCACTGGGGCCGATCTCGCCAACCTCCTGAATGAGGCAGCGATTCTCACCGCCCGTCGTCGCAAAGATGCCATCACCCTTGGCGAAATTGATGATGCCGTTGATCGTGTGATCGCTGGAATGGAAGGAAAGCCACTCACCGACGGCAGGAGCAAGCGCCTGATTGCTTATCACGAAGTTGGTCATGCTTTGGTGGGCACCCTGGTGGCCAACCACGATCCGGTGCAAAAGGTCACCCTGATTCCAAGGGGACAAGCCCAGGGCCTCACCTGGTTTGCCCCCGACGAAGAGCAGATGCTTGTGAGCCGCTCCCAGCTCAAGGCCAGGATCATGGGTGCCCTGGGGGGTAGGGCTGCTGAAGACATCGTGTTCGGTCACGCCGAAGTCACCACAGGAGCCGGTGGCGACATCCAACAGGTGGCTTCCCTGGCCAGGCAAATGGTCACCCGCTTTGGCATGAGCGATCTGGGGCCAGTGTCCCTGGAGGCTGGGAACCAGGAAGTGTTCCTGGGCCGGGATTTGATGACCCGCAGTGATCTGTCTGATGCGGTGGCCTCCAAGATCGACCTGGCTGTCCGGCAGATCGTGCTCAACTCCTATCAGGACACGAAAGCCCTGGTCAGTCAGCACAGGGAATGCATGGACCGTCTCGTGGACGTGTTGATTGAGAAGGAAACTCTTGATGGCGATGAGTTTCGCGCCATTGTTTCTGAATTCGCCCAGATCCCTGCCAAGGATCGCTTCACTCCTTTCCTGGAAACCTCATCCCTGAGCCAGTCGTAGTTATTCTTCCAATTGAAAACCCTCTTCCGGTAGGAAGAGGGTTTTTTGATGGAGAGGACGGAGAATTTTCCCGTTGGCTTTGGCTCTTAGAGCGGACGGACCGATCGTTTATCGATCACCTTGTCAATCAGGCCATACGTCACCGCTTCCGCGGGCGACATGAAGAAATCCCGATCCGTGTCCTCCTGAATTCGGGCTAAAGGTTGCCCAGTGCGATCAGCGAGCTCTTGATTCAGCTTCTGTTTGAGATAAAGGATTTCGTCCGCCTGGATCCGAATGTCGCTCGCTTGACCCCTCGCCCCTCCCAGGGGTTGGTGGATCATGATCCTGGAGTGGGTGAGGCTGCTGCGTTTTCCCGGGGTGCCGGCGCACAGAAGGAAGGCTCCCATGCTGGCGGCCAGACCCACGCAAACTGTTTGTACATCGGGTTTGATGTGTTGCATGGTGTCGAAAATGCCGAGGCCGTCATAAACGGAACCTCCAGGAGAGTTGATGTACATGAACACATCCTTATCCGGGTCCTCCGCCTCCAGAAATAAAAGCTGGGCGACAACCCGATTGGCGGATTCTGCAGTAACTGGCTCACCGAGAAAGATGATTCTTTCCCTGAGGAGGCGGGAATAAATATCAAACGCCCTCTCTCCGCGTCCAGATTCCTCGATGACAATCGGGATCATGGAAGGCCCAGCCCAAACTGCCTGAATCCTAGCCATTAGCCCCCGAGACCTCGCGAGGGCTGCCTGGTGGGGTCTGGACACCGCTATGGTCGCAGACGTCTGATCATGTGTGCCGCGTGAGCCCCTTTCTCACTGTTGCCGACAGCAAGAGAGCTTTCCATGCTGCCTTTCCCCATGTGATCAGCCCTCTGTATCGGCGGCTGGTTGATGAGCTTCTGGTCGAACTTCACTTGCTGAGCAAGCAGCGGGGCTTTCAGGCTGATCCGCTCTTCGCCCTTGGCCTGGTGCAGGTGTTTGAGATGGGCACCCGCGGCTATCGGCCCGCCGAGCAGACAGCCGAACTCTTCACGGCCCTCTGTGCCGCCTGTGGCTTGGATGCCCCATCTCTTCGGGCCCAACGCGACCAGGCCCTGGCCTCCATGGGGCAGCATTCCGTGGAGCAGGTAAAGGCATGGATCGACTCCCAAGGAGAGGGAGCCCCGGAACTCCTGCGGGAAGCCCTGGCCAACGTGCGTCGAGATGATTTCCACTACTCCCGTCTGATGGCCGTCGGTCTGCTCGCCCTCTTGGAAAAAGCCAGAGGGGCGGATTCCATGGATCCCCAGGCCTTGCGGCAGTTCGCCCACGAAACAGCCGCATCGATGGGTCTGCTGAAAGACCGGGTGGACAAGGATCTGGCGCTTTACGCCACCAACCTGGAAAAACTGGCCCAGGCCGTCGAGCTCATGGAGGAAACAGTGGCGGCGGATCGACGGCGCAAGGAACGCCTTCTCACCGCTGAAGCTCCAGAGACCCCTGAAGCTGGCTGAGAGGAGCGGCCTGGCCATAGCCAGGGAAGGGCCCTGCGCTGATCCAGAGAGATGTGCTGCGCCGCACCACTTCCGGCAAATCGGGCGGGAGAAGCCCCAGCTCGGCCAGAGCCCGGGGCCGAGCCATCAGAACCAACCCACCCTTTTCGGCGGGGTCGGGGCCGGCCCAAGGCTGCAGCTGTAAAGGCCGGGGACCAAGAAAGAGGGTGATTTGGTCGGCTCCCTTCACCTTTCCCTTCTGCCATACCCAGCCACCCAAACCCACGCCATCCTTTCTTTGCCAGAGCGTCAGACTTTGGGATGCGGGGACGCTGGGGCGAAGCCCCTCTTTCTCCAGGCGTTGGGCCAGGCGCTTCAAGCCCGCATCCCATTCGGCCTGATGGCGTCCCACTGCCACCGTGAGTTCCAGGGACGCCTGAAAAGCTCGATCGCCACTGGGCCTCAATACCAGACGAAACGGAGTTTTCCGAAGCAGCTGGATCTGCTCCGGGCCCAGGCCGTAGCGTTCCGCTAGGGGTTGGCGAATCAGTTCCCTGGCGAGCAGGCCTGAGATCAACGGATCCAGGGAAGCCCCATGCACCTCAAGAAGACCATCCTTTGCCAGTGGCATCCTGGGCGGCCTTGTGGAAGGTCCACCCACCCCCTGGGGCGCCTGGAGCACCATCCCTTCCACGGACGCGGCTTCCCCAGCCCAATCGAGCCCAGCACCCGCGATGGTGAGGCTGAGGCAGCCCTCCTGGAAATTTTGCAAAAGGGGAGACAGGGGGCCCAGGAGCACCCCCAGGCCAGATGGACGCCAGAAGACGGCCTGCTCCCTCTCCAACCGAGGCAAACAACGCAGGCGCAGACCATGGGAACGGCGCACCTGGGGTTGGAGGCGATCGTTCAGGATCTGCCGAGACTGGGGGTCGGGGGAGAAGATCGCCAGGTCGCCAACCCGGATCGGCGCGATGGGAACGGACCGCAGCAGGGGTTCCGGCAATCCCCGGGCTGAGAGGGCAAGAAAGGGTTGGCCATCCGCATGGCCATCCCAGAATTGCCACCAAGTGCGGGTTTGAAAGCGCCAGAGTTTGGCAGCCGAGCCCTCACCCAGTCGCTCTTGCCAGAGGCCAGGGACAGGGCGGTCGGGGGTGGGGCGAAAACTCTGCAACAGACTGGCATTGGCCATGAGCTTTTCCAGCCCGACGGCCTGCGGCCTTGGCATGCGGCGCAAGGCCAGCGCAGGCACAAGCAGCAACGCCAAGGTGGTGAGAAGGGTGAAACCCAGGGGCAAACGGGGAATTCTTGGATCGACCTTCATCCCTTCGGCGAATCAGCAGCTTGCAGCGCATGCACCGTAAAGGGTGGTGCGCTGGCGAACAGGCCGGTGTTTGCTGCGGGCGGCCCCCTCCAGCGCCGCCACACTCTGGCGCGTGCCTCCGGCCGCCCCGGCCATGGTGCTGATGTGTTCTTCCATCAAGGTGCCCCCCAGGTCATCACATCCCCAATCCAAGGCGTCTGCAGCCACGGACAAGGTGAGCTTCACCCAGCTGGACTGGTGGTGGCGGATCCAGGGTCCCAGCAGCAGGCGGGCCTGGGCGGTGAGCAGCAGCATGGCCTGGGGATCGGGCTGATCGCGACCCACCCGGGCCCGAAGGGGGGCGGGCGCCGATGCGCCAACGAAGGGCAGCAGGATGAACTCCGTGAACCCGGTGTTGCCTTCCAGCCAGGCCTGTCGCTGCAGCGCGGCCAGGGTGCAGAGATGGGCCAGCTGTTCGCTGGGCGTTTCCACGTGGCCAGCCATCAGGGTGCTGGTGGAGGGCAGGCCTGCCTGATGCACCTGCCGGATCACGGCCACCCATTCACGGGCTGAGAGCTTTTCCGGGCAAATCAACTTCCTGACCCTTGCGCAGAGAACTTCCGCAGCTGTGCCGGGCACCGAGCCCAGGCCGGCCTGCCGCAGGGTATGAATCACCTCCTGCAAGGGCACGTTGTCCTGTTGGGCCAGGAAGAGCAATTCCTGGGGGGAAAACCCATGCACATGCAGGCCGGGAGCGGCCTCTTTCAGATCAACCAGCAGGGCTACCGCATGGTCCAGGTGGCTCCCGTGAGTGGTGGCCAACGGATCCAGCCCCGCCTGCAGGCACACTTCGGTGGCCCCAAGGGCTTGGGCTTCGGCCGCCCGCTCCCGGAGCTCGGAGCGCTCCAGCCGAAAGGCCCCCTCCTCACCCTCCGAGCGCCGATAAGCACAAAACCCACAGCGCAGCACGCAGTGGTTGGAAGGATTGAGGTTGCGATTCACCACATAGCTGACCGTGTCTCCCACCAGCTCCCGTCTCCACTGGTCGGCCGCCAGGCGAACCATCTCCCGCTCATGGAGCGTCCAATGTCGCTCCATGAGCGGTCGTCCCAGCTGGAGCAGGGCGGCCAAGGGAAGAGCATCGCCGGGTTGGTGCCCGCTTTGCCGGTTCAGAAGGAGGAGTTGCTCGAGAAGAACACTCAGGTGTGGACTGACATCCGAAGAATCCTCCGGGTGGGGAGCCACAAGCAGATCTCCCGCCACCTCCCAGGCTTCACGATCGACCAGAAGCGAGGGACTGGGGGATGGGGCGCTCATCGCTTCCGTGGTTGGTCGGCCCGACGTCTGCGCTTGTCTTGCCAATCAACAGCGGAGAGATAAACCACTCCGAGGGTGACGAAGAGAAGAAGACCGGAAGCCAGGGCGGCAAGGAGCGTGGAGGTTGGGGGAAGAACCTCAGAAATTGAGAGTGTTATCACCGTTGCGTCCCCAGATCACCATCGCGATCGAAAAGGTGAAGCTTGCAGCGAGGGCAGCCCAACCGAGAGTGATCAGCATGGAGGCGATCATGACACTGGAGGCAGCTTACCTACACTCCCCCTGTCCATTGCAACGGTTGCCCCACCATGTCGCCCTCGCCGCTCACCACCCCCGAACGGCAGGTTCGCCCATCCAGGCTGCAGGAGCCCTACCCCCGGGTGCGCGTGATCGTGCTGGACGACGATGTCAATACCTTCGAACACGTGGTGCAAGTGCTAGTCCGCTACATCCCTGGCATGCACCCCGACCAGGCCTGGAAGCTGGCCCACCAGATCGACGGGGAGGGCTCAGCGGTGGTCTGGAGCGGGCCCCAGGAGCAGGGAGAGCTCTATCACCAGCAACTCACTGCGGAGGGCCTCACCATGGCCCCCCTGGACTTCAGCTGATCATCCCCATGGGCCGCGTGGTGATCACCCACAGCACGTACATCGAAGGACTCATCCCCCTGTTGAAGCTTTTGGCCGCAGACCCCGACATCAGCACGGTGACGCCTGCGGTGATCAGCCGGGTGCGGGGCCGTTCCACCCTGCTCTCCCTGAGGGTGTCCACCCCCATCACCGGGGGGCACAAGGTGAATGCGCGCCGGGCCAGCACGGCCCAGGAGGTGTTTGTGGTGACCGCCTTGAGCCGGGAGGCCTTGCAAGAGCGCATTGATCTCCTGCTGGCATCCCGTTGAAGGGCCCGTTGAAGGGCCCGTTGAAGGGATCGAATCGATCCGGGTGATGGGATCAGGGGGATCCGATAGGGGTGAACCGCTGTGCCGTCTTGCCCCAGTGTTCGACCTGGTGGAACCAGAAGGGGCTTCAAAAGCGGAGCTTCGTTTCCAGCTACAAGGCCGGCCTACGTTGCCGCCGCCGCAGACTCCCCATGTCGAAAAGGAGTCAGATCAGAAAACTGTGAAAGGCAGTCACCAACACAGCAGCTCCCCATCACTTTAAGGGGTATGGAGCGGCTTTTTCCGCCTCCCATTCCCTTTCAATCCGATCCGATCTCCTCCGGCCAGGGCCACACCGCCCGCACCTCATCCAGGCGCCTTGCACATTCCACTTCCCGTTGCTCAGGGGCTTCCGCATCGAGCAGGAAAGTGACATGGCCCAGTTTGCGCCCCAGCCGGGCCGTCTTGCCATACCAATGAAGCGTCGCCCCCTCCATGGCCTCCAAGGCGTCCCGCTGCAGCCGGTGACCGGCTTGGGCTTCCGCACTCTCGGCGGAGGCATAGCCAAGAAGATTCACCATCAAGGCTCCCTTCACATGGGCCTCGGTCAGGCCCATGGGCAGGCCAGCCACAATCCGCACCTGCTGGGCAAATTGGTTGGTATGGCAGGCCTCCAGGGTGAGATGCCCCGAGTTGTGCACCCTGGGAGCCACCTCATTCACCATCAGACCCCGGGGTCCGTAGAAAAACTCAATGCCCATCACGCCCACATAGTTCAGAGACGTGACTAACGACATGGCCACATTGCGGGCATAGGCCTCCACCGCGTGGGGAACGGGGGCGGGGTAGACGACCCAGTCGCACACCTGATTCCGCTGGTGGGTCTGCACCAGGGGAAAGCAGCGCACCTGTCCCAGTTGATCGCGGCAGACCACCTGAGCCAGCTCCATCTCGAACGCCACGCGCTCCTCCAGCAGCCAATCCTCGGCCCGGTGGCTGGCGAGATGGGCCTCTAGCCCGTTCTGGTTCTCCAGAACGCAGGTGCCCTTGCCGTCGTAGCCGCCGCTCGCAGCCTTTGCCATTACAGGAAAGCTGAGGCCATCTGGAAGCCGTGGCGTGGGGGGGAGGGAAGGATCAAAGGCGGGCTCCTGCTCCGTGGCAGGCTCCGTTCCCCAACCGTCCTCCGCCGAAAGTTGATCCGCCCTGCCCTCCCTGCGCGGTGGGGGAGGGTAGGCCGCTTCCATCGGCGCCCAATGGGGAGTGGGCAAGTTCAACTGGTTGAGCAGCTCACGCTGACTCCGCTTGTTGATCAAGGGGGCCAGAGAGGTCAGGGCCGGCAGGAAGGGAACGCCCTCCTTCTCAAGGGCCTCCAGCTCGGTGATGGGCACCCACTCATTCTCAAAGCTGATCTGGGCTACCCGCTGGGCCAGGGAGCGTGTGGCCGCCACATCATCCAACTTGCCGAGCACCACACTGGCGGCCTCCCGGGTGGCTGGGTCGAGGGGATCCGGGGTTTGCACATGAAGATCCACGCCCAGTTTTCTGGCCTCTCTGGCCAGCATCCAGGCCAGCTGGCCTCCGCCCACGATTCCAATGGAAGCGCTGCCTGCCACACCTTGGATCCTGCTGTTGCTCACCATCGCATGGTCCTAGACCATTGGGCGATCACCAGCGACGAGTGAACGCAGCAGGCTAAGGAGGAGCACAAAGAGAAACAGGGCCAACCCCACCGTGCAGGCATAGCTGATTTCCAGTTCCCCAAAGGCCTGGTCGTACACGTAGTACACCAGGGTGCGGGTGGAGTCCGCCGGCCCCCCCTGGGTCATGAGGAAAACTTCCTCAAACACCTTTGTGGCCCCCAGGGCCGAAATCACGGCCACGAGGGACACGTAGGGCATCAGCAAGGGAAGCGTGACGTGGCGGTGCCGACTCCAACCCTCACAGCCATCCAGTGACGCAGCTTCGTAGAGCTCGGAAGGGATTCCCTGAAGCCCGGCAAGGAAGATCACCATGTAATACCCCAGGCCCTTCCAGAAGGTAACCAGCATCACCGAGGGCAAGGCCAGAGCTGGAGAGGTGAGGAAACCGATCGGCGTGAAGGAGGCGCCAAGAAGCGTCTTGAGCCAGCCATTGATCAGGCCGTTCTCCGCATAGAGCCAACGGAACGCAATGGCCGCCACCACCAGAGACACCAGCACCGGGGTGTAATAAGCCGCCCGGAGCAGGTGGATGCCGGGCAGACGGCGGTTCACAAGCACGGCCAGCCCCAGGGATCCGAGAACAATGGGGGGCACGACTCCCACCAGATACAGGAAGGTGGTGAGTGTCACCCGCCCCATCATGGGATCGCTCAGGAGACGACGAAGATTGGCCAGGCCGATGAATTGAAGCGGGGCGTCCACATCCAATCCGCTGGTGGTGAAGCTCAGCAGAAGTGCCATGGCTGCGGGGATCAGCACCGAAAGCAGCAACAGGGCGAGGCCGGGAGCCAGGAACAACCAGGGCACCACCTGGCCAGATGACGGTGATCCCTTTGTGCGATCCGGCGCGGGATTGGCAGAAGAGAATGGTGCCATCGCCAGAGCCTACGCAGTTCTCCCATGTGTGCCCAAGCCCAAGCCTTTGTCAGCGCCACAGAAAGGGTTCTGCAAGTGGCCCTTCCCCACGATCCATATCCCATCGTGATCCAGGCCGGGGGGCTGCAACGGCTCGGTCAATGGGTGACCACCCATGCGGTGCGGCCTGGCAGCAGGGTGTTGCTCGTGAGCAACCCGGTGGTGCATGAGCACTACGGCCAACGGGCGGAACACAGCCTGCGGGAGGCCGGCCTGGAGGTGAGTTCCCTGGTGCTCGAAGCCGGAGAGGAGCAGAAAACCCTCGCCACCGTGGCCACCATCTATGACGCTGCCCAGCAGAACCGCCTGGAACGCAGTTCCCTGATGGTGGCACTGGGCGGTGGGGTGGTGGGCGACATGGTGGGCTTTGCAGCAGCCACCTGGCTCCGGGGCGTGGCCGTGGTGCAGGTGCCCACGACCCTCCTGGCCATGGTTGATGCGGCCATCGGCGGCAAGACGGGGGTGAACCACCCAGGGGGGAAGAATCTGATCGGGGCCTTTCACCAGCCGAAAGCGGTGCTGATCGATCCAGAGGTGTTGGGCACCCTGCCGGAGCGGGAATTTCGGGCCGGCATGGCTGAGGTGATCAAGTACGGCGTGATCGGGGATCGAACCCTCTTCGAAGCTCTGGAAGCTCAGGCTCAGCTGGATCCCCTGGGTGGGTTGGCCTCCCTCGCCGCAGTGGGCGCCCCATTGCTACGGGAGATCCTGGAACGTTCCGCCGCCGCCAAAGCCCAGGTTGTGGCCGCCGATGAACGGGAGGGTGGCCTCCGGGCAGTGCTCAACTATGGCCACACCCTGGGCCATGTGGTGGAGACCCTCACGGGCTACACCACCTTTCTTCATGGGGAAGCCGTGGGCCTGGGGATGGTGATGGCCGGCACAATCGCCCGACGCATGAACCTCTGGGATGCGGATTCGGAGGGGCGCCAGAGGGCTCTGGTGGCCGCCGCTGGCCTGCCGCTTCAGGTGCCGCCGCTTGATCCGGAAGCCGTACTGCATACCCTCCAGAGCGACAAGAAGGTGCGCCAAGGGCTGGTGCGCTTCGTGTTGCCCACCACCATCGGCCAGGTGGTGATCAGGGACGATGTGGACGAAGGCACCATCCTGGAGACCTTGCGCATCCATCAAGCTGGCCAAGGGGTCTGATCGCCCCCTAGGGGGCAGGGGGAGGATCAGCCAGAGGGGGGGGATCACAAAGGCAGCGGCTCTGCACAACCGGTACGCCAGGTTCCGGGCCGGGTCGCGCGAAGACCAGCCAACGAAAATCCCCCGTGGCGCGCGGATCCACCAGGCGGAGAAGTTGCTCCCGCTGCCCAAGCGCCTCCGCAAGGTTGGCCTGGGGCGAGCGGCCCAGGTCGGAAAAACGCTGGGCCAGGCCCAGCGCCAGCAGGGCCTCCCCCTGACGCCGTACCCCGAGGGAGTACCAACCCGCGGCGGAGGCGGCATGTTGGGTGGCCTCCACGCAGACATGGGCCGTTAGATCCCATTCCCCAGGAGCCAGGAGCGGATCAGCGCTGGCCTGCTGTTGGCGATAGGCCATCAGGGTGCCGTTTCGGCGCGATGGGGCGTAATAACGCGTGGCTTCCAGGGCGTAGTCGATCACCAGCAGGATTCCCTCCTGAATCCCTCTGGCGCAGGCCTCAAACCAGGGCGCCAGTCCCGAGTGCACCTCCGTGCACCAACCGGGCACCAATTCCTTGGGGGACGGGACAAGGTGCTCCATCCGCTCCCGTTCTGCCGGCGGCAGAACCTCTCCAGCCACCAGAGCCAGTTGGTGATCGACCAGGGCCACCAGCTGCCGGCGCCAGTTGTGGCCATCCCAGAGCACCCGATCCACCGCCAAGGCATCAAGCACCTCATGGGCCACCACCACCCCCTGAAGGGGAGCTTGATGAAGCTCCTCCCAGCTGGACCAACGGACTGAAAGGGGGGAGCCCTCCAGTCGCGTGTGCTGGAGGGCCACCATGCCCGGATTGGGTTCAAGCAGCACGATCTCCGTGCGAGCCGCCAGATCGGGCCGCTCACGAGCCAGCCCCTGCATCAGCTGTTGAATCAGCTGGCCCTGGCCAGGTCCGGCCTCCAGGAGGCTGAGGCGTTCCGATGGGATCTGCCCCAACCACTCGATCAGCTGGGGGAGCAACAGCTCGGCGAACTCCGTGCCGAGGGATGGGGAGGTGGCGAAATCTCCCCTGGGACCAATGCGGGCCAGGCCCTTGCCGTAATAACCCTGTTCTGGGTCGTGGAGCACCCACTCCATGTAGGTGCGAAAGGACACGCGTCCACCGGCGCTCTCCAGCCGATCCAGCAGCCACCCCGGGACAGCGCCAGACATCAGGGAGAATGCCTGGGATCGGTTTGTGGAAAGAGGTCCTGCATGGGGAGTTCAACAATTGCGGAGATGGGTCGGACGATCAGAACCTGGGCACTGGCCATCCTCGTCGCGGTGGTTCTGGTCTGGAATCCCGCCTGGGCTCCAACCGCTCTGGCGGATGACAACCCAGATCTCTTACCAGATCACCCCACTCCCGTGATTGATCTGGCACGCATCCTCACCGATGGACAGCGTCGTGCCCTGGAGACGGAATTGAATGATTTCGCTTCTACCAGTGGTTGGAAACTGCGGGTGTTGACGCAATATGACCGGACACCTGGCCTGGCGGTGAAGGACTTCTGGAATCTGGATGAGCGAAGCCTGCTGTTGGTGGCCGATGAGCGAGGGGGAAATCTGCTCAACTTCAATGTGGGAGACGCCCTGTTCTCCTTGATGCCACGAACATTCTGGGTGGAATTGCAAACCCGGTATGGCAACCAGTACTACGTTCGTGAGCATGGTCGGGATGGATCCGTCCTGGATTCCCTCCATGCGGTGAAAGGTTGCCTGGCCATCGGGGGCTGCCAGGTGGTGCCAGGCCTTCCTCAGGAGCAATGGCTGCTCACGCTCTGCACGTCGATCCTTGGGGGGTTGATCGTGGGCTTTGCGGCCTTTCCCAGGCAAGCCGGACGCCGGATTGAATGGCTTTGGGTCTTGTTGCTGTCACCCCTCTGGATCATCCTGTTTGGAGTATTTGGCGTGGCTCCCATCATCACGCGCACCAATGACCTGCTCCCGCTGATCCGAAACGGATTGGGTTTTGGCGCCGGCGCCGTGGCCGCCTACCTGATTGCCCAGGCCACCGTGGGCAAGGAGCGATTGCAGAAAGGCGAATCGTGATGGAGTCCTGAGCCACAAAAAAAAGCCGGACTCCCAAAAAGTCCGGCTTGAGCTTGGAAGGAGGAATCAGGGATTGGCTTGGCGGATCGACTCCAGCTGGCACTCAAGGCTGTCGCCCTTGCAGCTTTTCACCTGCTGAATGGCCACCCGTTCCCATTGCTCCTGGGAGAGCTGACGGAGGCGGGAGAGATTGTCCTCATAAAATCTCTTGAGATCCTCAAAGCGCTTCACGGGTTGTCCGTAGAAACTGCTGCCGGCCAGTGTGGGGAAAGAAGCCCATTCCGGAGCCAGGCGCGCAGCCAGCTCTGCGGTTAATTCCCCGCGATCGGCGAGATGCAATGCACCACGGCGCTGAATCAGATAGATCGCTCCCTGATCCTGGGAATCGGGGCCAAAACCTGTCAGACCCAGCCTTTGGGTCACCATGTTCCAGGTGAAGGGCATGAACTGATAAGCACCAGCAGCAGCGCTGGCATACCTGGAGGAGTAGATGACCCGGTCAGGATGACGCTCAAGGGAGGGCATCAGGCTGCCACCGAACATGATGCGGTAACCCACATCATGCCCATTCGCCCAAGTGCCTTCCGCGTAACGGATGGTATTGAGGAGAGCCCGTCGCTCAGGGGTGATGGCGAAGGAACTGGGGACCCTGGGAGGTGCGGGGAGGTAGGCGAGGCCGCGGACTGAGGGGGGAGGAATTTGAACCTCATCCCAGGCATCTGATGAATCGGTGGCCCATGCGGGTTGAGCCGCAAGAACACCAAGTCCAAGACAGAGACAAGCCAGTGGAAGTCGTCGGGAGCTGAACAATGGAGTGCAGGCAGAGGACAGATCGCATCACTGGATGGATACGGAGATATCGGAAAACCGAGGGAAGGAGGGAACGAGCAAAAGCACGGCCTTTGGGCCTTCAGGGAATGTGTGGGAGAAAAATTCTCCGATATCTGAAGTAACGCTCGGAAACTTCGCGCCAATTTGCCTAAATTAAGCAAGAGTGTCGATGTGCTTGGTGACGCTCAAGGAACCGTCCATTCCCAGTAGCAATCTCCAGCGCTCCTGGCAGTCACCTTTTGAATCCGGAGAAAAGGTAGTTGTTGGCAGCGCCATTTCATCTGCTTTGAAGGGAGCGATGAGCGACGCCGATCATCTGCGCAGCAGGCGATGCAGCAGTTCGGCGGCCCGACCACTGCCATCCCGGCTCACCCGTGGGGCCCGGGGAGCCACCAACGGCTCATCCAATTCCCAGGCGCCCCTGCGAAAGGCCTCCTCTTCCAAAAGGCGGTGCCAACCTTCTTCTTTCAGTGCCTTCTCCAGCACTGGAGCCTCTGCAAATCCTTCCCGTCTCACCACGTGCAGCCCCACTCCCTGCTGAAACGCCTCGCAAAAGCTGCTGTACCCGGGCTTGGTGATCATGCGTGCCACCAAGGGCATCACATCCAAAGGCCGTAGATCCGGTGGCAGCAAACGACCATTCGGGGCCTCCAGCAGGTGAGGGTCAACCCCAACGATCACATGGTGAGGCCAGTGTCTGAGCCAGTTGGGGTCCATCGCCATGCCCAAACCACCAAAACTGACCAGCACGCAGCGCTCCCGATCCGAGGGCAGATCCAGGCGCTGGGCCACCAACGCAGGGTCCACCCGGGGTCGGGAGCAGGTGAAACCCACATCCACGCTGTAGATCTCCCAATCCATCGGTAGCGAAAGGGGGCAACGCAGCAGAAGGTCGCCCTGCCGGTACCGGTGGAGCGACAAATCCGCCCAGGGAAGAAAGGGGCCACCCAGCGGGCGATAGATCGCATCCCAGCCAAAACTCGCCAACCAGACCAGGGGACAGACCAGGCGCTTCGCCAGCAAAGCCGCACTTGGAGGCACATCCCCCAGAAGCAGAGGCCGCGATGGCTGGGCGGCCAGCCAGGCGGCCTCCTCCTCCACCTGGGCAGGCAACTGGACCTCGAGCTCTTCCAGCGCCTTGAGGGTGCCTGCCGGATCAAGATCCAGGGCATTGGCCTGCAACATGCCAATGTCCCAGCGACAGGATCTGAGCTCAAAGGGGGTGTCCCCCATCGCCAGCTTCAAAAATCCGGGGTCGATGGCAGTGGAGAGCACCAGCCGGCATTCCGGAGCCCTTTGGGCGAGCTCACACAGAACAGAAGCGGTTCGGGAGGCATGGCCATACCCGTGGCTGCTGATGCAGGCGTAGAGCAACATGGGGCGATTCAGGGCCTGGGCAGGGGCCAGAGCTGTTGCTCATAGAGGAGCGTGCCGTCCAAACCGTACCAGCGATGGGACACCTTGCGAATCTCTCCACGGGCCGCCAGCTGCACCCAGCTCAGGTGGCGCAAAGCCCTTCCCTGCAGATCCACCCCATGGCGGGGCACGGAGGCCGTATTGAGATACATGGTTCCCTGGCGATCCCGGCAGAAACTGACCCGCTCCCCACCCCCCCGCCTGAGCTGATGATGCATGTGCCCAAACACCACCAAAGGCACGGGACGCTCACGGCGAATGCGGGCAATGGCCAGGGCCAGATCCTGATCCCCCCAGTCGCAGGCGGGTTGTTTCCAATCGCGTCCGCAGGGATCCTTGGCCTGGCTCCCCAACCCCGCAGGCCCGGAATGGGACAGGATCACTAAGGGCAGGGAGGGATCCGCCCTCAGGGCAGCCCCACAGATTCGCTCCACCGACTCCTCCAACGCCACGGGGCCATAGACGGCCTGCATGGCCTTGGACAGGTGGTAGCCCCCCCCGGCCGTGCAGGGACGACCCCCCACCACCGCGAGGCCGGGGGGCCTCAGTTCACGAAGGCCCCAGCCGCAATGCCTTTCCCCCAGAAGGGTGAGCTGGACTTGAAGCGATTCGCCCGTGGGGTCATGCCCCGAATCGTGGTTGCCAAGGACACAGGCCAGGGGGAGGGGCAACCGCGCCAGCGAGCGGGGAATCCTGCTCTTGCCATTGCTGAGATCCCCAACCACAAGGAAACCGTCCGGTGCCAAGGCAAGGAGAAGTTCCTCATCGGAACGATCCCATTGATCATGCAGATCCCCGGCAATCGCCACCTGGAGATCCCCTCCTTGAGGGAGGCTGTCTTTCCCCACTAGGCTTGACTCCATGGATTTGTCAGGACGGGACTGTCCCATGGATGGAGGCCATCGCCAGGTTGGAGTGGTGGATCATTCTCAATCTTCTTCCTTGGGGTCCTTGGAGTGTGGGGGGGGCTGTCCTCCTGCAGAAGATCTGCCTGAGGCCATTGCGGAGCTGAAAAAAAAGCGCAACGCCATCATCCTGGCTCACTACTACCAAGATGCTGCGATCCAGGATGTGGCCGACGTGATCGGGGATTCCCTGGAGCTCTCCCGCCAGGCGGCCCGCACGGAGGCGGAGGTGATCGCCTTCTGCGGTGTGCATTTCATGGCTGAAACGGCCAAGATCCTCAATCCCGGAAAAATTGTTGTGCTCCCCGACCTGGAGGCTGGCTGCAGCCTGGCCGATGCCTGCCCAGCAGATGGGTTTGCCGCCTTCCGCTCCAACCACCCCGACCATTATGTGATCAGCTACATCAATTGTTCAGCTGCGGTGAAAGCCCAGAGCGATCTGATCTGTACCAGCAGCAACGCGGTCCAGCTGGTGCAGCAACTGCCGCCGGAACGCCCGATCCTGTTTGCGCCGGACCAAAATCTGGGCCGTTGGGTCGCGCGTCAAAGCGGTCGCGATCTCACCCTCTGGCCGGGCAGCTGCATCGTGCACGAAACCTTCAGTGAAGAGGCCCTTCTGCGCTTGAAGCTCGAGCATCCTGAAGCGGAGGTGATCGCCCATCCGGAGTGCCAGCCCAATCTGCTGGATCTGGCCGATTTCATCGGCTCCACCAGTCGCCTGCTTGAGAGGGCCCAGACCAGCCCGGCGCCCGAGTTCCTCGTGCTCACCGAGCCGGGGATTCTTCACCAGATGGAGAAGAGGGTTCCTGGAAAACGGTTCTACCCGGTGCCAGGGATCGATGGTTGTGCCTGCAACATGTGCCCCTACATGCGCATGAATACCCTGGCCAAGCTGTGGCAATGCCTGGAGGATCTCCAGCCCCGAATCGAACTGGATGAGCAGCTTCGCCAGCGCGCTCTGGTGCCGATTGAGCGCATGCTGGCCATGAGTGCCTGAGCACGCACCGTTTTCGGGTACTTTGCCGGTGGACGGCCCACTCCGGCTCACCCCCGAAGGCCTGTATTGCTTGCCTGCCCGGGCTTGGATCGATCCCTGGCGACCGGTTCCCCAGGCCCTCCTCACCCACGCCCATGCAGACCATGCGCGCCCTGGCAGTGGGGCCTATTGGGCCAGTACCCCCAGCGAGGGGGTGCTCCGCACCCGCCTCGGAACACAGATTTCCCTTTCCAGCCTGCCCTATGGAGCCGAGATCAAGCTGGGGGAGGCCCGTATCTCCTTCCATTCAGCGGGCCATGTGCTGGGGTCGGCTCAGATCCTGATCGAGGCGGCGGGGGAGCGCTGGCTGATCAGCGGTGATTACAAAAGGGATCCGGATCCCAGTTGCGCCCCCTTCACCCCTGTCCGGGCCGATGTGTTCATCAGTGAGGCCACCTTTGGTCTGCCCCTCTACCGCTGGGTCCCGGGCGATGAGGTGGCACGACAGATCCTGGACTGGTGGCAGGAGGCCCCTGACCTGCCCTCCGTGCTGTGCTGCTACGCCTATGGTAAAGCGCAACGGTTGTTGGCCGAGCTCCAGGCCCTTGGGGTGCAGAGCGAGGTGCTGCTGCACGGCGCGATCCAACGCCTGATGGAGCCCTACCGGGCTGAGGGAATCTCCATGGTTCCCACTCGCCCCCTCAGTGCCTTGCCCAGAGGAGCCAGCCTGGCCGGGAGATTGATTCTGGCGCCACCCTCCGCCCTGCGAACCCCCTGGATGCGCCGGTTTCCCAGGGCCCAGACGGCCTTTGCCAGTGGCTGGATGGCGGTGCGTGGGGTGAAACGGCGCCAGGGATTCGGACGGGGCTTTGTGCTGAGTGACCATGCGGATTGGCCTGCCCTGGTGCGCACCATCGAGGACACCGGAGCCCAGCAGGTGTTTCTCACCCATGGCCACGGAGATCCCCTGGCCCGCTACCTCCAGGAGGAGCGAGGTCTGTCGGCCCAGACCCTTCGCAGCAGTGAACCTGGCGCCTGGAGCCGGGAGGAGGAAGCCACGTCATCGGCGAAGGTTGAGGTAACCGAGGGCTGAGGTGAGCGCCAGCACGAAGCTTGGCCAGAACAACCACCAACCCGCGGCCCAGGCCAAGGCATGGGCCGGCCAGGCCGAAGGCCAGACCATCAGCAGCAGGGAGACAAATTGCAGGATGGTCTTCAGTTTTCCGCCCCAGGAGGCTGGTCCACCGCTCCCCTGCTGGGCACGCCAGCCGGAGATCAGCAGTTCCCGGGCCAGAAGCAGCCAAACGGCCACCAGGGGGAGCCGTCCCTGGCTGGCCAGCCAGAGCAAGGGGGCACAAACCAGGAGCTTGTCGGTGAGGGGATCCAACCGGGCTCCCCAGACCGATCCCCCCCCACTCCGGCGGGCGATCCAGCCATCGGCAGCATCACTGAGGCCTCCGAGCAGCAGCAACCCCCAGGCCACGGCTCCCCAACCCAGTTGGAGGGCCACCAACAGGGGAAGGCCCAGGAGCCCGCGCATCACGGTCAATCCATCGGCGAGCTGACGCCCTGCAAGCCGACGGCGAACAGGAGGAGAAGGGAGGGTCATGGGGCAAGCCGTTCCGGCGCCCCTTCAGAATGAACCTTCAAACACATGGAGCACCATGGTGGTGGAACGGCCTGTCGCAGAGGTAATGACCTCCCCGGTGTTCTCCGTGCGTCGCGAGACGCCACTCCAGGAGGCCGTGACCTTGCTCAGCACCCACCACATCAGCGGCCTGCCCGTGGTGGACGACCAGGAGGTCCTGGTGGGAGAGCTGAGCGAAAAGGATCTGATGGTGAGGGAAAGCGGCTTTGAGGCGGGTCCCTATGTGATGTTCCTGGACGCGGTGATCTACCTTCGCAACCCCCTGGAGTGGAACCGTCAGGTGCATCAGGTGCTGGGAAGCACAGTGGGCGAAGTGATGACCTCCAAACCCCACACCTGCACCCCCTCCACCACCCTTCCTCAGGCGGCTCGTCTTCTGAACGACCGCCGGATTCAACGGCTGTTTGTGGTCAATGAGTCCGGCGCCATGGTGGGGGTGCTCACCCGCGGCGACGTGGTGCGTGCTTTGGCCGAAGCCGGGTAGCCCCTGGCTCCCAGGGCAACACGGTCCCTTCTGCCACCAGCCAGAGCCGCTCCTGGGGGGGGCAGGGATGGCCACCGGTGAGGGATCCGAACGCCGGCATCACCAAGGTGGCCTGCTCTGGATCAAAAGCGAAGCACGGTACCCGCAATCGGTCCACCGCATCGCCCACCACCGCCACCGGGTGACGATGGCCGCAGAGGTTGAGGAGGCCTGGCCTGGGCTCGGGGGCATGGCTCAGCCACCAGGGCCCGACCTCCTGGGAGGGCTCCTGGCCCAGACCCTCCAGCCAGCTCCCCCGCTCGTGGTTGCCGCCGATGAGGCGCAGGGGACATTTCATCAACGCAGGCAGCGCAGCAATTTTCTGCCGCAGGTCTGCCGTGAGGCCCAGGCGGCTGTGAATCAGATCTCCCAGCACCATCACTTCCCTGGGCTGAAGCTCATGGACTAGCCCCAGCAGGGGATTGAGGGTGGCCCCATCCCCATCGCTGGGAAGGGGCACGCCAAAGCCCTGAAACACTTCCGCTTTGCCTAGGTGCAGATCGGCCACGAACAGCAGCCTCCGCTCCGGATCCCACACCGCCCGTTGGGCCAGAAGCTCCAGGACATGGCCCCGCCACGGGAAGGGGCAGCGGCTCCGATCCCCCCTCAGGCGCCCATTGGCCATCAGGCGCCCAGAGGGGGCTGGCCCATGGCGGTTCGGTAGGCGCTGCGGGCCTGGGTGGCCCCGATCGTGGTCTGGATGGCCGGGAAAGGGGAGAGGTCGATCTCCTTGCAAAACAGGGGGAGATAGGCCAGGTAGGCCTGTACGGCACAATCCGCTGCGCCCCAGGCCGGAGCTTCCATCCTCCCCGCCAGCAGGGAGTTCCCCGTGACCATCAGAGGCTCCAGAACCTCCAGTTGCCGGATCAGCTCCTCGGGCCGGGTGGAGGCGGAAACCAGGGCGGGGCCAAGGGTGGCGTTGGCATAGAAGAGCCACTGGGCCGTAAGGGATCGCCACACGGGATCCCCACTCTCCTTGCCATGGTGCTCGGCAAGATGGAGCAGGATGGCGCCGCTTTCAAAGAGCGCCAAGGGCTGACCCTCCGGGAGGGAGAAGGAGGAATCCAGCAGGGCAGGCACCTTGCCGAAGGGATTGATGGCCCGAAAGGCAGGTTCTCGCTGTTCCCCTGCCGCCAGATCGATCGGAACCCAGGTGTAGGGAATGCTTTTTTCCTCGAGATACCAACGCACAAGGGAAGCGCGGCTGCGGGCTCCGCCGTAGAGCGTGAGGGTCATGGGGGAAGGCCAGAGGGAGCATCTCTATCATCGGCGCCCAGAATCCAGTCATTCGCTTGGGTGCGCCATGGCTGCCAATCTCCTGTGGCTGGCCCCCCACTTGCAAAGCCGAATTCGCCGCGGGGTGGTGGGGAACAGTCGCTATGCCCATGCCCTGCGCCGGGCCATTCGGGAGGCCGCCGAGGATCCCCAATCCACTCCTGTCTTGATCAGCGGCGAACCAGGGCTGGAAAAGGACAACCTCGCCGCCCTGATCCACTTCAGTTCGCCAGCCCGTCGGCAACTGATGGTGCGCTTCAACTGCGCCCTGCTCCGATCCGATGGTGCCGAGCTCTTCAACCCCGAGCGCGACCACCCTCCGATGCTCCAGGCCCTGGGGGAGGGTGCCCTTCTTCTCGACCAGATCGATCGGGCCGACCCGGACCTCTATCCGGCCCTGCTGGAACTGGTGAAAAGCGGCACCTGGGTCCAGCCTCAGGATGGGACGCTCCACCACTTCGCCGGGCGGGTGTTCCTCACCGCCGAGACCAGCCAGGATCTGGGGAACAGCGTGCGCTCCATTCGGGTCCCCCCCCTGCGGGTGCGGCGGGCCGATCTCGGGGAGTGGCTGCGCTATGCCGTCCGTCAGCGGAGTCGCAGCCTGGGCTGGAGCCAGCCCCCCCAGGTGAGTGAGGCCTTGATCAAACGCCTGCAGAATTACGACTTCCCTGGAAATGTGCGAGAGCTGGTGACTCTGGTGGATCGGGCCCTGCGCCAATGCAGCGGCACCCACCCCGCCGTGCTCCCGGAGGATGTGTTCTGGACGGAGCCCCGCCGCAACCGACCGCGCTTCGACCTGTGGCGCTGGAAACCCCAGCTGCGGGAGTGGATGCGATCCCCGAGACTGTGGAACGGCCTGCTCTTTGGCCTGGTGAGCTGGGTGTTTGTGGGGGTGAACCTCTGGCTCTGGCTTGGCCCGCAGGATCGCGCCCACAACGGGGCGCTCAATCTGTTCTGGGCCTGGTGGTGGCCCCTGATCCTGCTCACCTATCCACTGGTGGGCCGGCTCTGGTGTTCGTTCTGTCCGTTCATGGTGTGGGGAGAAATCGCACAGCGCCTCTCCCGGGCCCTCGGATATCAACCGAGGGCGTGGCCCCGGGGGGACAGTGATCGCTGGGCCGCTCCCGTCCTGGCCGCTGGGTTTGCGGCCATTCTTCTGTGGGAGTCGGTGGCGGATCTGCCGAACCGCGCCTGGTTGAGCAGCTGCCTCCTCCTGCTGATCACAGCCGGCGCCGTGGTGGGGTCCTGGCTCTACGAAAAGCGCTTCTGGTGCCGCTATCTCTGTCCAGTGGGAGGCATGAATGGCCTGTTTGCCAAGTTGGCGATCAGCGAGTTGCGAGCCCAGGTGGGCACCTGCAGCGGCAGTTGCAGCAGCTACGCCTGTTTCAAGGGGGGGCCGGCGGAAGGCGAAGGGCTGGCCACCGCCGGCTGCCCCTTGGGAACCCATCCCGCCCACCTGACCGACAACCGAAACTGCGTGCTCTGCCTCACCTGTGCCCAGGCCTGCCCCCATCGCTCTGTCCAACTCCGCCTGCGCCCCCCGGCGGCCGACCTGCAGCGGAACATGGATCCACCCGAGGGGGAGATGGGCCTGATCCTGGTGTTGGCGGGCAGCCTGAGCCTGCATCACTGGGACCGGCTTCTGGGAGGTCTGCCTCTCGCCCCTTCCAGCCTGGAGAGCGGCCCTTGGCTCCCGCGACTGGCCTGGAGCTCAGCCGCTCTGGCTCTTCCAGCAGCTGCCATGGCCCTGGCCTGGGGCCTCAGCCGCTGGAGAAGGGGAAGCATGGGCAGTGGAACCAGGCCCCGCTCTCGCCTGCGACTGGCCCTCTATGCCGGGCTGCCCCTGCTCTGGGGCCTGATGCTGGCCGACCATCTCCCTCTGGGCATGGCCGAGGGCGGAAAGGTGTTGCCAGTGAGTCTGTCGTCCTGGAGGCCTGATCTGGCTGGGTTCCTGCCCTTCTGGTGCGCGGATGGGCATGTGATCGCCTTCTGCCAGACCCTGGTCGTGCTGTTGGGTGCAGCAGGAACGGTGGTGCTGGTGCGCCGCCTTCTGCAGCCAACCCTGCTGCCCTGGCTTGGCATGGCCAGTCTCACCCTGGCGTTGGCAGGGGTGGGCCGCTGGCTGGTGGCCGGCACGGCCTAAGGCCGGCAGATCCTCTGAAGATCGGCAGGGCTGTAGAGATCCACGGGGGCCTCCGGGAGACTCTCCTGGAACGGGTGGCGCTTCGTGAGGTAGTGGGCCGCACCGATGCTGTTGGCCAGCTCGATCCGGGCCACCCCATGGCTTCGTCGCCAGGCCTGGCACGCCCCCAGGGTGTCGAAGCCGGCAGCCCATGCCACACCGGGGTGGACCAGCCCCAGGAGAATCCAGGCCAGGGCCGGCCATTCTCCTCCCGGCAAGAAGGGAACATGGCGCACCTGCCTGGGTCGTCCGAGATAGACCCAGGCCTGGCGTCCATCGCTCAGGGGACGCCGGTGGCGTTCATAGAGACGGGGGACGCCTTCAAAGGCATCGATCGCGGCAAGGGCCTTCGAAGGAAGGGCATAGAGCTCCCCCTGGATCTGTCCCTCCCCGGCGATGGCCATCGGAAAAGGCCCAAGATCGAAGAGACAGGCCCCCTCCAGGGTGGCCTCTCCCTGCCAGAGGGCACCCTGGAGCTGGCTGTGATTGGTCTGACCCCGTTTCAGGGTGCCGTAGACAAACAAGAGGGTTTCGGGGGGATCAGGAAGGATCCCTGCGGGGGAGGAGCGTGTCCTGCCTGCCATCCGGTCCCCCAGGGTCTTCCGTCCTGTCGATAATGATGGCAATGACTCCTTCTTCATGACCGTTGCCCTCCTTCTCGTCCTGGTCGGGTCCCTGGGTTTGATGGCCTACATCGTGAAGCGCCTGGAGCAGGCCTGATCCTTTCTCCGCTTCCACCCTTGGTTCCATGGCCGGCCTGACAGATCTTTCCCTTCCACTGGCTTTCGTCTGGCCTCCCCAGGCCTATTTGTGGTTCAAGTCGCTCCACATCGTGGGGGTGGTGGTGTGGTTTGCCGGGCTCTTCTACCTGGTGAGGCTCTTCATCTACCACCGTGAGGCGGAAGAGCTGGAGGAGCCCCTTCGGCAGGCTTTTCAGGAGCAATACGGCCTGATGGAGCGTCGACTGGCCAACATCATCACCACCCCAGGCATGGCGGTGGCGGTGGCCATGGCCCTGGGCCTGCTCAGTGTTCAACCCGGATGGCTGAAGGAGGGTTGGATGCACAGCAAGCTGGCGATCGTGGCCCTGCTGCTGGCCTACCACGCTTTTTGCTATCGCCTGATGGGCCAGCTCCGGGAGGGAACCTGCCGCTGGAGTGCCAAGCAACTGCGTGCCCTCAACGAGCTTCCTACCCTGCTTCTGGTGGCGGCCGTGATGCTGGTGGTGTTCAAAAACCAGTTCCCCACGGGCTGGGCCACCTGGTTTCTTGTGGCCCTGGTGGTCGCGATGGCCGCCTCCATTCAGTTTTATGCCCGTTGGCGCCGCTTGCGCTCCGAGGCCCTCGCCCTCCAATCCTCCCCGAGCCGTGCTTCGTCCTGAAGCCCTGAAGCACCCCCTGACGGCGGTGTTGCGTCAGGTGGGCCCCCAGAGCTGTCCGGGGCGCTTCAACTTTCATTGCCACACCACCTGCAGCGATGGCAGCCTGCGCCCCCGGGATCTGGCCTCCCAGGCCGTGCGGCTGGGCCTGGAACATCTGGCGATCACGGACCACCACCATGGGGGGGCCTACCAGGAGGCCCAGGCCTGTTTGGATCGCCATGCGGCCGAGGGGGATCGGGTGCCCCACCTCTGGCGGGGGGTGGAAATCAGTGCCCTTCTGGAGGGCTGCCTGGTGCATGTGCTGGCCCTTGGCTTCCAGGAGACCGCTCCCTCCCTGGCCCCCTATCTCCACGGGCAGGCCGTCATCGGATCCGCCCTTCGCGCGGATGCGGTGGTGAAAGCCATCCAGGCGGCGGGTGGGCTCACGCTCCTGGCCCACCCCGCCCGCTACCGCCTTCCCCATCCCCGCCTGATCGCGGCCGCAGCAGCGGCGGGCTTCGATGGGGGGGAAGCGTGGTACGACTACGGCATGCAGGGGCGCTGGGAACCCACTTCTGGGGTGTGTGAAGCCATCGCGCTGGATCTGCAGGATCGTGGCCTTTTGCAGAGTTGTGGCACCGATACCCATGGATTGGAGCTCCATGGCCGCTAGGGTTTGCTGGCGCATTCCTCTCCGGCTCGATGGGACTGTTCGATCGTCTACTGGGAAACCGCAACGCAGCCAATGCCGGCGGGTCCAATCCTCCTCGGGATGAGGTGAAAGTGGCCGGCTCGGCTGCTGAGGCCAATCCCAAAAAATCCGACAACACGTTCTTCCTGGATGCGGATGCCTCCAGCAGCATGGGCGACGTGAACTTCATGCGGCGCTCCAACACCATCCGCCACACGTTCCCCGGCACCTCCGACAGCCCAGGCAACAAGGAAATGGTGGCGGAAGTGGCCTCCATGGAAGCTCGTCTCGAGAAGATGACTCCCGGCCTGGCAGGCATCAACCCCGAGACAGATCCCCAAGTGAACCTCACCGGTGGGGTGCCCAAGCCGGTGAAGAAAACCTTTGCCCAACCGATGTCGACCTCCCAACTGGCGGAGAAGCTGAAGGGAGCTGCCGTGGGTGGCGTGAACAATCCGGGCGCGCCGGCCGTGAGCCGAAAGAGCACCGATGACGCCAACGATCAGAGTGCAAGCACAGCCACCAGCAAGCCCGGTGCCATCGATCCGTTCAAGGCCATGGCCAAGGATCTGAACGGCTGATCCTTCAGGAGGCCTGTCTCTTTTCGATCAAGGCCTCGCTCGCGAGCACCAGATCCCGGAGATGGCTCAACTGCTCCGGGGATGTGCCGTCCCAAAGTCCGCGGTGGTGGGCTTCCAACAGACGTTCGGCCATGTCCCTCAGGGCCCAGGGGTTGGCCTGCCGGAGAAAGGCCAGGATCTCCGGTGAGCGGAGCCAGCGGTCGCAGATTGCCCCGTAGCTCCAATCCGGCACTCGACCCGTGCTGGCGTCATAGGCGAAGAGGTAGTCCAGGCTGGCGGCCATTTCAAAGCCGCCCTTGTACCCGTGGCGCTGCATGCCCTCCAACCAGCGGGTATTGAGCAGCCGGGAGCGAATCACTTTGTCGAATTCCTTCTCCAGGCGATGGACCCGAGGCCTCTGGGGGCGGGAATGGTCACCGAACCAGAGCCCTGGCCGTTGCCCACGCACCCGTTCCACAGCAGCGCTTAAGCCGCCCTGAAACTGGTAGTAATCGTCGGAATCCAGCAGGTCGTGCTCCCGATTGTCCTGGTTGTGGAGCACCACCTGCACGGAAGAGAGGCGCTCCACCAGACCCTCCTGGTCCGCCCGGGGGACCACATCGGCGCTGGGATCAGGCCCGTCACTGTCGTAACGCCAGCTGCTCCAGGCCAGGAAGGCATCGGCAAGGTCGGCGCGATCCTCCCAGGCTCCGCTGTCGATCAGGGCCTGCAGACCGGCCCCATAGGCCCCTGGCGCCGATCCATACACCCGCCCCCACCGGCCTCCGGCTCGGGCGAGGGCGGCGAGGGGATTCACGGCCTCCTCCTCTGGCAGGGAGGCCACCAGGCGGCAGGCCCGGTTGAACCAGTTCACGAGCTGGGGGAAGGCATCACGGAATAGCCCTGAGATCCGGAGGGTGACATCCACACGCGGTCGGCCGAGGGCAGAGGCCGGCACCACCTCCAGATCGACCAGCCGGCGGGAGGGACCATCCCACAGGGGCCTGACACCCATCAGAGCAAGGGCCTGAGCGATGTCCTCCCCCCCGTTGCGCATGGTGGCCGTCCCCCAAACCGAAAGGGCAAGGGAGCGCAGATCCTCACCCTCTTCCATGAGGTAGGTGGAGAGCAGCTGTTCGGCACTGCGCCGACCCAGATCCCAGGCCGCTTCGGTGGGCAAGCCCCGCAGATCGACACTGAAGAAGTTTCGGCCGGTGGGCAACACCTCGGGCCGCCCCCGGGTGGGGGCCCCAGAGGGGCCCGCTGGGATGCGACGCCCTGCCAAACCCCTCAGGAAGGCATCCTGCTCTGCCTGGCCGCAGGCCAGCAGGTTTGGCATCAACTGCTCGCGCACGCGCTGCAGGGCCGTGCCCAGGGCCTGGCCCTGGCCCTGAGCCGGCCCTGGCCCTTCCACCCCGAGAAGGGTGCGCATCCAGGCCAGGGCCTCCACCTCCAACAGGGCCACCCCATCCCCCACCCGTCGAAGGCCATGGCTCGCGCCTCTCTGCCACGACTGCAGGCGAAGGCAATCATGGGGTGCCATCACCCCTTCCTCCAGATCCGACCAGGGGTCCAGCTCCAATCCCAGGTCCTGGGCCAGGGCCTGAGTGAGGCCGGGGTGGCCATCCTGGGGGGATCGGGCCAGGGCGAGCAGCAACTCGGCCAGGGCCTCCCCCTCGGGAAGCTGCCCATAGACGTGCAGCCCCAGACGGATCTGGGCTTCCTTGAGTTCACAGAGGTATCCATCCGCGGCCTCCAGGCGGGCTTCGAGCGGATCGGATCGCATCGGCGGCTCCCCGAAGGGTTCAGCGGCGGGTGCAGAAGGGAGCTCAAGGTCGGCCAGAAGGCTTTCCAGCTGCGGCCGGAGAAGCTCCGTGCGGTCACTGCCCAGCTCCTGGGCCAGCCAGTATTCATCGAGCAGGGCTTCCAGCCGTTGCAGGTTCCCTTCCAAGCCCGCTCGCCCCAAAGGAGGTGTGAGGTGATCGAGGATCACGGCCTGGGAGCGCCGTTTGGCCTGGCTGCCCTCACCGGGATCATTGACGATGAAGGGATAGAGGTGGGGCATGGGGCCCAGGGCCCATTCCGGAAAGCAGTCCTCACTGAGGCCCACACCCTTGCCCGGCAGCCACTCCAGGTTGCCGTGCTTGCCCACATGCACCACCGCATGGGCCCCCTGCACCATTCGGATCCAGAGGTAGGTAGCCAGGTAGGCGTGGGGGGGAGGCAGATCGGGGCTGTGGTAAGTGCGGCTGGGGTCTCGGTCGTAGCCCCGGCTGGGTTGGATCAACACCACCACGGAGCCAAACCTCAGCCCAGGGATGGGGAACCCCCGGCCCTGGGGTCCCTGGGAAAGGGAGGCATCGTCGTCCGGTGACCCCCAGGTTCGTTCCAGGGTCTGCCGTCCTGCGGGGGGCAAGCCGTCGTACCACGCCCTGTAGGCCTCCAGGGAGAGCCAATCCAGGGCCGGTCGGTGATCACTCTCGGGATCGTTGGTGCGCCCGCCCAGGAGCTGGGCCATCAGGGCCGCCCCATCCGCCGGAAGCGCTTCCGCCTCTCCCAGCTCATATCCGGCGTCGTGCAGCGTGTGGAGCAGGCCAGCCGTACTGCTTGGGGTATCCAGGCCCACGCCGTTGGCCAGGCGCCCATTGCGATTGGGGTAGTTGGCCAGCACCAGGGCCAGGCGCCGTCGATCAGCTGGCGTCCGGCGGAGTTCCAGCCAACGGGCAAGGAGCTCCGTCACCCAGCTCAGGCGGACCGGATCCGGCACCAGGGAGGAAAGAGGAGGGGTGGAATGGGTCGTCGGTTCCATCCCATTCGGAAGAGCTTCCCGGAAGGCCCCGATTCGGGTAGTCACCCGACCATCCAGCTCCGGGAGCACCACCTGCAGGCTGAGATCCACCGGGCCGAGACCAACGGAGCTGGCACTCCAGCGCTCACGGGAGGTGCCGCTGGTGAGGAGCTGGAGCACCGGCACATCCAGACGGTCCCACAGGGGTGCCCCCAGGCCGGCCTCCGCAGCCGTGACGGAGGCGAAGGCCGTGGCACACAGCACGGCCTCAACCTGTTCACTAGCGAACCAATCTGCAACGCCCGCCTGGATGGCCGGATCCCTCAGGCTGCTCACCCAAAGGGCCCGGGGGCACAGCCCCCCCTCTCGCAAGGCGGCCAGCAGGCTCTCCATCAGGGCCGTATCTCCCGCCTGCCTCAGGGCTCGATAGAGCACCAATCCAACCCGTGGTCCCGGATCCGGCCGCCAATCATGGGGGAGGGGATCGGGGGCCTCGATGGGGGTTGGGGGTTCGGGTGTGTTGCCTTGGAGGAGGGTGCCGAGGGCCTCCAGGGCCAGCACCAGATTGGCTTCCCCCCCAATGCGGAAACAGCGGGCCAGGCTGAGGTTGAGGGCTTCGCCCACGCTGGAGAGCGAACCCAGCACCTCGTCTTCCTCCGGAGTGCCGGCCAGAAGGAGGAGCTGGCGCCTTGGGGCCCTGGCCTGCCAGAGGCGCAACTGATCGATGCCGTAGGGCCAATGGCCTCGCCCGCCCAGGAGCCGGACCACCACAACGCTGGTGCCCGCAAGGGAACTGCCCAGGTAGTGGTCCACGACCGCTGGGTGGCTGAGCCGGACCAACGGCAGCCCCTGGACACGAAAGGGGATGGGGCGCCGATCTACCACCCTGGCCAGGGCCAATAAATCCGTTTCAGCGCTGCTGAGCAATACCAGATCCGCGGCTGGATGGCTCAGGAAGGCCAGGGCGTCGCCTTCGTGATCAGCGGGGCCGGATGTGGTTGGAGGGCGATGCATCTCCCCA
>JBEIGX010000004.1:0-34193 GCA_040381675.1 Aphanothece sp.
GCCCCCCCTGGTGCTCGTGCACGGCCTTTGGGATACACCGGCTCTGTTCAACAGCCTGCGACGGGCCATTGGCGAACGGCGGGAGGTGTTCATCCCCCACCTCCCCCACGGCCTGGGGGTCGTGCCCCTAGAGGTGCTCGCAGGGGAACTGGGGAAACAAATCGAAGAGCGCTACGGCATGGACCACCCCCTCGATGTGATGGGGTTCTCCATGGGCGGGGTGATCAGCCGCTCCTGGATCCAGCTGCTGGGGGGGAACCAGCGGGTGCGCCGTTTCACCAGTGTGGCCAGTCCCCAACAGGGCACCTGGGCCGCCCAGCCGTGGCCCGGTCGGCTGCTGGCCAGCGTGGGCGACATGAAGGTGGGCAGCGGCCTGCTCACCCGCTTGAACGCACAACCTGGGGACCTGGACGGCATTGAGTGCTGCTCGCTCTACTGCCTGGCGGATGTGATGGTGGTGCCGGGATGGAAGGCGGTGCTGCCGGTAGGTCGGCGGGAGGTCTTGCGACCGCTGAACCTTCAGCACCATGAACTCATGGCCCATCCGGCCTCCGTGGCCCAGGTGGCCCAGGAGCTGCTGCGCCCTTGAAGCGGGGATAATTCCCTTGGGAAGGGCGCTGATGGGCTGAGACCGGTAGGGTGACGCCGTTCTGAGGGTTCTGGTGACCGGAGACGCAGCAAACGATGACGTGCACAACCGCCCTCTGGATGAACCTTCAAGACGTTGGAGCGAACTGACGGCCATCAACTGGGCCAAGGCCCTCACCATTGTGTTGCTGGTCTTGATGGCCGTCCGTTTCGGGCTGGCCGGCCCCCGGCAGGTGCTGTACCTGAGCCTTCACATCAGCTACTGCCTCTGGTGGCTGCTGGAGCAATGGATGTTTCCCGCGAGGGCCCAACAGCTCTTCACCGATCGAGTGGGACCAGGTCGCTTTGCGATGGCCTTGCTCTTCATCGGTGTGCTTTACAGCCTGCCGGGGCTGATGGCCTTCCTCAATCCCACCCCCATTTCCAACGGGGCCATGGCGCTGGGGGTGGGGCTGTTCAGCTTCGGCAGCCTGATCAATGCCACAGCGGATGTGCAGAAAATGACGGCGAAGGCCATGGGCGCCGCTCTGGTGGCCGATGGCATCTGGCGCCGGGTCCGGCATGTGAACTATTTGGGAGATCTGCTGCGCTATCTCAGCTTTGCCGTGGTGGCCGGCATGGGCTGGGCCTACCTCGTACCAGCTCTGGTGTTGCTGATCTACCTGCAGCGCATCCAGCAGAAAGAGCGGCAGATGGCCGGCAAATATCCCGAGTTCACCGCCTACCAGGCTCGGAGCACCCGTCTGCTGCCATGGCTCTGGTGAGTCCCCCGCAGCGGGACTCGCCCCGGGGTAAAACCTGGAGCCTCCTCTGGGTGTTCATCCTCTCTGCACCGAGCCCGTGGGCTACTCCCGGCGCGGGCGCCCAAATCGCCCCGCCACCCCCACCGCCGCTCTCCACCGAGCAGCCTCTTCCGCCGCCGGAGGTTCCTGCCATACCTTCCATACCAGGGGGGCAAACCCAGGCCGCCGGGCCAGCCCAACCGCTGCGGGGAGTGTGGCTGACCCTTAATGACATGGGCACCCTGCGGGACGGCCCCAAGCTGGAGGCGGCTATTACGGAGCTGGGGCGGTTGGGGTTCACCACCCTTTATCCGGTGGTGTGGAACGGTGGCTACGCCTATTACGCCAGCACAGTGACCCAGGAGAGAAAAATCCAGCACTTCACCCTGCGCGGCCTCCAGGGGCAGGATCCCCTCGCCGAGCTGATTTCCCTGGCCCGGGCCAGGGGGATGCAGGTGATGCCCTGGTTTGAATTCGGCTTCATGGCGCCCCCCAGCTCCGAGCTGGCCCTGCGCCACCCCCAGTGGCTAACCCAAAAGCGCGATGGGGGCACCACGTCCATCAGTGCGGCGGGAGAGGTGGTGTGGCTCAATCCCTTCCGACCCGAGGTGCAGCAGTTGCTGACAGATCTGGTGTTGGAAGTGATCACGCTCTACGACGTGCAAGGTGTGCAGTTCGATGACCACTTCAGCCTCCCCCGTGACTTTGGCTACGACGCCTACACCCGGGATCTGTTTTTCAGGGAGACCGGCCGCAGTGTGCCCCCCAACCCGGAGGAACCCAGCTGGGTGCGCTGGCGCGCTGAAAAACTCACCGGCTTTCTCCAGAGACTGCGGACGGCCCTGAAGACCAGGAAGCCTGGCCTATTGATCTCCCTTTCTCCCAACTACGCCGACTTCGCCTACAAGCTCCAGCTGCAGGACTGGCGCAACTGGGTGAAGGCCGGCCTGGTGGATGAGGTGGTGGTTCAGCTCTACCGGCCGGATCTGGCGAGCTTTACAGCGGAGCTGGGTCGGACCGAATTTCAGGAGAAGAAGGTGCCGATGAGTGTGGCGGTCATGGCTGGCCAGAGGATGAAGCCCACATCCATAACCTTGCTTCAAGGCCAGGTGGAAGCCACCCGGGCCATGGACTTGGGTGTGGCATTTTTCCATTTTGCCCCCCTCTGGGAGGCGACGGAGGATCCAGGGGGACGGCTGGAGGAGCTCGGGAGGATGCTCGGCACGTCTGCAAGCGGCGGCGGACATCACAACTCGATGCCTGCGGCTTTCTAGAAAGACAACGCCAGGCAGTTTGTGGGATAATTTATAGCAGCAAAATTTTGGGGCTTTGAAAGCCGTCGTCCCAAATGACGTCTCCCCGCAAAGATTCCTATCATTAGGCATCCCGACCATGGGGCAGGAGGCACGGAAATAAGGCCTTCTTCAGATTCCATAGCAAAGCACAGACTGACAAACGGTCCCATCAACTGATGACATCAATCAAATCAAGCGATACAGCCAGTTCGTCTAACTATAGACCAGAGATTGATGGGCTACGAGCCTATGCTGTTTTAGCAGTGATCCTAAACCACTTTGACAAAGATGTACTCCCATCAGGCTATCTGGGCGTTGACATCTTCTTTGTCATCTCTGGATATGTCATCACAGGATCCCTCCTGAGTCATGCATCAAATGATGCTGCCAGCTTCTTCCTTGACTTCTATGGCAGACGGATCAGGAGAATCCTGCCAGCCCTGGCAACGATGGTATTAATCACAACTCCCCTGGTCTGTCTTTTTGATCCTGCACCTCTTGCGACCCTGCAGACAGGCATGGCTGCACTCTTTGGAGTCTCAAACATTGTCCTGCATCAGAACTCAACGTCATATTTTGCCGCATCCACCGACCTTAATCCGTTCACCCATACGTGGTCCCTTGGAGTAGAGGAACAATTTTATTTTGTTTTCCCCTTGTTGGTGTGGATGACAGGAGTCACGCGTTTTCGTCGACATGGAAAGACAATCTTTATGCTGACTCTTTTTTTCCTATGCATTCTGTCCCTGATTGCTTTCATAAAATTCAGTAGCTCTCTTCAGCCATTTGCCTACTTCTCTATGCCAACCCGCTTCTGGGAAATTGGCCTGGGAGCCTTTGTTTTTTTAGCCCTCCGACAACCCATACTGGAGCGCTTGATTCAACGCATTCCTGCAGGATTAGTACTGGGTTTAATGACAGCCCTGCTCTTTACGGGTTTCCGCGTGAAGACAACCATTGCGGTTGTCTTTCTCACAGGTTTACTGCTGGCTTGCCTGAGAGCTTCCACCACTACCTACCGACTGCTCTCCTTGGCAAAGGTGAGATGGCTCGGCCTGCTCTCCTATTCCCTCTATCTCTGGCACTGGCCTGTCCTATCCCTCAGTCGCTGGACGATCGGCATCCACGCCTGGACGATTCCGTTTCAGCTCGGAGCGATGGCGGGCCTCGCCTACATGTCCTATCAATTTGTGGAACGCCCATTGCGCTATGCCTCCTGGCTTAAAGGCCGTAGGCGGCCGTTCGGTTTTGCTCTCGGCGTGGCTGGCGGTAGCGCGCTGGTGCCTTTGCTCTTGATGGCCTGGCCAGGAGGTCGCCCCCTCTTCACTGGTGACAGATCGCTCGAAGAGCTTCAAGGCAATCTGGGCGAATCGAAACCCTTGATTCCAGCGAATTGCCTGTGGTGGATGGGAGAAGGGCCAGACCTAGCAACTGTCGCACGAACATGCATCATTCGTAGTAAGTCCGGTGGCATCAACCAGAGAATTTTTGTGATGGGCGATAGCCACACAGGCCATCTTGTTGATTGGCTGAGCCGCATCCCCAACCGGAAGGGGCTCTGGGCTCGAAAGGCCTACGCGGGTGGGCAATCCGTCCCTCTAGTGGAAAACCGATGGGAGGGAGCACTCACCTCGAGGAGGAAAGACGCCGAGAATCAACAACGGCTTCTTGACCTCACACTTGCTGAACTGAAGAAGGGAGACGTGCTTTTGTTAGTGACGTACAGCCTGCAGCAATTCCGCACGGAAAAGCAACGCATGGAACCAGGTCTAACCAAAGGATCAACTCGATGGCAAGCCTGGTGGCGCGATCTTGATCAACTTGCGCGGGAGGTGGGTCAACGGGGAGCTTCCATGGTCATTGCATCCCCCACACCTGATTTTCAACTGATCGGAGGCTGGGATGCATTCACAAGCCAAAACTGCACATTTCAATGGTACAGAACCACTCTCTTCCCCCACTGTTTCCTCAGGAAATCCAGGGAGCAGACGCTAAACGAGATCGCCCCAATCGCAGAGCGCTTAAAAGAGCTTGAAACGCGTTATCCCAATGTCTACGTTTTCGACCCCCTGCCATATCTATGCAAGCCAGAGCAAAAAGATTGCACCAATTATGTTGACGGTGTCCGCATGTACAGCGATTACAGCCACCTGACCAAAGCAGGCAGTCGCCTAATTAGCAATGGGTTTGAGGAGTTTCTAAGGAATCGCGGGCTGCTGAAGTCAAAGCCTGCAAATTTGTAACATCAGCTGCGATCAAGCGGAGGCTCAGACTACTCACAACCTGCAAGAGCGATAGGGAATATTAGAGGAATCATCAAGTGGAAAGGTTGCAACATCATTTGCCTGATTTCTCCTCAACCTCACCAACTAATTCCCACCGCAGCGTCATCACCAGGGAGGGTTTCAACACCCGCCAACCATGGGCAATCCCCGGACCCCATACAGCAAAGTCTCCTGGCGCCTCAAGCAACAGAACCAACTCTTCACCCCCGCGCCGCAGACACAGCTCAAACGCTCCTGTGCAGGCAAGCAGGGAGAGAGTGCGGCCATGGCTGATGGGCTTGGACTCACCCCAGGCAGAGGGATCATCTGGATCGTGGGCAAACCACTTCAGAGCAAGACCTTCCGCAAGCTGGCCAACCTGAGACGAGGAGCCATGGCGCAGAAACCGTAAGCAGTCTGACGGAATTCCGGGATGATCTCCAACAATCCAATTGGTATGGGGTGTTTCCTTTAAACGGAGGGCCCATGCATTCCCATACTCAACCCCATTCAAATTTGTTCCCCAATGCCGCACTGCCCTAGTCCGCCAGGCCCGTATGGCGGATCAGGGCCTCGGCCGATGGCCCACGCCCGCGAAACGCCGCAAACACTTCCGCCGGGTGGCGGCTGCCCCCCAGGCTGAGCACGGTGTCGCGGAAGCGGCGACCGGTGGCCCTGATCAGCTCTTCGTTCTCGAGCCCCACCTCTTCAAAGGCGCTGAAGGCATCGGCGCTCAGCACCTCGGCCCACTTGTAGGAGTAATACCCCGCCGAATAGCCACCGGCGAAGATGTGGCCGAAGCTGCAGAGGAAGGCGTCCTCCTCGATGGGGGGAAGCACCGTGGTGGTGCGGGCCACCTCTCGCCGGAGCTGTTCGGGGGTTTGGCCGCACTCCGAATGCCACTGGCTGTGCAGGCGCAGGTCGGTGAGGGCGAAATGCACCTGGCGCAACGTGGCCGCTCCGCCCATGAACGTGCGGGCCGCCTGGAGCTTCGCGAATTCCTCAACTGGCAAGGGCTCGCCGGTTTGCCAGTGACGCGCCATGCCGAGCAAGGTGGACCGGTCGTAGCACCAGTTCTCCATGAACTGGCTGGGGAGCTCCACCGCATCCCACTCCACGTTGTTGATGCCAGCCGCCTGGGGGCGCTCCACGGTGGTGAGCATGTGATGCAGGCCGTGGCCGAATTCATGGAAGAGGGTTTCCACCTCCTGGAAGGTCATCAGGCTGGGGGTGTCGCCCACAGGGGGGCTCTGGTTGCACACCAGATAGGCCACCGGCAGCACGGGGGTGCCGTCAGCCTTCACCTGACGCACCAGGCATTCATCCATCCAGGCCCCGCCGCGCTTGCTTCCGGGACGGCTGTAGGGATCCAGATAGAACGCTGCCATGGGCAGGCCGGTGTCGCGATCATGGACTCGGAAGAAGCGCACATCGGGATGCCAGACGGGGGCCTCACCGTCGGCAGCCTCGATGTGGATGGCGAAGAGTCGATCACAGAGGCCAAACAGCCCCTCGAGCACCTGGGGGAGGGGAAACCAGGGCCGCAGGGCTTCGCTGTCGAGGGCAAAGAGCTCCTTGCGGCGCACCTCGGCCCAGAAGCTCACATCCCAGGGCTGCAAGTCGGCCGCCTCGGAGGCCCCGGCCCGTTCAGCACAGGCCCGCAGCGAGTCCAGCTCCCGCTGCGCCGCTGGGTAGGAGGCGATCCGCAGATCCTCGAGCAACTGCTCCACCTCCGCCTCTGAGCCAGCCATCTTCGACGCCAGGCTCACCTCCGCCCAGTTGGCGTAGCCGAGGCGCTGGGCCTGCTGGCGACGCAACTCCAGAATGCGGCTGATCAGGGGCCAGTTGCCGCCTTCTTCGCCGGAGGCCCGACTCACATGGGCTCGGTAGACCTTATCCCGCAGATCCCGCCGGCGGCTGTACTGAAGGAAGGGGGCATAGCGGGGCATATCCAGCCCCATCAGCCAGGGGCCTGACTCAACGCTGGCCTCACGGCCATCGCTGGCCCGCAGATCAGCCTGGCGGGCCGCTTGGGCCAGTTGCTCCAGCAGGCTCGGTGGCAAGCCCTCTACCTCCTCCAGGGAGGTGAGCGTGAGTGACCAGGCGCTGGTGGCATCCAGCAGCTGGTTGCCAAAGCGAGTGGCCAATTCGGCCAGCTCCTGACTGGCGGCGTTGAATGCCCTCTGGGCCTCTCCTTCCAATCCCACCCCGCGCAGCTGCATGTCGCGCAGCTCCGCATCCAGGATCCGTTGCTGGGTGCCATCCCACCCCCCCTGAGCCTGGAGCGCCTGGAGCGCCCGATAGATCACCTGGCTCTGCCCGCAACGCTGGCCAAAGGCCACCACGGCCGCCTGTTGGCTGGCGTGGGCCTCCCGAAGCTCTGTGCTGTTACAGACGCCATTGAGATGGCCCACCACCCCCCAGCTCCAGCGCAGACGTTCAGTGAGCCGGTGCAGGGGATCCATCACCCCATGCCAGTCGAGGGGCTCACCGGCCTCCAGCGCTGCCGAAAACCGGGCTTCCAGGGTGCTGAGGTCCAGCTCCAGCTGGGCGAGGAGCTCAGGTATGTGCTCCTGAATCTGATCCGGTGTGATGGCCTGGAACTGGGGCAGGCCTTCACCGGCCAGGAGGGCTGGCAACTCAAGGGTGACGCTCATGGGGGGCTGAAGGCAACATCGAGGGTTGGGAATCATTCCAACCCACGGCGGCCGCAGCCGTGGCTAACCCAGGAGAGGGAACCCACCCACAAGCGCCACCGTCTGGCTGGCGAGCTGGTTCGCCAGGGCATTGGTACTGGCTTCATAGAAATCAATGGCCACCCTGGGCCAGAAACCAATCACCAGGGTGGGCACCAGAAGGCACATCCCAATCACCAATTCCCGGGGATTCATGTCTCCCACCATGGCCAGAGCTGGGATCCGGGGTCCAAAAAACACCCGGCGGCAGAGGGACAGGAGGTAGATCGGCGTGAGCACGAGCCCGATGGCCGCCAAGACAATTGTGATGACCCGGAATCCGATGGTGAAATCACTGTTGGAGGTGATGCCAAGAAACACGGTGATTTCACTGACGAAGCCGCTCATCCCAGGCAGGGCCAGGGAGGCCAGGGAGCTAGCCAGAAAAAAGGCAAAGGTGATGGGAAGCACCTTTGCCAGCCCGCCCATGTTGGGAATTGAGAGGGTCTTGGTGCGCTCGTAGAACACACCGGTGACAAAGAACATGGCTGCCGCAATCAGGCCATGGCTGATCATCTGCAGCATGGCCCCACTCAGCCCGAGGGCATCCACAGCACCGATGCCCAGGAGCACAAAGCCCATGTGGCTCACAGAGCTGCAGGCGATGCGCCTCTTCACGTTGTCTTGGGCGAAAGCATTGAGCGCCCCCCAGATGATGTTCACAATCCCGAGCACCATCAGGGCCGGGGCCAGCCGCAGATGCACCTCAGGAAGCATCTGCACATTGAAGCGGAGCAGGGCATACCCCCCCATCTTCAACAACACCCCAGCCAGAAGCATGGACACCGGCGCATTCGCTTCGCCATGGGCATCCGGAAGCCAGGTGTGCAGGGGGAACATGGGCAGCTTCACGCCAAAGCCGATGAGGAATCCCAGGTAGCAGAGGAGGCCGAAGGTTCCTCCCGGAGAGCGGCTGGCCAGTTCAGTGAGGTTGAGGGTGAAGGTGTCGCCAGAGAGGGACAGGGCCAGTCCGCTCACCAGAATCAACAGGGAGGCGGTGGCCGTGTAGAGGATGAATTTCGTGGCCGCGTATTGCCTCTGGGTGCCCCCCCAGATGGCGATCAGGAGGTAGACCGGAACGAGCTCCAGCTCCCAGGCGAGGAAGAAGAGCAAAAAGTCCTGGGAGAGAAACACCAGGGCCTGGGCGGAGGCCTGCACGAGCAGGAGGGCGAAATAGAGCCGGGGTTTGCGGGTCACACTCCAGCTGGCGGCCACCGCCAGAAGGGTCACCAGGCCACTGAGCACCACCAGGGGGGCGGAGAGTCCGTCGGCCGCCAGCGACCACTCCAGATGGATCGCGGGCACCCAACTCACCCGTTCCACCAGCTGAAGCGTGCTGAGGGATCCATCGAAATGCTGGCTGAACGCCCAAACCATCAGGAGCATGTCGACCAGCAGGACGCCAAGGGCGACCAACCTGGGAAGCTTCGGATCAGAGGGATCCCCGGGAAGGAGGGGCATGGCCAGGGCCGCCGCCGCTGGCAGCAACACGATCAGGGTGAGCCAGGGAAAGGTGCCGTCCATCGCAACGCGGGGGGGAAGGGAAGAAGGGAAATCCCCGACCTGGCCGCGGGGAAGGGGATTCAGGCGGTTCCCGGTCAGCCGTGAGCATATCTACTCAGGCGCCGGGATGGTTCGAGGGTTCAGCTCTGGCGGCCTCGGCTTCGCCCCCGGCTCCCCCCAACGGCAGCAGCGCCCACCTGGCGCTTGGCGGGAGCAACAGGCTGATCTCCCCCGTCCGACAGGGGACTCCAAGCGCTGCCGCTCTGCTGCAGGCCCAGCACCGCATGGCGACTGGTGACACCACAGGCCTGCCAGGTCAGCTCCATGGCTTCGCCGACCTCGTGGGCCCGCTCTTCCGAGGCGAGAGCCAACAGACTTGGTCCGGCCCCACTGATCACGCAACCCCAGGCTCCGGCGTCCAGAGCGGCCTGCCGCACCTCCCGTCCGCCCTGGATCAGGCCCCAGCGGTAGGGCTCGTGGATGCGGTCGTGCATCCCGGCCTCAATGAGCTCCCCATCCCCGGTGCGCAACCCCCTTAACAACAACGTCAGGCTGCCCAGGTTGGTGACCGCATCGGGGATCGGGATGCTGCGGGGCATGGCCCGGCGGGCCTCGGAGGTGCTCAGGCGAATCCCTGGAATCGCCACCACCGCCAGGACGGAGGGATGCCATTCACTCCGCATCACCCGCCAGTTGGGCACAGCCGTCTTGGCGGTGAGGCACAAACCACCCAGGAGGGAGGGCACCACATTGTCCGGGTGGCCTTCGATCACGATGGCGAGCTCGAGAAGCTTTTCCCGGCTCAGCAGATCCCCAATCAGGGCATTGGCGCCGATGAGGCCGGCCACAATCGCAGCTGCGCTGCTGCCCAGGCCCCGCGCAGGGGGGACGGCCAGGCGAACCCTGGCTTCCAACCCCACCGGCTCCACACCCGCTTCTCGCCAAACCCGCTGGGCGGAGCGATAAATCAGGTTGTCGGGGCCCCCGCGCAAATGGGATCCCTCCGGCCCCTCAATCAGGAGATCGAACCGGTCGACCCCCCCCTCAACCACCCGCAGCTCAAAACGATTGTTGAGATCCAGTGCCGCACCGAGGCAATCAAACCCCGGACCAATGTTGGCTGTGGTGGCTGGGACATCCACCACGACCCCCTCGCCGATCAGGGGTTGTGCCATAGGCCTCGCTCCGCTCCTCTCAGTGTCCCATCCCCCCGCCAGCGAGCATGCGGGCCCGGCACGCCGCGCTGAACACCCCCACCGCTGGATCGGTGATGGCCTGGATGGGAATCGGTTCGAGCACCTGGCGCAGCCGACCTTTCGCCAGAAAGGGCTCCAGGAACGCCGGGGAACGGAGACCCTCCAGCTGCTTGCCCGCCGTGCCACCAGCCAACCAGATGCCCCCTTGGCAAAGGGTGGTGAGGGCCAGATCTCCCGTCACGGCGCCGTAGGCCCCGAGCCAGAGCTGGCAAGCCTCCCGAGCGAGGCCGTCGCCCTGTTGGGCGGCCTCGGCCACGGCACTCGGCCAATCACCCCCCTCGGCCAACCGGAAGCACAGGGGGTGGTCGCCACCGGGATGGCCCTCTGCCAGGAGCCAGCGCGCCACGGCGCCCAAGCCCGTTCCGCTCACCACACGCTCGATGGAGAGACGCTCCAGGCCCAGATCGGCCAGAAGCCATCGGGTCAGTTGCCATTCCTGATGCGTGCGTGGCGCAAAGGTGCCATGGCCACCTTCCGTGGGCAGGGCCCTCAGACCGGAGGGAGTGGGCACGCCAATGGCCACGCCCAGACCCGTTCCAGCGCCGAGCACCAGCACCGGGGCTCCTTCTCGGGCCTGCCCAGGCCGGACCTGGGCCAGCTGGTGGGACTGGAGGTGGGGCAGCCCGTACACCAGAACCGCAAAGTCGTTGACGAGTTCCAGCCTGGTCAGGCCACATTGCGCCGCCAGATCCTCCGCATCGAGGTGCCAGTTGAGGTTGGTGAGCTGGGCCTGGCCCCCCTCCACGGGACCCGCCACCGCAAAACAAGTGGCCGCTGGAGGGGGGAGGCCCAGCGTTTCAGCCCCTTCGAGAAAATCCCTCACCATGAACCCCAGATGGCTCCACTCGGAGGAGGGGTAGCGGGTTTCCTTCAGGCACTCCAATCCAGCCCCCGAGGCTCGGTAGAAGCTCAGAAGGGTCTTGGTGCCCCCGATGTCACCAGCGAGAAGAAGGGTCAACCGGGCGGCCTCAGCTCAGGGTGAGGGAGCCAGCCCTGGCCCCATTGGCCTGGGTGGCGCCGCTGATCAGCTGCTCCAGGCTCACCACACCAAGATCGCCCTCCCGCCGGGTGCGCAGGCTCACGGCCCCGGTTTCGGCTTCCTTGGCTCCGATCACTCCAAGCACGGGGATCTTCATCTGCTCTCCGTTGCGAATCAGCTTGCCCAGTCGGTCTCCACTGAGGTCAAGGGTGGCGCGCACCCCAGCGCACTTGAGCTGCTCCAGCACGGTCTGGGCCCAGGGCAACACCCCATCGCTGACCGGCAGCAAGCGCACCTGCTCGGGAGCCAGCCAGAAGGGGAAATCCCCGGCGTAGTTCTCGATCATGATCCCGAAAAAGCGCTCCAGGGAACCAAAGATGGCCCGGTGGATCATGATCGGTCGCTGGCGGCTCCCATCGGCAGCCACATACTGAAGATCAAAGCGTTCCGGCAGATTGAAATCCAGCTGAATGGTGGAGCACTGCCAGAGGCGACCGATGGCATCCTCGATCTTCAGATCAATCTTGGGGCCATAGAAGGCTCCGCCGCCCTCATCCACCTTGTAGCTCCACCCTTTTTGCTCCAGAGCCTCCACCAGTCCCTGGGTGGCCAGCTCCCATACGGCGTCCTCCCCGATGGATTTGTCAGGCCGCGTGGAGAGGTGGATCTCGTAGCGACGGAAGTCGAAGGTGGAGAGAATGCGCTCCGTGAGATGGAGCACCCGGAGAATCTCCGCACCGATCTGGTCAGGCAGGCAGAACACGTGGGCATCGTCCTGGGTGAACCCCCGCACCCGCATCAGGCCATGCATCACACCCGGACGCTCGTAGCGATAAACCGTGCCCAATTCCGCCCAGCGGATCGGCAGTTCCCGATAGCTGCGCAACCGGCTGGCGTAGGTGAGCACATGAAAGGGGCAGTTCATGGGCTTGATCTGGTAGTCGCGCTCATCCACCGCCATGGGTCCAAACATCGACTCGGCATAGAAATCCAGATGGCCTGAGGTTTTCCAGAGGCTCCGATCGGCCACATGGGGGGTGTAGAGGAGCTCATAGCCATCATCGAAGTGGGCCTGCCGCCAGAAATCCTCAATGAGCAGGCGCATGCGGGCTCCCCTGGGATGCCAGAACACCAGCCCCGCCCCGGCCTCATCCTCGATGGAGAAAAGATCCAGATCCTTTCCGAGCCTGCGGTGGTCGCGGCGGAGGGCCTCGGCCTTTCGGCGCCGGTCTTCCTCCAGCTGCTCCGGGGTTTCCCAGGCGGTGCCATAGATGCGCTGCAGCTGGGGGTTGGCCTCATCCCCTCGCCAGTAGGCCCCAGCCACGCTCTCCAGCTCGAAGGCGCGGGGATGGAGCTCCGCGGTGTTGGCCACGTGGGGGCCGGCGCAGAGATCCCACCAGCCCTCTCCCAGGGTGTAGAGGGTGATGGGCTCCTGGAGGCCCGCCAGGATCTCCAGCTTGTAGGGCTCGTTCTGAGCCTCGATGCGTTGCTGGGCCTCAGCCCGGCTCACCTCCACCCGTTCCAGGGGAAGCTTCTGGCCAATGATGCGCACCATCTCCTTCTTGATGGCCTTGAGGTCGGCCTCGGTGAAGGGCTCGGGATGGTCGAAGTCGTAATAAAAGCCGCTTTCAGTCCAGGGACCAATGGTGACCTTGGCTTTGGGAAACAGCTTCTGCACGGCCATGGCCATCACATGGCTCATGGAATGACGAATCCGCAGCAGGGTGGGACTCTCGCTGGTCTTCGGCAGGTGCACCTCCGGACCCGGAGCCTCTGCCGGCTGGGGCGACGGAACCGCAGGGGCCGCGGGAGAACTGCTCACAGAACCAACCACCAAAGATTTCCAAGAGGAGGAATCCTAGGCAGCGCCGGCAAGGGGGGCTCAGGCGCGGCAATCCGTCTCTGTTCCCGGACCAGGACAGGACGGAAAATTTGACCATTCCTCGCAGCACCGGCCCACCGTGAGCGGCTCCCGCCCCCCTGACGCCCCTGGATCACGACTGGCATGGTTTGGAGAGGAACCCCGGAGCCTGGCTCTCAGCTATGGGCTGTGGTGCCTGTCGCTGGTGGGGTTCTGCGGCATCCACCGCATCTACAACCGCAAACCCCTCACCGGCTTCCTCTGGCTCTTCACCCTCGGGTTGTGCGGCATCGGCCAACTCGTTGATCTTCTTCTGATCCCGGGGATGGTGGAGGGGGTCAATCGCCAGCTGAGCCTCCCAGGGGGATCAGTGGCAACCATTCCACCGGTGGATCGGCAGCTGCTGAAACTGGCCCGCCAATGCGGCGATAAGGGGTTCACCCTCAATGACGCTCTGATCGAACTGGATCTCCCCAACCAGTTCAACAGCATGGATCTGCAGCAGGAGATCGACAGGCTTCTCCAGGTGCATCTTCTGGACGTGGGGAACGATGAGCGCGGTCGGGTGATCTACCGGGAGCCTTAGGCCTGCTGGAGGCGTTCCAGCTCATCGGCATAGAACCGCCGAAGCTCAGAGGCGGATTTGACGGGCTGGCCGTAGTAACTGCCCCCATGGTGGGCTGGCAGCGAGGCCCACTCGGGAGCAAGGCGGGCCAGCACCTCAAGAGTTAAGCCCTGGGCATCGAAGGAGGCCAGGGCCCCCCGCTTCTCCATGAGATAGAGAGCGGCCTGATCCTGGCTCTGGGGGCCAAAGTCGGAGAGGCCGAGCCGGCGCGACGCCTCACGCCAGGTGGCTGGAAGGAATTGATAGGCGCCTGCCGCAGCACTGACGTAGGTGCGGCGCACGGTGATCTCCGGATGGCGGTCGAGGCGATCCACCCGACCACCGCCGTAGATCACCCGATAGCCATCGTCGCTCCCCCCCACCCAGGTGCCTTCGGCATAACGGATGGTGTTCAGCAGGGCGCGCCGCTCCGGGGTGATGGCATAGGCCTGATCGTTGGCGTCTTGCAGATTCCGGGCCCTGGGGATGGCTCTCTGCTCGGGAGGCGCCACCACGGTGCGCACCTGGGGAGCCGGAACGTCTGCGGACGCCAGGCGGGTTGCAGGGGCCATGGGCAGGGCGCTCAGGAGAACCACTGAGCCCATGAGGGCGGCGCGGCCACCGGAACGGTCGGAGCAGGAACGGAACAACAAGCAGTCTGGAGCTAACGCTCCGGAGACCCTCGTCGGAGCAGCACTGGGATGGCCACCCCCCAGCCGGTGGGGTGGACAAGGAGCAGAAACTATGTACTCACGGGCCGAACATCGTCAGGAATCGTTGGTGAAATCCAGTCCAGGCAGGGCATCTGGGCAAGCATCAGGTGGGGAATCAGTTGGACTGGTGTGGGACTCCCGATGGAGGCCACTCCATCAGGGGCAGTGATGGGACCTTTCGAGATTGTTAAGTTGTGCTTAGCGCCCTTGCCCAGGGGGAGGGAGGAAGCCCATGGCGTCCCGAACACGCTCCAATGTGCCCTGAGCCACAGCTCCAGCCCGATCGGCTCCAGCGTCGAGCACGGCGGTCAGCTGACCAGGATCCTCCCGCAGGGCTTTGTAGCTCTCCTGGATCGGTCTGAGCGCCTCCACCACCGCGTCCGTCAGCAAGGGCTTGAACCCACCCCAACCCATCTCTGCGCACTCCTGGGCCACCGCGTCGCGGCTGCGGCCACTGGTAAGGGAATAGAGGCTGAGGAGGTTGTCGGCCTCAGGACGGTCGGCATGGCCGAATTCCAGGCCCATCACCGGGTCGGTCTTGGCTCGCTTGATCTTCTTGGCGATGCTTTCAGGAGGATCCAACAGGGTGATCCGGGACGCCTCGTTGGGGTCGCTCTTGCTCATCTTGCTGCGGCCATCGGTGAGGCTCATCACCCGGGCCCCTTCCTTGAGGATGAGGGGCTCCGGCACCTTCAGGATCGGGATCGGTTCGCCCTGCTCATCCCTGGGGGCAAAGCGGGCATTGATGCGCTGCTGGGCGATGTCTCGAGCCAGTTCCAGATGCTGCTTCTGATCTTCTCCGACAGGCACCCGATCAGCGTCATATAAAAGGATGTCGGCCGCCATCAGCACGGGATAGTCCAACAACCCTGCCGAGACGTTGTCTCCTTGCTTGAGGGCCTTCTCCCGGAACTGGATCATGCGCTCCAGCCAGTTCAGAGGTGTGACGCAATTCAGCAGCCAGCACAGTTCGCTGTGGGCACTGACATGGCTCTGGACAAAGACCGTGGAGAGGGCGGGATCGATCCCGCACGCCAGATAGAGCGCCGCCGTGGTGAGGGTCTGTTCCGCCAGCAGGGCTGGATCATGGGGCGTTGTGATGGCATGCAAATCCACCACGCAGAAGAAGGTGTCGTGATCGTGCTGAAGATCCACCCAATTCCGGATCGCCCCCAGCCAGTTGCCCAAATGGAGAGCGCCGGTGGGTTGAACACCTGAGAGAACCCTTGGCCTTGCGGAAGGGGACAGGGCCACGGGACTCACTCCTCAGGCGTCTGCGCAGCCTCTTCGCTGGCCGCGGGAGCTGGTGGGAGATCGGAGGATTCGGTCGGGGGGGGAACCAGTTCGGCCGCTTCCGTGGACACCGCTTCGAGCACAGGCTCCTCAGCGGGGGGCTCTTCGACAGGCTCCGGGGCCGCAGGGCGAGAGGGGCGGGCGAAGGGGTCCACTTTGGCTCCACGACCCCCAGGGCCCCGACCCTCCTGCCAGCGCTCACCGCCGCCACGGCCACCCTCGGGGCGCTCCCGCCGACCCTCCGGCCGACCTGACCCTGCCCCACCCGCTGGACGGGATCCCGTCTGGGCCCGATGTTGGGCCGCCAGTTCATCCAGCTTGCCCTCCTCCAGCTGCTGGCCGAGTGCGCGAAGAGCAAAGCCGAGAACGGCCACGGTGGAGCGAAGACCAAAGGCCTCCTGGAGAGCCCGGGCAGAACGCATTTCGTTGTCGCTCAGGCGGATGCGGAATCCACCCTCGCGTGGGCCTGCGGAACGCTCTCCACGGGACCCTTCATCGCCGCGAAAACGATCGGATTGGCGTTCGGAGGGAATTGGAGAGGAAGTGCCTTCGGCCATGACGCCATGAGGATTCAGGCGCAAGTGTGACGCATCGACGGTTCGCCCAAGGCGAGACCCGGACGCAGCCAGAACAGCCCATCCACTTCCACCATCGGAGGGCAGAACGGCCGGCCCGAAGGCCGGGCCAGCACCAGGAGGGGCAAGGAGCGCGGCCGTTCCGTGGCAAACCGCTGGCGATAGTCCGTCAGGACATCCAGATAGTGCTCCAGGGTCCAGACGTGGTCACCACGCTCCTGCACCTTCCAAAAGCGTTGAAGAGCCTGGTGAAAAGCCTCAGGGCCAAACTCCAACCAGCACTGCTGCTGGGCCTGATGGGCTGGGCAGCCCGCTTCGATCAATTCGCCATAGCGCACCAGCTCAGGGGCAGCTCGGCTGGGATCGGGGGGAAGCTCGAACGCCAGGCGCTCCACGGGGATGACCGTAAGACGCAACCAGCAACGGTTGAGCACCAGCACGGGCAGATCCGCTCGCCAGCCTTCCGCCTGCTGCAGCTGGGAGAGACAGGCTTCCGTCTGACGCCTCTGAGCCTCGGTCAGCGTGGGGAACTGGACTGGCCCAGTCCCGGCACCCATCCAGTTTCCGGCGCCTCTCGTTGCGCTGGTCATCTGAGCGCTGGAATGACACCTGTAAAAAGGAGTTTACCCCCGGTGCAAGGGGAAGGAGTGTGCGCCACACTGCGGAGATGGCAACAGTTTGTCTCCCACGCCCGTGTCAGCTGGCCTGAATTCCCCCCCTCCCGCCATCCCTGCCGTTCCGCCTTGGATGCGACAAGCCCTCCTCCTTTCTGCAGGCGGTGTGGTGGCCGATGTGGCCGTCCACGGGCTCCATGGCGGCGGATCCTGGCTGGGGCTTGGGGCCCTGGCCGGGGGTTGGATTTGGTTGGCCAGGGGACAGACGGGCCGTTCCCGGCCCTCGCGCCCCAGAACGGTTGAGGACTGGAACGAACGCTGCCAACGCCTGCTGGCTGACTTTGTCGAGCTGGATTCCCATCCGGAGTCGCAGCAGACGCGCAGCGCTGCCCTCCAGGACCTGCTCTCTACCCAGGGGAGAACGGGCCTCCGGATCGCCTTGGTGGGTTCGGGGCAGCTGCCGGACGAGCACCTTTACGGCCTCAGGAACGCTTTGCGGGGCCCCATGCCCGTTCAACTGGTGGTGAGTGATCCTCTACCAACCAAGAGTTCGCAATGGCAGTGGAGCGATGCCTTCGCCTCCAGTGATGCCCTGATCTTCCACCTCCAACCACCGCTCATGGCGGCAGACCTTCGCTGGTTGGAGGCTCTCCCTGGCGACCTGCCCCTCTGGGTGCTGCTGGAGGCGAACGGCCCAGGCTCGTCGGACGCTTGGCTGGCGGATCTGTGCAGCCAATGGCCGGGGGCCTGCCCCGAGCGAATTCTCCAGTGGTCTGGAGAATCCGAAGGACTGGCGGCCTGCCTGGCCCCGCTCGCCCAATGGATGGCAAAGGAATGCAAGCAGCTCCCCTTGTCCACCCTTTGCCGCAGCCTGGAGCAATTGCATGGTGGGTGGCAGGCCGAGCTCGAACGCCTGCGCCGGGTGCAGTGGCGTCACCTGCAACACCGAACCCAATGGCTGGTGGCGGCCGGCGTGTTGGTCACCCCTTCACTGAGCCTCGATCTCCTCGTGCTGAGTGCGGCCAATGGACTCATGCTCCGGGAGATGGCCCGCCTCTGGAATTGCCCCTGGACCCTGGAACAACTGAAAACGGCCGCCCTGCATCTGGGCAAGGCGGCATTGGCGATGGGAGTGGTGGAGTGGAGCACCCAGGCGGTGGCCGGTGCCTTCAAGCTTCACGGGGGCACATGGCTGGTAGGGGGAGCCCTCCAAGCCCTCAGCGCGGCCTATCTCACGCGGGTGGTCGGTCACGCCATGGCCGATCTCATGGCCCGCAGCGTGGGCGTGAGTGAGCCAGATCTGGAAGCCATCAAGGCCGAATCACCCCTTCTGATCGCCAAGGCTGCGGAGGCCGAGAGGGTCGACTGGGCGGCGTTTCTTCACGAGGCCCGTGGCTGGCTGATGCAACAGGGTCAGGCCCAACCGCTCCTGAATGAAGGCACCTGAGGCCTCATTGGTGAAGTTTTCCAAAGGGTTTCAACGTTTGGTTGCCTTGGCTTGCGTGCGCCGAGGCCCTTCCTAGGTTGAATGTCACCCATGTCTGCTTGGACTGGGTATTCCTAAAGAACCTCTTTTTTCAGCAGGGGTTCCATCTCAACCGTACTGATTCACGCGTACTGATTCCATGAGCACTGCCGTTCGCAGCAGAAGCCAGGCTGGAAGTTGGGAAAACTTCTGCCAATGGGTCACCTCCACCAATAACCGCATTTATGTGGGTTGGTTTGGTGTGCTGATGATCCCCTGCCTTCTAGCTGCCTCCATCTGCTTCATCGTTGCCTTCATCGCTGCTCCCCCTGTGGACATCGATGGCATCCGCGAGCCCGTTGCCGGTTCGTTCCTCTATGGCAACAACATCATTTCTGGAGCGGTGATCCCCTCCAGCAATGCCATCGGTCTGCACTTCTACCCCATCTGGGAAGCCGCCAGCCTCGATGAGTGGCTCTACAACGGTGGGCCTTACCAGCTGGTGGTCTTCCACTTCCTGATCGGGATCTCCGCCTACATGGGGCGCCAGTGGGAACTCTCCTACCGCCTTGGCATGCGCCCCTGGATCTGCGTCGCATACAGCGCGCCGCTATCCGCTGCCTTTGCTGTGTTCCTGATCTATCCCTTTGGTCAGGGTTCTTTCTCCGACGGCATGCCCCTCGGCATCAGCGGCACCTTCAACTTCATGCTGGTGTTCCAGGCTGAGCACAACATTCTGATGCACCCCTTCCACATGCTGGGTGTGGCGGGCGTGTTCGGCGGCAGCCTGTTCTCCGCCATGCACGGTTCGCTGGTGACCTCTTCTCTGGTGCGTGAAACCACCGAGGCTGAGTCTCAGAACTACGGCTACAAGTTCGGCCAAGAGGAAGAGACCTACAACATCGTGGCTGCCCATGGTTACTTCGGTCGCCTCATCTTCCAATACGCGTCCTTCAACAACAGCCGCAGCCTTCACTTCTTCCTGGCTGCCTGGCCTGTGGTCGGCATCTGGTTCACCTCTCTGGGAATCAGCACCATGGCCTTCAACCTGAACGGCTTCAACTTCAACCAATCGGTGTTGGACGCCCAGGGCCGAGTTCTGCCCACCTGGGCGGATGTGATTAACCGTGCCAACCTCGGCATGGAAGTGATGCACGAGCGCAATGCTCACAACTTCCCCCTGGATCTGGCCTCTGCAGAAGCCACCCCTGTGGCTCTGGTGGCTCCTTCCATCGGCTGACCTCCCCGATCCAGCAGAACTCTGCTGAGTGCTCTGGCCCCCTCCCAGGAGGGGGCTTTTTGTTGGCCATAATCGGGGCGCGAACAGTCCCCTTCGCAACGCCTATGGCGAGCGCTCCCTCTCAGCAAGACACCAGCGAGGTGGCTCAACGGGGCTGGCCTTGGTGGCCCTTGCTGCCGCTCTATCCCTATGGGCAGCGGTCCACCCTGATTCAGGAACGGGTGCCGGGGCAGATCTGGACCTTTGAGCAGCTGCATGGCGTCTGGTACGTCGCCGTTCCGATCCGGATGACCGTGGTGAAAGTGGCAGAGGGGCTCCTGCTCTATGCCCCCGTCGCCCCAACCCCAGAAGTTCTGGGGGCGCTTCGCGCCCTGGAGGGGCAACACGGCCCGGTGTGCACCATCGTGTTGCCCACCGCCTCAGGTCTGGAGCACAAGGTGCCCGTGCCAGCGATGGCCCGGGCCTTTCCCACCGCCGTGGTGTGGGTGAGCGATTGCCAGTGGAGCTTCCCCCTGCGGCTTCCCTCCAGTTGGCTGGGGTTCCCTCTCGGGCGAACCAAGGTGCTGGGGCGGGATGGCTATCCCCATCCCGAACAACTGAAATGGGTTGCCCTGGGTCCGCTGGATCTGGGCCTGGGCCAATTCCTGGAGGTCGCTTGCCTGGATCAAGCCACGGGCTGCCTATTAGTGACGGATGCCCTCGTGTCCTTCACGGACACCCCTCCGGATCTCTTTTCCTTGGATCCGACGCCCCTGTTGTTCCATGCCAGGGATAGGGGCTCGGAGCCCCTTCTGGATTCAGCTGAACAGCGCAGCAAGGGCTGGAAAAGGATTCTTCTCTTTGCCAATTTTTTCAGGCCAGCTGCTGTGCACGTGCCTGCATGGGGACCCATTCGCCAGGACCTCTGGAGCCCAGGCAACCGTCAGGCCCGTGCCCACTTTGGCCTTTATCCCTTCCGCTGGAGCACGGATTGGGAGGATCAGGCCAATGAATTGCTGTGCCGCTGTGAAGAGGGCATGCCCTTCACCCTGGCACCGGTTTTGGAGCGCCTGGTGCTAGTGCGGGCCAGGGAACAGTTCATCACTTGGCTCCACACTCTTGCGGCTCTGGAGGGGGTGAACCAGCTGATCGGAGCCCACTACGACGGCCCACTGGCTGTTCAAGCGGAATGGTTTGGCGCCTACGCCGCTGTTGTGAAGGATCAGGGGTGGGCCCCGTCTGAGGGCTCATGGCACACCCTGGCTTCGATCGATCGGACCCTTCTGAAATGGAAACTCGTTCCCGAAGGAGAGAGAATCAGGGAGTGAGCAGGGACTTGAGATCGGATTGGAGGGTTTGTTGGATGGCCTCCTGTATCTCCACTGGCTCTTCGTAGCCATAAGTAGCAAAGATATTGATCCCTTTTTGGATGCACTTCGCGCAGAGATCGCTCTTCACACGTGCTTGCTGCATCGCAGACCAGCTGTCTTCCAAATAGTTGCCCAGCTTTGGTGAAGAGGGAGACTCCACGCAACAGACGGAGTACTGACCATCCATATCCAAGGTCACTTGCGTATCACGCATGAAGCAACGACTGGAGCGATGATTACCAATGGCTTGTTGAACCATCTGAGGAGAATATTCAATATAATCAAAACCCTCAGGAACACCTTCCAAACCTTCAAACATCCGATCAATCGGCATGTAATAGGCGTGATAGGGGGTGAATTTAAAGCCAAGCTTGTCGCAGAAATGCTTGAAGAGATGAACCTCATGCTTGTTATCTCGGTGGACAAGATAACGAACATCAATATCTTTAAAGCTCTCCCAGTCCGACAGGGTTTCGGAAATGCGGATTAGGTTGGCCAGCACGGGCTCGATGCGACCGCCACGATGGTTGATCGCGTAAGTTTTCTGAGTGAAACCTGAAACGGTGATCGTGAAGTTCCAAAGCTTCAGGGGCTTAAGTTTTGCCCAGTCGTAATCGTAATTGAGGTTGGAAGAGATGCCACATGGAATGTCATGTTTGATCGCGATCGCAATCAATTCATCAAGACGGGAGTGAAGAGTTGGCTCGGTCCAGTTGTAGAGCCCGATACGAAGATTTCCGTTTGTATCTGCCTTGGCTTTCAGGCAAATCTTTTCAAACAAGTCAAGATCCATTTCCCGCAGCGACTGTCCGATGCTGTTGGAAAATTCAGGCATCCCCACTGGGCAAGCGGTGCAACGAAGGTTGCATCCGCTCACCACATCAATCCAAAACTCGATGGGTTTGGGCTTCCTCGGCTCTGCCGGGGGGTCCTTGATCCCCATCAAATCCTTGATGCCCTTCTTCAGGGGAGCAGGGACAGCTTGCTTGAGGGTTATGGCCAGATTCACGGGACGTGGAGCCCAAATCAACTTGGCCAAATAGTAAACGAAAAAGGTTCTACTCGATGCGCGCGTGAGCAACTGGAGATGGAGGGGCCACCGTCAAAGCCGCAGATCGCCAGGATCATCCTCCGACAACTCGGCAGAATCCAAACTGCCCATCAGTGAACCTTCTAGTTCCATTCTCTGTTCCATTTGCCTTAGAAAGTATCCCGTCATCATGGCGGAAGCAAGAAGACCGGCAAGATTTTCCCGGCTCGTTTGCACTTTTACTTCAAATTGCTCGCCGGGCAGCATGCCCAACAATCCCTGAACATTGTGGCGAATCACGTCTTGAATTTCAGCACTTGCTGATCGGGCAACGCGTTGGAGCACATCGGGAGATTGCTCTTGCAGATATTGGATCAGGGCATTCCCGCCAATGGCCTCACTATCGCTGGTGAGAAATTCAGGATTGAACATCAACCTCCTGCGAGAGGGGTGGCAATGAAAAGCTCTTCAGAGCGGGCCTTTTGAGCTTGGCGTTACCTTAACCCACATGGGAAGGCTTCAACTCCGGCAGGAGAGGGGCGGAGAACCGAAGGGGGCCGAAGCGTTGCAGGGGCCAGTAACGCCAAATCGCCGTGCCGATGACATCGCTTTCAGGGAGGGGACCCCACAGGTGGGAGTCGAGACTGGCATTGCGATTGTCGCCAAGCACCATCAGGTGGCCTGCCGGCACCACGAGCGGCGCCAGGCTGTAGCCCATGGGACCTGGCGCCCAATCGGGTGCCACGGCAACCCCATTGCGCCAGAGCCGGCCCTGGCGGACCTCCACCTGGTCGCCCCCCACAGCCACCACCCGCTTGATGAGAGCGGCCTTGGCGTCGTAGCCAGCCTCCAGGAGAGCCTCAGGGGGATGGAACACAACGATCTCGCCAACTCCAGGGCTCACACCCAGGCGGGGCAGCAGCTTTTGCACCAACACCCGATCCTCCAACTGCAGGGTGGGCAACATCGAACCGGAGGGAATCCAGCGGGGCTCCAAGACGAGCCAGCGCAGCGCCAAGGCCAGCAGCACCCAAAGGACCACCCCCCGCAGGGCAGAGAGGGCATCGCGAAGAAGACTGGGCTGTTGACTGGAATCCGTCACCGGCGGATCGGCCTGACAGGGAGTTCCGACCATGGCACACGGAAGGGTTGAGATGGAGGGCATTCCTGCCTCTGCCGCAAGCTCCCTCGCCTGCCTCCAGCTGTTGCAGGCCCTTCAGGCCCGGGGCCTGCAACAGCTGGTGCTGTGCCCTGGGAGCCGCTCGGGCCCCTTGGCTGTGGCGGCTTCTCTGCTGGAGGGGAGGGGGTTGAAGATCTACACGGCCATTGACGAGCGCTCCGCCGCCTTTTTTGCCCTTGGGCTGGCCCGGGCGCTCGGCTCGCCCACGGCCGTGGTGACCACATCGGGCACGGCCGTGGCCAACCTGCTGCCGGCGCTGGTGGAAGCCGACCTGGGCACGATCCCCTTGCTGGTACTCACGGCCGACCGCCCCCAGCGCCTCAAGAACTGCGGGGCCAACCAGACCGTTCCTCAGGAAGCCTTCCTGGGTGCCTGCTGCCGATGGGTGGGCCTGGGCGATCCCCAGGGTCTGGCGGGCATGGATCCACCGTCCCTGCGGGAGCTGGCGATCCGGGGGATGGCCGCTGCCTGCGGCCTGGGGACGGATCCGGCGGGTCCCGTGCATCTGAATCTGCCCCTGGAGGACCCCCTCCATGGGGATGGCGACGCCCTCGCATGGTTAAAGGCCTGGGGGCCAGAGGCCAGCACCAGCCTTGAGGGGAGCCCGGGGCAGTGGTCTGCGGCGGAAACCAGGAGCGGATGGGGGGAGGTCAACCTCAATCCCGACGAACCCGGGGTGGTGGTGGCTGGTCCCTGGAGGGGATCGGCGAGCGCCTGGGCGGCCCATTTGGCAGCCCTGGAGCAGTGGCAGAAGCGCAGCGGCTGGCCACTGCTGGCGGATGCCCTCTCCGGCCTCCGCGGAGTGGCTTCTGGGCCGCTGGTGGCCGGCTACGACATGGTTCTCTCAGGCCCTTTTGAGGGATTGGAAGCGGGCCAGGTGCTCAGGCTCGGGCCCCTTCCGGCCAGCCGGAGGCTGCAGAGCTGGCTGGAGCACCAGGTGGGCCCCCAGGTGCTGGTGAGCGAGGGGGATCCCCGGCCCCTGGATCCGCTGAAGTGCATCCAGGGCCAATGGAATGGTGGGCTGGCCCATTGGCCAGGGCTGGCCAGGGCGGGGCCTGGCTCAGCGTCGCCTGCAGCCCTTGCACTCTGTGAACGCTGGCTGCACCGGGACGCCCTGGCCCAGGAGCTGCTGACCTCCACGGTGGCCGGGGCCTGGACGGAGGCGCCCTGTGAGGAGCCCTGGCTGGCACGGCGGCTGAGCCAACTCCTCCCCCCCGGGTTGGCGGTGATGCTGGCCAACAGCAGCCCCGTTCGGGACTGGGAGAGCTTCTCCGATCCCGCCGCAGCGGGCCGGCCCATCTTTTCCTTCCGCGGGGCCTCTGGGATTGATGGAACCCTGTCGATGGCCTGCGGGCTGGCGGAGGCGGTGGGGCACCTCGTGCTGGTGACCGGGGATTTGGCGCTCCTGCACGACAGCAACGGCTGGCTGTGGAGCCCACAGCTCCGAGGTCAGCTGCTGGTGGTGTTGGTGGATAACGGGGGAGGGGGAATCTTCGAGCAGTTGCCCATCCGGCCCTCCAAGCCCGATCTGCTCGACTTCGATCGGCTCTTTGCCATGCCCCAGGGCGTGGATCCCAGGGCCCTGGCCCGGGCCCATGGGGTGCCCAGCCAGAATGTGCAGCGCATGGAGGAGCTGGAACCTGCTCTGGCCTGGGGACTGGCCCAACCCATCGCCCTCCTGCGGGTGGTGACCCACCGCCAGACCGATGCCGCCAGACGCAGGCAGCTGCGCACAATGGCGGCTGAGCGGATTCTCCCCCGATGACAGAGCCCCCCCAGCCCAAGGCGGCCCCCGTGGACTGGGAGCCCGTTGGTGACTACACCGACATCCGCTGCGAACGAAGCAGCGAGGGCATCAGCCGCATCACGATCAACCGGCCGGAGAAGCGGAATGCGTTTCGGCCCCGCACCATTCGCGAACTCTGCGATGCCTTCTCCCGTCTGCGGGAAGACCCCCAGATCGGGGTTGTGCTGCTGACGGGGGCCGGGCCAGCGGCCGATGGGGGCTGGGCCTTCTGCGCCGGTGGCGATCAGAGCGTGCGGGGGGATGGGGGATATCTGGATGAGGACGGCCTGCCCCGCTTGAACGTGCTCGATCTCCAACGGATGATTCGGAGCCTGCCCAAGGTGGTGATCGCCCTGGTGGCTGGCTATGCGATCGGCGGTGGGCAGGTGCTCCATCTCATCTGCGATCTGAGCCTGGCGGCCGAGAACGCGGTGTTCGGCCAGACCGGGCCGCGGGTGGGGAGCTTTGACGGAGGCTTCGGCGCCGGCTATCTGGCGCGGGTGGTGGGGCAACGGAAGGCACGGGAAATCTGGTTTCTCTGCCGTCGCTACGGAGCGAAGGAGGCCCTGCAGATGGGGCTGGTGAATGCGGTGGTGCCCCTGGAGGAGTTGCAGGAGGAAGGCGTGCGCTGGGCCAGGGAGGTGCTCGCCCACAGCCCCACGGCCATTCGCTGCTTGAAGGCGGCCTTCAATGCCGAAATGGATGGTCTGGCGGGGATTCAGGAGCTCGCCGGCCAGGCCACCCATCTCTTCTACCGCACGGCAGAGGGGCAGGAGGGCCGCGACGCCTTCCTTGAAAAAAGGGAGCCAGATTTTTCCGCCTCCCCATGGTTGCCCTAGGGATTCCTGGGAAATTCCTATGTTGGGAGCACTTCACATCCCTCCGATTTCGCTCAAGCCGTGAATTGGGTCCTGCTGGGTTCCACCCTTCTGTTCACGGCCTGTCCGCAGGCCTGGGGCCCAGGGCTGCGGGCAGCGGAGGCTCCCGCTCCGCCCCAACCCCTCGCCAGCGACCAGCCCGAGCAGGATTCGGGAGCTGCCGCCCTGCTGGAGGATGCCCCCTTCCAACTGGGACTGAAGGAGAACGGACTCCCCGCACCCGAAGAACCGAAGGTCAAGGAGGATCGGGTCCCCACCCCAACCGGGTCTGAGGCGCAAAGGCCTCTCCCCAGGCTGTTGGTGCTGGATCGGCGCCAACGCCTCCTGCGCGTGATGGAACTGGGGAAGGAGGTGCGTCGCTACCCGGTGGCCGTTGGGATGCCCGGTTGGGAGACACCGGTGGGAAACTTCACCGTGATGGAGAAAACGGCCAATCCCAGATGGGAACATCCCGCCAATGGGAACGTCTTACCCCCGGGTCCCAACAACCCCCTAGGCAGCCGCTGGATCGGCTTCTACCGCGATTGCCGCGGCCGGAGTGGATTCAATGGCCAGGAGCATCTGGTGGTGAAAGGTTGCGTCACTGCCGGATTCCATGGCACCCCGAACCGGGCCAGCGTGGGTCAGGCCGTCTCCCATGGCTGTGTGCGCCTCTTCGATGAGCACGCCAAGGAACTCTTTGACCTCGTGAGTCTCGGCACTCCGGTGACCGTGCTGCCATAAGCGCAGGCGGAGAGCGGCCGGGAGCGTCCCCGTAGAGTTGCGCCGCTCTGCCCGTCTGAAATGCGCATCCTCTTTGCAGCGGCCGAATGTGCACCGATGATCAAGGTGGGTGGGATGGGCGATGTGGTGGGGTCGCTGCCACCCTCGCTGGCCCATCTGGGCCACGACGTGCGCGTGATCATGCCGGGCTACGGCAAGTTGTGGAGCCGGCTGGAGATCCCCGAAGAGCCCATCTGGCGTGGCCACACGATGGGAAATGACTTCGCCATCTTTCAAACCAAGCACCCCAGCCACGGGCTCCCGATCTATCTGGTGGGCCACCCTGTGTTTGATCCTGAGAGAATTTATGGGGGGGAAGATGAAGACTGGCGGTTCACCTTTTTTGCCAGCGCGGCCGCCGAGTTCGCCTGGAACGGAAGCTGGAAGCCCCAGGTGATGCACTGCCACGATTGGCACACCGGCATGATCCCGGTGTGGATGCACCAGGATCCGGATATCAGCACCGTGTTCACCATCCACAACCTCAAGTATCAGGGCCCCTGGCGCTGGAAACTGGAGCGGATGACCTGGTGTCCCTGGTACATGCAGGGCGATCACACCATGGCCGCGGCCCTGCTCTATGCCGACCGGGTGAGTGCGGTGTCTCCGACCTACGCCATGGAGATTCGCACCCCGGAATACGGGGAGCGTCTGGATGGCCTGTTGAACTTCATTAGCGGCAAATTGCGCGGCATCGTCAACGGCATCGACACCGACGACTGGAATCCCGCCACCGACCAGACCCTCCCGGAGCGTTACACCACGAAGAACCTCTCCGGGAAAGCCCAGTGCAAGCGCATGCTCCAGGAGCGCTTCGGGCTCACCCAGAACCCCCGCACCTATCTCATGGGGGTGGTGAGCCGACTGGTGGATCAGAAGGGCATTGACCTCCTGCTGCAGGTGGCCGATCGGGTGTTGGCCTACACCGACAGCCAGTTCGTGGTGCTGGGCACGGGAGATCGGGGGCTGGAATCGGGCCTCTGGCAGATGGCCGCCCGCCATCCGGGCCGCTTTGCAGTCTTTCTCACCTACGACGACGCCCTCTCCCGGCTGATCTACGCCGGCAGCGATGCCTTCCTGATGCCCAGCCGCTTCGAGCCCTGCGGCATCAGCCAGATGCTCGCCATGCGCTACGGCTCGATCCCAGTGGTGCGGCGGGTGGGTGGTCTGGTGGACACCGTGCCGCCCAATGATCCGATCGCCCACAGCGGCACGGGGTATGGCTTCGACCGTTTCGAACCAGTGGACTTCTACACGGCCATCGTGCGCTCCTGGGAGGCCTACCGGCACCAGAGCAGCTGGGAAGATCTGCAGCGCCGGGGCATGGACCAGGACTTCAGCTGGGACCGTTCCGCCAAGGAATACGACCTGATGTATCGCGATGTCGCCGGCGTGAAGGAACCGACACCAGATGCGGAGCAAGTGGAACGCTTCTCCCAGGGACAGGGGGCCGACCCAAGCCTCCGGGACGGCGCCCAGAAGGAGATCGCCCCATCACGGGAGATTGAGGCCCCCGCCCAGCGCGGGCCAGCCGCACCCACCCGCTCTCGCAATCCCCTGAGCCAACTGCTGCGGCGCAACGACGGCTGAAGCCCATGCCCCTTCCCAGTCCCTACGAGCCACCGTGGAAGCGGCTCGGGGAGGATCTGGTCGCCGTCGGGGCCTGGTTCCTGCTCAAGCTGCGGGAGCTGGGACGCCGCAATCGGGAGGGCAGCCTGCCCTTGCCGACCTTCTGGCCCCGCCGATGGCCCCAGCTGTTCTGGCCCCTAGTGCTGGCGATCGTCCTTCTGGCCCTGGTGGCGGGGGTGGGGCTGGTGGGGCATCGGGTCAGCCTTAAACCCCCATCGGGCCCGGAGGCGGCGGCGGACACCACGGCCAGGGGCAACGAGCCCCCCTCTGACCCCTTGGAGTGGGTTGCCCCCCCCGAATCCCTGGCCAGCCCGGGGGGCCGTGGCGAGGCGGAACCCCAGACACGGATGGAGCAGCCCCCTGGGACTGAGACCGCCGAAGGCAGGGAGAACCCCAATCCGGAATTGGGGGAGACAGCCGAGGAGGCTCCCGAAGGGGAGAGCGGCGAGGAAAACGGGCTGGAAAACAGGCCGGAAAACGGGGAAGAGGAACAGCTCCGAGCCCAGCTGAACCAAGGCGATCGGGAGAGTCTTCTGGTGGCGCTCCGACCGGATCCTGACAACGCCACCCTCGTCCTCCAATTGAGTGCCGACTTCCGCGCCCTGCCCCCGGCCAGCCGACTGCAGCAAGCCGAACGCTGGCAGGCCCGGGCTGAGGAATGGGGCTACAGCCATCTGGAGTTGGTGGACGGGGAAGGCCAGCTGGTGGGGAGGGAGGCCCAGGTGGGCGAGGGCATGATCCTCTTCGAGGCGGCCGGTGCGGGAGGATCCCCCGCAATGGATGGCGAGGTTGGGAAACGGGATGGGATGTTCAGAGATCGCGCTGGAGGAACTGGTGGAGCTCTGGGGTCTGCCCCTGATGCCCCATCCAGGCGCTGGTCTGGCCTCCTGGGGCGCCAGCGGGGAGCATCGGATCCAGCAGCTCACGGGGGTGTGCACGGACAGCCGCCGGCTGGAGCGGGGTGATCTGTTCATTCCCTTGGTGGGCGAACGGTTTGATGGCCATGGCTTCCTGGAGCGCGTGCTGATTCCCCCGGATGGCCAGCCCGCCGCCGCCGCCGCGGCGATCGCCCAGATCGACCGGCTGGATCCGGCCACGGCAGCCGAGCTGGTGCGCCGCTCCGATCGCCCCCTCTGGCTGGTGGACGACACCCTGGCGGCCTATCAGGAGCTGGCCCGCTTCTGGCGCCGCCGGCTGGGCCTGCCCGTGGTGGCCGTGACCGGCTCCGCGGGCAAGACCACCACCCGGGAACTCATCCGGGTGGCCCTGGAACCACTGGGAGCCGTGGTGGCCAGCAGCGGCAATGAAAACAACGATGTGGGCGCCCCCCTCACTCTCCTGCGGGCAGGCCGGAACACGGCGGCCGTGGTGGTGGAGATGGGGATGCGGGGTCCGGGGGAGATCGGCCGGCTGAGCCGCTGCGCCGAACCGGATGTGGCCGTGATCACCAACATCGGCACCGCCCACATCGGCCGGCTTGGCAGCCGGGAGGCGATCGCCGCCGCCAAATGCGAAATCACCGAAGCCCTCTCTCCGAAAGGCGTGTTGGTGATCCCAGCGGCGGATCCCCTTCTAGAAGCCGCCCTCGCCCCCAGCTGGGACGGCAGGGTGGTGCGGGTGGCCATGGCCGATGAACCCCTCGGGCGTCCTGGGGAGGAAGCCTCCTGGGTGGGGCGCCTCCTCGAGGGCGGACGGGCGATGGACCTGGTGCGATGGGGGCGAGGCCCCGGCCCGGAAGAGAGGAGCCTTCGGGTGGAGCTGCCCTTGGCGGGCCGCCACAACGCCCGCAATCTGCTGCTTGCCCTGGCGGTGGCTGCAGAGCTGGGGGTTCCCCCGGAGGCCCTGACCGCCATGGCGGTGGAGGTGCCCGGGGGGCGCAACCGCCGGCTCCTGATGGGGGGCGTGAACGTCCTCGACGAGACCTACAACGCCTCCCCGGAGGCCGTACTGGCAGCCCTCCAACTCCTGGCCGAGAGCCCGGGGGGGCGGCGCTACGCCGTGCTCGGCACCATGCTGGAGCTGGGGGACCGGAGCCTGGAGCTCCATGGCCAGGTGGCCAGGCGAGCCAAGGAGCTGGAGCTCGATGGGTTGGTGGTGGTGGATGGAGGGGCCGAGGGCGACGCCATGGTGGAGGCTGCCCAGGGGTTGCCCCTCCTGATTCGGGTGAGCCATCCCCAGGAGGCCGCCGAAACCCTGTTGCGCTGGCTGGCGGCGGGGGATGTGCTGCTGCTCAAGGGAAGCCGGGGGGTGGCCCTGGAAACCCTGCTGCCCCTGCTGAAGGCCACCCTGGAGCCAGGCTGACGGCGGCCAGTGGCCCGATCCGTTCCTAAGAAGGAGCTGGAGAGGTTCAGGCGGAGGACAGACCTTGGAGGCCAGTGCGGAGTTCCCCTATCGCCGCTGGCGCCGGCCCGTGGTGACGGCGGTGCTGATGGCGTTGGGTGAAGGGTTGAGCCGGGCGCAGGGGGGGGCCCAGGGCCTCAACGTTGAGGCGGTGCATCGCTGGCGGGAGCGGGTGGTGCTGAACAAACCCCTCGGCCAGCAAAGCCTGATGCGGGTGGCCTTCGCCTCAGATCTGCACGCCGGGATGATGACCCCCACGGGCACCATTGTCTCCGCCTGTGAGGTCCTGATGGCGTCGGGGCCGGATCTGATCCTTCTGGGGGGGGATTATGTGTGTTCCAGCAGCGAGGAACTGGACGCCATCCTCCCCGCCCTAGGACGCCTGCGTGCCCCCTGTGGGGTGTTTGCGGTGCTGGGAAACCACGACCATGGCGCCGGTGCCGCCGTGATCTCCAGCCGTTTGGAGAGCTGCGGGATCAGGGTGTTATGCAACAGGAGCGTGCAGCTGCCCGACCCCTTCGGCAACGTGCTCCTGGTGGGGCTGGATGACCATCTCGGGGGCCAACCCCAGGCCGCCGAAGCCCACTGGGATAGCCACTGCGCCACCCTGCTGCTGATCCACCAGCCCTCGGGCCTGCTGGATGCGGGGGATCGGCCGTTCGATCTCGCCCTGGCCGGACACACCCACGGGGGCCAGATCACCCTGCCCGGCGGAAGGGCTCCGATGGCCGCCTCCGGCCCCCTGTCCCGCATGTATCTAGCGGGGCGCTATGGCCTCTCCCAGGGGCGGGTGCTGTGCGTGAGCGTGGGGGTGGGACAGAGCTTGCTGCCGCTTCGGCTGGGACCCCGCACCGAAGTGCTGCTGCTGGATCTGGTAGGCACGCCCGCCTGAAGATCCGTGGGGAGGGGCCGTTCAGTTGGGAGGTTGCCAGTCGGACTTCACCACCTGCCTGGCCCGGCCCAGGGCCAGGGAGCCGGCGGGCACGTCCTCGGTGAGGGTGGAGCCAGCCGCCACGGTGACGCCCTCCCCCAGGGTGATGGGCGCCACAAGCACGCTGTTGGCCCCGGTCTTGCTGCCGGCGCCGATGGAGGTGCGGTGCTTGCGAAAGCCGTCGTAGTTGGCGGTGATGGTGCCGGCACCAATGTTCACCTTGGCGCCCACGTCCGCATCGCCCAGATAGGTGAGGTGGTTGGCCTTCACGCCCTGGGCTAGATGGCTGTTCTTCACCTCCACGAAATTGCCGATGCGGCAATCGGCCTCCAGCACGGCCCCCCCACGCAATTGGGCGAAGGGGCCCACGGTGCAGCCGTTGGCCACCCGCGACTCCCGCACCACCGCATACAGCAGTTCCACCCCATCGCCGATGGCGCTGTCTTCAATCAGGCATCCGGGACCAATGCGGCATCCCTCTCCGATCACCGTGTTGCCCCGGAAGTGGCACTGGGGCTCCACCACCACATCGCGGCCGAAGCGGGTGCCATCGCTGAGGGTGCAGCTGGCCGGATCGGTGAAGGTGACCCCTTCCGCCATCCAGTGTCGCCGCAGCCGCTCTTGCAGCACGGCCTCGCACTGGGCCAGCTGCAGGCGGTCGTTGATGCCGTTGGTTTCCTGCCAGTCGGCCACCTCCAGTTGGAGGGCGGGCTGAAGCATGGCCACGGTGTCGGTGAGGTAGAGCTCGCCCTGGTCGTTGTCGGTGGTGAGGCGAGGCAACACCTCCGCCAAGCGGGGCCAATGGAAGCAGTAGATGCCAGCGTTGGTGAGGGGGTTGGCCCGCTGACTGGCATCACAGTCGCGGTGCTCCACAATCCCGGTCACCTGGCCGTGGTCGTCGGTGAACACCCGTCCGTAGCCGGTGGGATCAGCCAGGCGGGCGGTGAGCAGGGTGACGCCGGCGCCGCTGCTGCGGTGGCGCTCCAGAAGGGCTTGGAGGGTTTCGGGACGCAGGAGGGGAACATCGCCATTCAGCACGAGCAGATCGCCGCTGAAACCCGCCAGGGGCTCCAGGAGCTGCTGTACGGCATGGCCAGTGCCGTTCTGGGGCTCCTGCAGCACGAATTCCAGCCCCGCATGATGGGCCAGGGCCTGCCGCACCCGATCGGACTGATGCCCAACGATCAGGATCCGGCGCTCGGGGGCCAACACCTCCGCGCTGTTGAGCACCCGCTCCACCAGGGTGGCGCCCGCCAAGGGCTGGAGCACCTTGGGGAGCGCGCTCTTCATGCGCGTGCCCTTTCCGGCGGCCAGGATGGCGATGGCGAGCATCAGACGGGTCGCAAAGCTGGCGGGAATCTACCGGCGAGCCAGGTGCAGGATCTGCCGATCGAAGGGGGACCGTGGGATCGGGGAGTTTACAAATCCCAACGCCGCCGCCAGGCACTGCTGGACGTCCGCCTGCCGCTGCTGAGCGCCCCGGCCTGGGCCCCACGCCGGCTCTCCAGGATGGAAGAGGCATCCTCCCTCCCGCTGGCATCCCGATAGGGCTCGCCGGCGGTGCTGGCCAGGTGATCCAGCTCCATGGGGGAGAGCTCCCGCCAGAGGGGCGAAGGCGCTGGCGGGGTGAAGCTGGCCAGGGTGCCGCCACTCCAGCGGTTGGCTGCCGAGGGCAGGCCCGGCGGGAGGGGGAGGGCCAACAGGTGCAGCCCCAGGAGCCCCAGGGCTTCGCGCACTGCTGCCGCGGAGCTGTAGCTGATCCAGCGGCCCTCGGGCGCCAGCAGCCGCGCGGTGGCCCGCAAGAACTCCAGGGTCCAGAGCTGGGGGCAGCGCTGGGGTGAAAAGGCGTCGTTCCATACCAGATCGATCTGGCCCCGCTCCTCTCCTAAGAGCTCCAGCAGGGTGTGGCGGGCATCGCCCCAGAGCAGGTGGCAGGTGGCGCCCTCCCCCCTCCAGTGCCCCTTCGCCAGCAGATGCTCCAGGGCTTGCAGGGTCACGGGCCTCCAGGGCCGGCGAAAGGCCCCAGCGGCAAAGGCCAGCTGGAGGGGCCGGGGATCCAGCTCCAGCCCCCACCAGTCCAGGTGGAGACCCCGGCCTGAGCAAGCCTCCAGCAACAGGGCCAGGTTGGTGCCCGTGCCCACGGCCACCTCCACCACCTTCAGGCGAGCGCCGGGGGGAAACCGCTCCAGCTGGGAGGGATCCAGAAACGTTTCCTGGGCCTCCCGCAGGGCGCCGCGGCCGCTGTGGAAGCCCTCGCCATAGGTCTGGCTCCAGAGGCTGAAGCTGCCATCGGCACCCTGGTGCTCCTTGAACGCCTCCGGCGCCTGATCAGGCACGCAGGCGAGCCAGGTCATCCCAGAAGCCTGGGTAGGACACGGCGGCGGCGGCGCTGTCGTGCAGGCGCGTGTCGCCCGCAGCCACAAGGGAAGCCACCGCCAGGCTCATGGCCACCCTGTGGTCGGTTTCGCTGTCCACCTCAGCCCCGTGGAGCGGCGTGATCCCCTGGATCGTGAGGCCATCGGGGTGCTCCTCCAGGCGCGC
>JBEIGX010000005.1:0-32309 GCA_040381675.1 Aphanothece sp.
AACATCGAAGATGCGATTCGCTCCAGGCAAATTCAGCTGGTGATCAACACTCCTGTGGGGCGACAGGCCGCCCACGATGATCGGGACCTCCGTCGCGCTGCCCTTGACTACGACGTGCCAACGGTCACCACCCTGGCCGGCGCCAGAGCTGCCGTGGAAGGCATTACAGCCTTGCAAGAACACCGCACCCTCGAGGTGACCGCCCTCCAGGACATCCACAGCCCCTGGAAGATGCCAGGCTGAAGGCCCAGGCTCAGCCCGCGGCGAGAGCGGAAAACAGCCGCTTCATCACAGCCAGCAACCCATGGCTCTGGTCCTGCTGCTCTTCAAGACTGAGTTGGTTGAGCTCCGCCTGGCGCGCGGCGACCAAGACAGCAAAGCGCTCTAGTAGGCCAGGATCATCCCGAAGCAGTGCCTGCACCGAGGGCCTGCTCACCCGGAGCAGGCGACATTCCTCCAAAGCCCGAACGGTGGCACTGCGCGGAGCGTCCAGAAAGAGAGTCATCTCGCCAAACACATCACTTTCCCCGAGCTGACGCACCACCAGCTGGCGCCCCTCCAACTCCTTGCTCACTTCCACCCGTCCACCCAGCAGCACGTAGAGCGAATCACCCTCCGCCCCTTCCTCCACGATCACCTCGCCGGGGCCAAAGCAAAGAGGTTCGCTGGCCTTCACAAGCACCTGCCGTTGATTCTCACTGAGATCTGCAAACAGGACATTGCTCCCCAACGCCAGCGCGCCGATCTCAGACGCAACCGGAGCGTCGAGATCCTCCAGCGGTGCTTGGCGACGAGGTTCCACCTGCCGCACGGGGTAGGGGATGCTCTGGCCCTCGCGCCTGAGGGCATACCAGATCTGGGACAGTAGGGCACTGCGGAGATCCAGCTGCGAGACACCCTTCCCCAGATTCCACACCTGGATTTCATAGGTGATTGCACTGTCATCGAAGCTGCACAGCCGCACCCGAGGGGCAGGGTCGCTGAGCACATCGGGGTGAGCAGAGACCACTGCGGAGAGAAGTTTTTGGGCTCGGGCGGGGGGGAATCCATAGTCGAGACCCACCTTGAACCGCTGAGCACAACGGCCGAAGTGGGACCGGTTGTTGAGCACATCGGCGGTGATCTTGCTGTTGGGCACCACCAGGAGAGAATCATCGAGGCTGCGCAGGCTGCAATCCCGCCAGCTGATCGAAGTCACAATCCCTTGTTGTCCTCCCGCCAGCTCGATCCAATCCCCCACACAAAAATCATCCGAGAGCTGCAACTCCAACCCGGAGATCAGATCCTTGAGAGCCTCCTGGGAGGCCAAACCCAGCACGGCCGTGAGCACCGCTGAGGTGGTGACCAGGCTGAGGAGGTCGAGGCGAGCCCCCTGGCGCAGGATCACCGCCGCCGCCAGGGCGGAGCCCCCCAAGCTGAGCAACTGCACCAGCAGCTCCGGTGGCTTGCGCCACCAGCCGAAGCCGGCGGGCAACTCCACGGCCAGCCAGATCAGCACACGAATGGTCGCGAAGGCCACGAGCAGGTCATCCGCAAGGGACAACCAGAGGCGTTGGGCGAAGGGCAGGCTCCCCAGCGGAAGGCTGGCCACAAGCGCCCAAACCAACGTAGCCAGCAGGGGCAACCGGATAGGGGGTGAGGGCAGCTTGCGGTGCTGGCAGAAGAGCCTGAGGCCCAGCACCAGGACGGCCAGGACCACCACGCACAGCCAGATCTGCAGAAGAGCCATGGCCATCGGAATGACGCCTCCATAAGGATGCGCGAAAATGGTCGAAAACGTTGCCCAAAATGGGGGAACACCTTCGAGGGTCCGCGTTGGTCCATCGCCGCATGGCTCTTCCCCGCTGGCCGCATCTGCTGCTGGGCTTCACAGGCTTGGGTTTGCTGGGTTGGAGCATCCCCCTGATCTCCCCTGCCCCCGCCCTGGCAGCCGAAAGTGCCGTGGTGCAGGAAATCCTCGACGGCAGAGAGCTTTACATCGAGCAAAAGCAGGCCAAGGTGCAACAAAAGGCCCGCGCCCCTGAGCAGCTGAGCACCCGCAACAGCCGCGGCCAGATCCTCTTCAACGGCGGCGCTGTGGGGCGGATGAACAAGTTTTCCCAACTCCGGCTGGGCAGCCGATGTTTCCTCGTCGACCGCGGCCAGGTGTTGGTCTCTGGCAAGCAAAATGGTTGCACCCGCTCAGCGCGCCTGAGCGTGCGAGGCACCAACTACCTGATTGAGGTGAACGAAGCTGGCGAGTCGGACATCTCCGTGTTGGAGGGGACAGTGGAGGTGGAACCTCTACGCGAAGGCCAGCCCACTGGGGCTTCCCCCTCCATCCTCGAGGCCGGCCAGAGGCTCAGGCTGTCGCCGTTAGGGGCTGTGCTGGCCCTGCTGAAACTGGAAGCCGGGGATTACGAGCGCCTCTTGGGTGGAGATCTCTTCCAGGGGTTCCAGGTGCCCCTTCCAGGCTTCGAAGCACTGGAAAGCCATCTGAGAAGCCGCTTCCCCGGCATCAACCTACCGGTGCCAGGCGGGGTGCCTTCTCTCCTGCAGCCCACCCTGCCGTCCCCTCCGACCCCATCGGTACCCAGCTTGTTCCTGCCCCGCCTCTTCTAAGGCAGGTCTGAAATGGCCCCCTCCCGTCGTTCGGTCCTGCTGCTCCTCACCGCCAGCCTCGGTGGCGCGGCAGCCCTGATGGGGGGCTGGCCGGGCCCCTACTGGCGGCTCTGGGACCGGGCTTTTGAAGATCAAGTGCAGGTGCTGTTGGGCCAGCGCCAGCCGCCTAAGGAGGTGGTGGTAGTCGCCATTGATGAGGCCACGCTGCAGCAGGGCGACTGGTTTGAACAGCAACAGGGTGCCCCAACCTGGGCGCGAGGCATCGGCGCCCTCCCCTGGCCCCGGGCGGCCTATGGCCTGGTGGCGGAACGGCTGCTGCAAGCGGGGGCGCGGGCGGTGGCGATCAACGTCACCTTTGAGGGCCCAAGTCAGCGGGGGGCCGCCGATGATGCCGCCATGGCGGAGATCCTGCGGCGCCATCCCGGCCGCATCGCTCTGGCCGCGGAGATGTCGGAAGGCAGTGACAGCAGGGGGGCAGGCTCCCTCACCCTGGTGCGCCCGGACACCTTCATCGGCCTCCCCGGGGTGGAGCAGGGGATCGGCCTCAGCAACACCCCGGTGCGGCTGCCAGGGGCACACCTTCGCCATCCGGAGGCGTATGCCGGTGGGCTATTGCGGTTGGAAGGCGTGGCCACCCCCCCCTCCCTTCCCTTGGCTGTCCTGCGGCTGGCGGATCGGCGGAGCCGCCAGGTGGATGCCGAAAGCTGGCTGAATGGCTACGGCCCGGAAGGCACCTTCAACCGCTTGAGTGCCTGGGAGGTGTTGGACGGGGCCCGCTGGCGCAACCACCCCCAACGCCCAGCCCTGTCAGGGGCCATCGCCATCGTCGGCCAAACCCTTGCCCAAGGGGACGATGGCTACCCGACCCCTTTTGGCCCTCTTTCGGGTCCGGAGCTGCTGGCGACCGCCACGGCCAACTCTCTGTCAGGAGATGGGCTGCGGCCCTGGCCGGTGCAGCCGGCGGCCCGGGCCTTGTTTGCCGGCGGAGCGGTGTGGCTGGTGGGAGCGCTGGTCCTGGCCCGGCCAGGACTTCCTTGGCGGCTCGCCCTGGTGGGCCTGGCCGTGAGCGGGCTCCTTGGGGTGGGGGTGCTCCTGCAGCAGCGGCTCCATGTGTGGCTGCCCCTGTTGGCCCCTGGAGCCGGCCTGGTCTTGCTAGGCGTGGTGATGAGCGGTGATGCCTATCTCCTTGAGGGACGGGAGCGGCAGCGCCTGCGGCGCACCTTCGAGCGCTACGTGGCCCCGGGGGTGGTGGCGGAGATCCTGGCCGATCCCGCTGCGGCCCAAGGCATCCTGCGGGGGCGCACCCTCGATCTGACGGTGCTCTTCTGCGATTTGAAAGGGTTCACCAGCCTCACGCGGGAGCGCAGTGCAGCTGGCCAAAGCGAAGCCCATGTGCACCAGCTCAACACCTATTTGACGGAGATGGTGGAGGTGATCATGGCCCATGGGGGCACCGTGGACAAATTCATCGGGGATGCGGTGATGGCCGTGTTTGGCTCACCAGTGGGCCGGGGGGTGGGGGAAGAGGCCCAGGCAGCCCTGGTCTGTGCCCTGGCCATGGGAGAGGCCTTGGCCAAGCTCAATGCCACATGGGAGAAGGTGGGCATCCAGGCCCTGGAAAACGGCATTGGCGTGGCGAGTGGGCCAGCGGTGGTGGGGCAGATCGGCAGCCCCAAGCGGATGGAATTCACCGTGATCGGCGACACCGTGAATCGGGCCGCCCGATTGGAGAGCCTCACCCGCAACCTGGGGGCATCGGTCCTCTTCGATCGCGAGACCGCCGAGAGGCTGGCTCAGGCGGTCGCTGGAGGAGAGGGCTCAGGAGTCAGGGTCAACCGTCTGGGCGGCGCGATCCCCCAGGGAACGCACGCGATCAAGGGGTTGGGAGAGGTGGAGGTGTTCAGCCCAGCCGTGGGCTTGATCCAGCCTGATGCTACCTAAGCTTAATCATCGAATCCTTTCCCGATCTCCATGGCCCAAACCCTTGTGGCACCAGCGGCAGGCACCGACCTCACCAGCACTTTCCGCGCCGCCTACGAAAACCGCTACACCTGGGATCCAGGCTTTGGGGGCTACCGCGGTCGCTGCGTGTGGGAGCAGGACGGACGCACGGTGGAGGGAACCTTCAGCGTGGGGGCCGACCTCAAGGCCTCGGTGGAGGGCATCGACGATCCAGAGGTGCAGAAGGCCATGGCTTCCCAGCTCTGGGAGGTGGCGATCCACAGGGTGCGCCGCAGTTTTGAGCAGACCCACGGGGAGAACACCTTCACCGCGGGTGACACCAATGAGGTGGGCACGGAAGTGATCGTGGGTGGCAAGAACGCCAGCGACCGCTACCGGATCAAGGACAACGTGGTGACCATGGTGCACCGCCACATCCACGGCACGGTGGTGACCATCTTCACCAAGAGCATCACGGAAACCGGCCAGGGCTACCTCAGCCACACCTACACCAGCCAGTACAGGGATCCGTCGACGGGCGAATCTCGAGGAGGGGAAACCCATTTCGAAGACACCTTCCAGCCCCTGCATGATGGGGAGCCCTGGGTTCTCACTCGAAGAGTGGTGAGGAGCACAGATCGCGAAGGCCAAAGCACAGAGCAGGTTTTTCGCTTCGAGGATCTTTCCCCCCTCATGCAGTCGGACGGCTGAAGCCGCCTGGAATATGAGATCATGCTGGTTAACAGCTTAAGAGAAGATTTCAATCACATTCTCTAACAGAGGTTCCAAATACCGTCCGGAGATCGACGGACTTAGGGCGTTTGCTGTTGCCGCTGTTATCATCAATCACTTCAATAAGGACACACTTCCCAGCGGCTATCTGGGAGTAGATATATTTTTTGTGATCTCAGGATTTGTGATCACATCCTCGCTGCGTCGGCATCAAGCGACATCATTTCGAGACTTTATTGCTGGTTTTTACGCAAGAAGACTCAGGAGGATCCTGCCCGCACTGCTGGCGATGGTTGTGGTTAGCAGTTTTGCGATTAGCCTGGTGGATCCCAATCCAGGAACCTCACTGATCACTGGGATAGCATCAATTTTCGGACTTTCCAATATATATCTGGTTCAGCGCCTTACTGATTACTTTGCAGCCTCAGCAGATTTGAATATTTTTCTGCACACGTGGTCCCTAGGCATTGAAGAACAATTTTATCTTCTCTTTCCACTTCTTGTTTGGTGGAGTGGATATGGAAAAGGATCAACCTCTGGATCGCTGCGTCTTCGGCGCCTGCTTCTCCCTCTGTTGATTCTGTCTTTATCAGCGTTTGTAATGATCTATCCCCGCAGCCAGCCCCATGCCTATTTCCTGCTCAGCAGTCGTTTCTGGGAACTGGCCAGTGGATGCCTGATCAGCCTGCTGCCTGCAAGCCAGCTGTCTGCCATCGCTTTTCAGCTGCCAGCACTGCCCCTACTGGTCGGACTTCTGGGCCTGATGTTCCTCCCGCTGTCGATGGCCGTTCCTGCCACGTTGCTCTGCATTGGCCTTACCTCCCTGCTGATCTATTTCCTTCGCAGCGCAACGCCAGCCCACGCCATCCTGAGTTGGCAGCCGATGGTCAGCATCGGCCTTCTTTCCTACTCGCTTTATCTATGGCACTGGCCGGTTTTGGCCCTAAGCCGTTGGACCATCGGGATTCATCAGGAAACGATCCCCCTGCAGCTATTACTCACCGGCGGGCTCGCATGGCTCTCGTACCGATTCGTTGAACGCCCTCTCAGGAATTCCCGCTGGCCGGCAAGCCGCGGGGGCACAATCTTTGTTTCCCTGCTGGCCTCCCTAGCGGGCTGCCTGCTGATCGGGCTGCTTGCGAAGGGATGGAAAGAGCAATTGTTTCTTGGCCAAAGAAATGATCTTGAAGAAACCCATTCCGTTCTCGCCAATCCAACGGGTCCGGTGTGCAACATTTTTGATGACCCTACCGCTGTAGAGGAGTATCCAGAGAAATGCGGCTTCAATGGCAAACCCAATCAACCGACCATTTTCTTGATGGGTGACAGCCAGATTGAGCAGTTTGCCCCAGCGATCTCTGCCTTTGCCAGGGCGAATGATCTCTCTTTTCGAGGCCTTTGGGGCAATGCTTGCGCTTTCCCTGCCCTAGAGGGAGTGAACAGCTCGGAAGCGGGACGATCCATGACCGAATCATGCCAGAAAGGACAACGGGCAGCAGAGAAGTCCTTGCTAGCGAGAGTAGCGCCTGGGGATGTGATCTTCATTGGTAGTTATCTCACCAGCTACTTCCGGACTGACAGAAACGATTCGATCGAGCGCAACCACTCATCAAAACCCCGTGAAGACTATCTCAAACGCTTGATTCTTCTTTCGGAAAGTCTTATCACAAAAGGAGCCACTGTAGTGATCTATCTCAATGGACCTCGCTTTAATGGGCTTGAGGGTGCGGTGGATGGCTATTGTTTCCCCCAATGGTTTAAACCCAAACTGGATCCCAACTGCCAGATTTCCTCAGCACCCTTCGGAGCAAAGCGCCGGGAAAAATTTCAAGCTCTCTACGCCTGGGCTGATGGGTCGCAGCGGCTGCTATGGGATGGGTTGGATGAAAAAACCTGTGACGGCGCAACATGCAAAGCCACCCATTACAAGGATGAGGCCCATTTTCGCGAGTACTACGCCAACTATCTTTTCAGCTTGTTTAAGGGGAAAAACCCAGGACTGCTCCCGGCCCACAACGCCAATCCCGCCCTTGAGAAAGCTCGTCAATAAGGCAACTGATCACCCCACATCAGGTAGGGCGGGTATGGTTTTGAGCCGCTCATTGAGCTGCATCGCCATCGACTGACGGCCCACCGCCAGCACCTTCAGAGTGTCTTCATGGAAACGCAGCTGGGCATCGGCCACCTGCATCCCCCGCACCAGCTCCTTGATCTCGTCGGGAAGGGTGTTGAGGTCGTAGCGCTTGCCCTCAAAGGTGAGCACGGGGGCCTGCTGGGCCTGGGGGGCAGGAGTCTGCACGGGTTGCCAAAGAAGACAACAACCACCTTAATCTGCTGACTTCAGAGCTCCATCTGGATGAGCTGGCGCTGACAGAGATCGCGATACCGTCCGCCCTGGCCCATCAACACCGCATGGCTCCCCTCTTCGACGATGCGCCCGGCCTCCAGCACCACGATCCGATCCGCTCCCTGCACGGTGGAGAGCCGGTGGGCGATCACCACCACCGTGCGACCCCGCATGGCCTGCTCCAGACCCCGCTGCACGGCCTCTTCAGCCTCCGCATCTAGGGCGCTCGTGGCCTCATCGAGCAGCAGAACGGCCGGATTGCCCAGCACGGCGCGGGCAATGGCCAGCCGTTGCAGCTGACCTCCCGAGAAGTTCGCTCCCCGCTCCTCCACCCGGCTGGCATAGCCCTGAGGGAGGGCCTCAATGAACCCGGCGGCGTTGGCCAACCGGGCGGCCGATTGGATGGCCTCCAGCGTGGCCGGGCGACCAAAGGCGATCGCATCGGCCACCGTGCCCGAAAACACGCTGCTCTGCTGGGGCACCAAAGCGACAGCCTGACGCAGCTCCCTGGCCCGCAGATCCGCCAGATCCTGCCCATCGAGGAGCACGTGTCCGTTCTGAGCGGTGTTGAACCGCAGCAGGAGCGAAAAGAGGGTGCTCTTGCCAGCCCCGGAGGGACCCACCAAGGCCACCACCTCGCCGGGCCGCACCAGCAGATCGATGGCGTGCAACACCGGATGGGTGGGGTCGTAGCCGAAGCGAACCCCCTCCAGCTTCAGCTCCCCCCGCACGGGCCCCAGGGCCAGGGCATCGGGGCGATCCGGCGGTTCCACCGGCTCCAGCTCAATGGCCCGCAGACGGTTCAGGGAAGCCTGACCCTGCTGCAGCTCATTGAAATTGGTGGTGAGGTGGGAAATCGGATCGATCAGCATCAACAGGGCGGCGATGAAGCTGGCAAAACCCTGGCCGCTGAGGCCGCCGGCCTGGATCCGGGCTGAACCGATCAGCAACACCGCCAGGATGCCCGCGGCTTCGATGAAGCCCACCACCGGATGCTGCAGAGCCTGGAGCCGCAGGGTGTCGTAGCGGGCCCGGCGATGCAGATCCACTTCCTCGTCAAAGCGCTGCTGTAACCAGGGTTCCGCTGCAAAAGCCCGCACCAGGGGAAGGCCGGAGATGGCTTCTCCCAGCAGGGCGGCCACCTGGCTCACCTTGCTCTGGCTGCGCTCCGCCGCCGCCATCACCCGGGCGCCAAAGGCGCTCACCAGCAGGGCCACCAGGGGGGCCAGCAGGATCGTGGCCAGGGCCAGGGGCCAATCAATCCACACCATCAGCCCCAGCACGGCCACCAGCTGCAGCACACAGGGCAGGCTGTCGTGCAAGGTTTTGTAGATCACATCCGCCACCCGATCCGCATCCCCTGTGAGGCGGTAGGTGAGATCCCCTGTGGAGAGGGTTTCCAGGGAAGCGAAATCCAGCCTCTGCAGCCGGCTGAAGAGCTGGCGGCGCAGATCCTGACTAACTTGCAGCGCCGGTCCCGCCAGGAGCACATCCTGGCCGTACTGGGCGAGTTTCTGAACAAGAAACAGGGCCAGGGCCAACCCCACGCTGCGCAGCACCGTGGGGAGATCCCCGGCGCCGATCGCAGGGATGAGACGCCCGGCCAGCAGGGCCAACAGAGGGAAGGACGCCACGGCCACGAGGGCACAGAGGGCGCCGGCAAGCAAGCGCCGGCGATAGGGCTTCAGCAGGGGCCAGAGTCTGCGAAAGCCAGCCGGCGGAGAGGCACGCATCGGGGCAGACTACGTGGGGAGCACACCATGCAGAACAACCAAGAGATCGCAAAGGACGCTGGATCCACCATCCAACTCGCCCAGTTCCTGAAGCTTCAGGGGCTGGTGGGCACGGGCGGTGAGGCCAAGATCCTCATCCAGAGGGGGGATGTGCGCGTGAATGGGGCCATCGAAACCCGCCGTGGCCGCCGACTGCATCCCGGCGATGCGGTGGAGCTGGCGGGATCTATGAGGGTGGTGCCCCCAGCGCAGGGAGAAAGTTAGGGAATCGGGACCATGGCGGCTTAGCGTGACGAGCGTTTCGCGGGGAGCTGCCACCGGTGCGCAAGGCTGTGATCGCAGGCAACTGGAAGATGCACATGACCTGTGCGGAGACCCGTGCGTTTGCCAGGGCTTTCCTGCCGCTCATCGAGAACCTTCCCGAGGACAGGGAGGTGGTGCTGGCACCGCCGTTCACCGCCCTCTCCACCCTGCACGAGGAGATCGGGAAATCGCGGGTGGCCCTGGCAGGCCAGAACGTCCACTGGGAGGAGAAGGGGGCCTACACCGGCATGATCTCCGCCCCCATGCTCCTGGAGCACGGCGTGAGCCACGCGATCGTGGGCCACAGCGAGCCGCGGAAGTATTACAGCGAAACCGACGAACAGATCAACCTGAGGGCCCGTTCGGCCCAGGCCCACGGACTTATTCCCATCCTCTGTGTGGGGGAAAGCCTGGATCAGCGGGAGGCCCGGGAAACGGAACGGGTGATCCATCGCCAGGTGGAGCAGGGTCTGGAGGGCATCGACCCCCTTCGAGTGATCGTGGCCTACGAACCGATCTGGGCCATCGGCACAGGCAAAACCTGTGCCGCCCTGGAGGCGGATCGCATCTGTGGCCTGATCCGTGGCTGGGTCGGCAACCCGGATGTGATCGTTCAATACGGCGGATCCGTGAATGCCAACACCATCGATGAACTGATGGCCCAGCCGGAGATCGACGGGGTGCTGGTGGGTGGAGCCTCACTCGATCCCGTGGGTTTTGCGCGGATTGCGGGATACCAGGTTCCCGTCCCCGCCTGAATCCCCCCTCCTGAGGTCAAACAGCCTCCGTTGCGACAGAATCCCAGCCCGTTCTGAAGTCCACTACGAAGCGGTTTTTTAGAGCCATCCCTCCCACCATGCCCTACGAACCAGGATCACCTGAATGCCGCATCCTGATCTCCTGCAAGGCACAGATCGAAGCGATGCTGAATAACCTTTCACGCATCGAAAACACATCCCACATCCAGGACCAGCTGGTTTCCGTTCACAACCAACTGGAGGGATTACATGAACTTCATCGTCGCCAACCCCTGGGGATCACAACCCCTTAAGTGATGGATGATCGAAGGATCACACGCGGTGGGAGAGGAGCTTCTCCCATCCGTGGCAAGCGGCATAAGCCCCAGCCAACGTGGCAACGCGCACTTTTTTTAGGGGGCGATCCTGACGGCTCACTACATAACTCCCGTTGACTTCGCGAGAGATCACACAGCCGCAGACCGTGGCCTGAACAAAGCAGGTGTTGCTTCCCATGTGCAGCCATCTCGATCTAGATTCACAAATAGCCCAATCCCAACGGGGCTACCATGTCAGAGCATGCTGACAACACAGTTTGTGATCATCGGTTCCCGTTTTCAGAGCCCCCTCCAAGCCGATCTCCCACCTGCACCCTGAGCTGCTGCATCAGGGCCGTTCCTCGGCAGGGCCGTTTCCCCTCCAGTTGGGCCTCGCGCACCAGCAAAGGCCCCTCTCCCGTGGACACCACCACACCCAGGCCCTCTTGGAGGGCCAGCACATCCCCGGGCCCTGCCAGCGGCCAGGACTGAACATCTGACAGGAGGCCTGCGGCCTCTGGGGTGAGATCTCCACGGAGGGACTCCAGCAGGGGCTCGGTGGCCAAGATCTTCAGGCGAAGGCCCTGCCAGAGGCTTTGGGCCCCCGGGTAGAGGGCCATCACCCGGCGATGGACCTGGAGAGCCGACTCCTGCCAATCCAGCAGTGCATCCTCCCGCTGCAGCAGGCGGGCATAGCGAACGCCGGCCTCGCTCTGGGGCTGAAGGCCGAGGCGAGTCCAGCGTTCGGCCTGGCTCCCCGCGCCCGCGGCGGCAATCTGGGGCAGAGCCTTCAGGAAGAGCTGGGCGGTGAGGGCCGCCAGGCGGGCGCCCAGATGGTGCCCATTTTCCAGTAGGTCGATGGGCAACGACGCTTCCAACAGCACGGGGCCCGTATCCAACCCCTCCTCCATGGCCATGATGCCTACCCCGGTGCAGGGATCCCCCTCCAGCAGGGCCCACTGGATCGGCGCCGCTCCCCTCCAGCGGGGCAACAGGGACCCATGGCCGTTCCAGCACCCCAGCGGCGGCTGATCCAGCACGGTTTTGGGGAGGATCTGGCCGTACGCCACCACCACGGACACATCCGCCCCGAGGCTGGCCAGCTGCTCCTGGCACGTCCCATCCCGGCGCACCCGTTCCGGGGTGAACACCGGTAGGCCCAGCTCCAGGGCCCGCTGCTTCACGGGTGAGGGGCTCAGGGCACCACCCCGGCCCCGGCGCCGATCGGGCTGGCTGACCACGCCCACAAGGGTGTGGCCCGCGCCATGGAGGGCCTCCAGGGTTGGCACCGCATAGGCCGGGGTGCCCCAGAAGAGGATGCGCATCAGGGGGATGGACGCAACAACGGCTCAGGCATCGCCCGTCACCGAGAGCCCCTCCACCCACACCCAGGGACAGAGGCCTGAAGGGGTGACCTTTCCGGGCCCTTCGAAGCCCACCAGGCTCATGAGCACGGTGCGGATGTCACCGGCCACGGTGGCCGACTCAATCGAGACGGATGCGCCATCGCGGATCAACCAGCCGTCAAAGGGGAGGGAGAAAGAGCCCTGGCTGGCTTTCACCCCAGCATGGAGGGCGGAGAGAGAATCGATCACCACCAGCCCCCCTTCCCCCGCAAGGCGGCCCCCAGGGGCCAACCGATCCAGGCCTTCCTCGCCCCCGCCCCCCCCGGGGGTGGTCCCCACCTCGAACCAGTCGGGGGCGACGGACACCTTGGCCCCCATCCCGGCATGGCCCGTGGGCGCCACGCCGAAGGCCCGTGCCGTGGCCTCCGAGTGGAGGAAATGGCGCAACACCCCCCCTTCGATAAGGGAGAGGGGCGCGGTTGGGGTGCCCTCCCCGTCAAACAGCGCTGCGCCGATGTTGCCTGGGTGGAGGCCGTTGTCCGTGATGGAGAGGAAGGGGACGGCCAACGCCTCCCCCAGGCTGTCCCGTTTGCTGAGGCTCACCCCATCGAGAACGGCGCGGGCATTGAACAGGCTGCTGAAGGCGCCGATGAGATCAAGAAAGGCCTCGGGAGAAAACACGCAGGTGTAACGCCCGGTTGCCACGGGGGCGTAATCCAGGTGGGAAATGGTGCGCTGGGCCGCTTCGGCAATGCAACCCTCCACATCCAACCCATCCACCCCATAGGCCAGGCGCACGGCGCCGCTGCTGCGGGGCTTGCGCCCCGTCTCCTCGGCCCGGGCATAGAGATAGAGGGATGCGGTGGAGAGCTGCTGATGGCGCAGCGCCCCCTCACTGTTGAGATAGAGGCGTTCACTGCTGCGCTGGGCCAGGCCGTTGTAGGGAACGGTGGTGATGGCCCCATGGCTGGCCAGCAGAGCCCGCTCCGCGTCCTTGAGGCGAGCCAGCAACTCAAGAATGGAGCGGCGCTCCATGAGCGGTTGCTCCACGGACGGCAAAGGCGCCTTTGCCAGAGGGGAGAAGGCGGGGATCTCCTCAGGATTGCCAAAGGCGCTGGCCTCTTTGGCACCCTCCAGGGCCCTGGCCAGCCCAGCTTCCGTGAGATCGGAGGTGCTCGTGATGCCCACAAGCCCTCGATCATTCCAGACCCGGACGGTGACGGCCCGTCGTTCCGCCCCCTTCATCTGCTTGGGCTCCCCCCGATCCACCTGAACGGAGGTGTCGGTGCTGCAGGAGGCTCCAAGATCCCACTGAGCGATGCCGGCCTGAGCCGACAAGCGCTCCAGCTGATCCTGCAGCTGCTCTCCAACCAACACGGGCGACGCCATGGCTTGACTCATCGTCCCCCCACCGTGATGGTGTCCACACGGATGTGGGGCTGGCCCACGGTGACGAAGATGCTGCCGCTAACAGAGCCGCAGAACCCCGCCGCCAGCTCCAGATCGTTGGCACACATGGAGATCCTGGGGAGCACCTCCTTGGCTTCCCCAATCAGGGTGGCCCCCTTCACGGGCCGGCCGAGCTGGCCATCTTCGATGAGATAGGCCTCCTCCACGGCGAAGTTGAACTGGCCGGTCGGACCCACGCTGCCTCCCCCCATGGCTTTGCAATAGAGACCCCGATCCACCGAGGCAATCAGGTCTTCAGGGCTGTGGGGTCCGGCGGCGATGAAGGTGTTGCGCATGCGACTGGCCGCCGCGAAGGCATAGCTCTGGCGCCGACCACTGCCCGTGCGGGGGTGGGCGGTGCGTGCTTCCCCGGCCCGATCGCTGAGGAAACGGCGCAGAATGCCGTTCTCAATGAGCACGGTGCGCTGGGGCTCCATCCCTTCATCGTCCATAGAGAGGCTTCCGAAGGCTCCATCGCTCAGGCCCTCGTCGATCGCCGTCACCGCCTCATGGGCGATGCTCTCTCCGATCCGGTCGGCGAAGGGGGTGGTGCCCCGCTCCACCTGGGTGGTTTCCAACAGGTGGCCGCAGGCCTCGTGGAAGATCACCCCACCGAAGCGATTGGCCAGCACCACCGGGTACTGCCCGGCCTCCACATAGTCGGCATAGAGCATGCTGGCCGCGCTGTGGCAGAGGTCCTGGGCCGACAGATCCGGATCCCATTGCTGCAGATCCTCCGGTCGGCCCTGGGTGCCGTAGCGGCGACCCACACTGGCCCGATGCTCACCATCGGCGGCCAGCACATTGAGACCCAGGGATTGGTGGAGGCGGATGTCGCGGGCAAAGGTGCCGTCACTGGCGCAAACCAAAACCTCCTGCCAATCCCTGGCATAGCTGCCGCGCCGGGCCTGGAGGTGAGCCCCATGGCGCGTGAGCGCTCCGGTTCCCTCCAGGAGGCGCGTGGCCACATCGCCAAGGGAAGGGGAGGCCCCGAGCCAGGTGGCCTTGCCCGCAGCATGGTCGCGCAGGGCGGGGAGTCCCTCGAATCCATCCACCGCATGGGTGTTACGGAGCAGCCCCAGCATGCCCAGGGCCTGGTCGAGGGCGGCCATCAGCCCGGTGCTGCTGAGGTCGTTGGTGGAAACGAAACCATCGTGGCGGCCAGAGAAGACCCGCACGCCGGCCCCCATCCCAAAGGAGGGGGACACGTTGGTGATCACCTCCTGCTCAGCCAACACCCCCAGGTGGTCGCTCCGTTCAAGGAAAACCTCCACCAGGTCTGCGCCGGCGGCACGACCGGCCGCAAGCAGGGGCTCCAGCCGGGAGCGCCAGGCCGGATCCTGGAAATCGCCCAGGGCCACTGGTGAGGCCTTGGAACGTTGGGGCTCTGGGATGAGAGAGGTGGAAGCAACCAAAAGGCAGCGGGCAAGAGAACCAGAGAGCCCCCCAACCTGGAGAGGCAAGGCAGGAACGACCTGCGCTCAACGCACGGCCGGCTGATACTGGTGGCTAGGAATCGGGGCCATCAGGAACAACCGGGCCATCTGCACAGCGTTACCTGCCCAGTGCGGAAGCTTGCGCAACACCCGCAAGGGAGCAGGCGTGGAGCTGGCATCCAGGGCGGAGAGGGCCTCATTGTGGGTCACCATCGTTTCCAGGCCATCCCAGAAGGCAGGCGACTCGACATTCAAAACGACGGGGAAGACCCGCGCGGAGGTTTCGTTGGTCTTGGTGATCACGGTGCGGTCGTAGCTGCGCGCATCCAGCCCCAGGGCCTCATAGAACTCCTTGCGGGCCACGTCCCGCACGTACATGGTGGCGAACACCGCCAGCAGAAAGAACCGGCACCAGAGGCGGGATCGCCAACCGTTCACGGTGCTGGGGACCGCTTTCATCAGCGCATCAAAGAAATCCCCATGACGATTTTCGTCCTGGCACCAGTTTTCGAAGAAATTGAAAATGGGGAAAATCTTGCTTTCTGGGTGCTTCTCCAGGTGACGATAGATAGTGATGTAGCGCCAGTAGCCAATCTTTTCGGAGAGATAGGTGGCATAGAAGATATGGGCCGGGCTGAACTTGGTGTAGGCCTTGTGGGCGGTCAGGAAGCCCAGATCCAGCTGCAGGCCGAAATCCGCCATGGATTTATTAAGGAATCCAGCATGGCGGGCTTCGTCTCGTGCCATATGGGCAAAACATTCAGCCAGGAGGGGGTTCTTTGCCTTGATCCTGCGGCTGAGCTCCTTGTAGAGCAAAAATCCTGAGAATTCCGAGGTGCAACTCTGCTCCAGGAATTCAACGAAGACTTGGCGAGTTTCCGGGTCAAGCTTGTCGGCAGCCCCTTCGAATTCCCCATCTCTCACAAAGTGGTGGCGGTTATAGTCCTTCCGAAATTCCTCACAGATTGCTTTCAACTCCTCCTCATTGGGGCGAAGATCCATCGCCGCCATCGCATCAAAGTCTGTGGTGTAGAAGCGCGGAGTGAGAATCGTGTCCTTCACCGGCGCCTTGATGGCAGGCGCGTCGGGGGAGCCGACAGCCTGAGGGGAGGCGGTGCTTGCTGGGGCAGACACAGGGGGAACCATCGCGGGCAGGCCAGTGCGGTGGACTCATCGTAGGGGCCACCCTGCCTTCGCTGCTCCCTGTGTAAAGGCCTTCTGTGGAAAGGCCCCGCTCAATTCGGACCCAGCCACTTCTGCCCATTCAGACGCTGCACCAGGCGCGACACCAACAACGACAAGGTCATCTTCTTCTCATCGATCAGAAACGACTCCAGCAGGCTGGGCTGGGCACCGGCTTCCGCGAGGGCAATCATCTTGGCGGCCTCCAGCTCAGGAGCCGTGAAACAGAGCCAGAAGCGGCGGTCATTCGGCAACACGCCCTTCACCATCCAACAGGGCACTCCCACCACGGGCATGGCCCCCTCCTCAAAGCTGAGCTCCGGAGCCGCCCCCCCATAGGCCTGGCACTCCTTGAGCAGGGCTGGCAAAAGATCCTGGGGGATGTAGTCCGCGAAGGGCTTGTCTTCGAGAGCGGGGGCCTTGGCCTTGGCTGCAGCCTTGGGGGCCGCCTCCGTCGGAGGCGACGGGTTGGCAGGGGTGGAACTCTCTCCAGAGGCCTCGTTGCCAGTTCCCGCCTTGGCTGGGGTGGCCTTGGATTTGGCACTGTCTGGGGTTGCGCTGTCTGTCACCGCTTCGGGCTCCCGGCATCGTGAGTGACTTTAGGCAGGTTGCAGAACCCTCAGGGCCCTGGAGCCGCTCACCAATCGTCCCCGGAGGCCTCTCGCCCCCAGTCGTCCTCCACCCCCACGGCGACAGGTTGCCTCTCCCGCTCCGGTGGAGGCCAGGCCTCGGCGCCATGGGCCCCAGGCCTTTCCCCCCCAGGGGCGGAAGGCCTGCGCAGGATCCGGAAGGGCACATCCAGGGTGGGCGCGGGCTCCCCGGGCGCCCTGGGAGGGGCCACAACACGGGTCCCCTCAGCCCTCTGGTCGTCCCATGGCTCCTGGGGCTCCTCGTCCCCTCTGGAGCGGTCGTCTGCCCGGTTCTCCCAACCGGCCTCAGCCCAGGCGCGGGAGAACCGGGGGGTGGTGACCCGTCGACGCCCACTGGATCGAGCGCCCTGCCCCCGTCCGAGGGCCAGGGCGGTGCCCGCCCCACTGAGGACAGCGCCGCCGAGGGCCGCCCCCCCCAGCCAGAGTCCGAGTGGGGCCTGGGGCGTGGTCCAGGTCAGCACCCGAAAGGCCAGCTGGGGGCGTGGATTAAGGGCTGCCAACAGCAACACCGCCAGCAGGGGTGACAAGAGGGGAACCACCAGCAGGCGACGGAGTGTCATGGCCGCAAGGACACAGGGCCTTGCCAACGGTGCAGGGATCCCAGCTCCAAACCCAGGCTGTCCAACATCCGAATCACCAGGAAATCCACCATGTCCTCGATGGAAGCAGGCTGGTGATACCAGGCCGGCACGGGGGGGGCAATGCGGGCCCCCGCCTCCGCCAGGGTGGTGAGATTGCGCAGGTGGATCAGATTCCAGGGCAATTCCCTGGGGGCGATCACCAGCGGCCATCCCTCCTTGAGGTGCACATCGGCGGCCCGTTCAATCAGATCCAGGGCCACCCCGGCTGCGATGCGTCCCACCGTGCCCATGCTGGCGGGCAGGATCACCATGCCAGCCGTGCGGTAACTCCCACTGGCGATGGGGGCCGACTGATCATTCCAGCGGTGGCAGCGCAACACGCCGCGATCACATCCGGTTCGCTCTCGCCAGAACGCCTCTTGAGCCGCGGGGTCGTAGGGAACCAACACCCCCAACTCGGCTCGCCATACGGCCATGGCGCCCCGGCTGGTCACCACATCCACGGTCAAGTCTGCCTGGAGCAGGAGATCCAGGGCTCGCTGGGCCAGGGGCTGGGCGGAGGCTCCGGACATCGCCAGCACGATGGGAAGCGATGGGAGAGGGGAGGTCATGCCGCTCAGAGGGTGTCCTGCTCTTCCTCCCCATCGGCCACCAGCTCCTCTCCGCCCGTCCCATCGGCTGGATCCTCCTCAGGCAGCACCACGGAGAGGTCGATCTGGTGGCGCAACACATCCACCTTCTCGATCAACACCTGCACCAGATCTCCCACCATGAACGTGCGCCTTCCCTTCCGGCCCACCAGCTGATTCTGGCGCGATCGGTATTCATACCAGTCGTCCTTGAGGGAGCTCACATGCACCAGCCCCTCCACCATGGAGGGCGGCACTTCAACGAAGAAGCCGTAGCTCTGCACACCGCTGATCACGCCCTCGAGGGTCTGGCCCACCAGGGGCTGGGCAAAGCGGGCTTGGGCCATGGCCAGGCGATCCGACTGAAACTCGGCCAGGGCCTGTCGACGCCCATTGAGACGGAGCACCAGTCCATGGCGCAGGCTCGCCTCAAACGGGGCCAGCTGGGCCGGGGTGAGCAGAGGCCAGTCAATGGCGCCGTGGGAGGTGCCTGAAGCCAGATCCACACTTGTTTTGTGGCGCACCGTAGGCCTGTCCTTGCCCTCCAGCAGCAGGGTGACGAGTAGATGCTGGTTGAAGAGATCCCCGTAGTGCAGGCTGGGACAGGTCCAGGGGGCGACGGCAATGGGGTCACCGGCCAGGGCATTCGCCCCAGGCTGGTCACTGAGCTGGATGATCTCCAAACTGTCGCGAATCTGCTGCTGCCACACCCGGCTGCGGTCGGTGCGAGCAAAGGCCGCAGCCAGCTCCGCAGCGCTGGCATTGCCTTCACTGCTCAGCTCCAGGGGGATTTCAAGGGCCAGGGCCGCCTTGGCCACCTCGTTGATGGCGGAGGGATCCGGAGCCGGGTTCACCGCATAGATGGCTGGCAACCCAAAGGCCGCCATGTGGTGGCCCAGGGCCCGATGAGCCACCAGGAGGCTCTCCCTGAGCAGGGCAGCGGGGTGGGCATCGGGCAGGGTCACCAACCAACCGGCCCGACCGGCATCCGGGCCGGACCGCCCCCCATCGCCGAGCGCCTCCAGGGGGGGAATGGGCACATCCAGTTCGATCGAGCCTGCCGCCAGGCGCCGTTGCCGCAGCAGCCCCACCACGTTCACCAACTGCTCAAGAAGCTCAAGGTGGGCCTTGTGGACCTTGAGGGCGGCAGGCAAAGTGCGGGCCTTGGGCTTGCGCTCCGCCAAGGCCTCGAGGGCGGCCCCATCCACCGTGGCGAGAGGACAGATCCGGCTGAGTTGAAACCGGTAGTGCTCCAGTTCCCCTTCAGGTCCCAGGTCGAGGGCCACGGAAAGGGCCGACTGTTCCACTCCCGAGGAAAAGGCGGCAGCTTTCGCCAGGCTTGCCGGCAGGAGCGGTCGCCACTGCCGGCCCAGGGGAACCGCTTCTCCTTGATCCCTAATCCAGGTGTCGACCGTGGTGGCCATGCCGAGCCGTTCGGCAATCGCCGGGGCATGGACCCACAGGCGCCAGCCCCCTTCCCTGGCCTCCAGGGAGAGGGCCGGGAGCATGGGCGAATCGCTGGCCCGCCAGGGCTGCACCAGCAGGGTGGGGAGGTCGGTGAGATCCTGGCGGCCCTTCTCTGCGGGGGTCTTGACGGTCAGCCGGGGCGTGGAACCGGGATCGTGGAGAAGCTGATGTTTGACGAGCAGCAGTTCCAGATCAGCATCGTCGCCCCCTTCCACGGGCAAACTGCGGGCCACATGCCCCTGGGGAGCCAGCTGGGCCACGGGGAAGCGGTCGATTTGCACCTCCACCACGTGGGAGTCGCGCTGCTCCAGGTGGCTGGCGTCATCCTCCGGAAGCGCCACGGTGGTGAGCAGCCGATCATCCAAGGGCACAGCCACCAGCCGGTCGCCCTGCCGCTCTACATGGCCCAGCATGCGGGTGGTGTGGCGCTGAAGGATGCACTGCACGCTGCCCTCCGGAGACCGACGCCTCCCCCCTTCCCGGGTGATGCGCACCAGCACCCGATCCCCGTTCCAGGCGTGATTGAGGTGGTGGTCCCGGATGTAGATGTCTTCGCCAGCATCATCCCGGAGGGCAAAACAAAACCCCTTGCTCGAGCAGCGCAGGCGGGCCGGGATCAGATCGGGACACTCCCGTCGACGAACCCCCTCCTCCCCGCTCTCCACCAAGGAGAGGCGTTCCAGGGCCTCCAGGCCGATGCGCAGTTTCTCCTGCTCGTCTGCGGCCGTCAGGCCGAGGGCCTTCTCGAGGTGCGCAGGGGGCAGGCTGTCATCCGTGGATAGATGGTCAAGCAGGTCGGCGACCGTGAACTTCATCGTCGAAGAGAACAGATGGGAGCTGGGCGTGGAGAGAGCAGAACGCACCAACCACAGGGGGATGTCCGGCGGTGAGGCGGCGCAACCAGCCAGGACATGTCAAGGAGACTTTAGGAACCCGGAGGACCCGGATCCCCCTCCCCAACGGTGGCGGAGGGCTCAGGGGTAGCACCGGAGCGAAGGATCAGCCGCAGGCCCAGGATGAGAAACCCGCCGGCGGCAGCGAGCTGCAACCAGTCGGTGGGGATCACGGCCGTGAGGGTTCCCCCCGCCGCCGAGCCCAACAGACTGGCCAATACCAGGGCCGTGGCACTGCCGGCAAAAACGGCGCCAGGACGGCTGGAGGTCCCACTGATGCTGACGATGGCCAGCTGGGTTTTGTCGCCAAGCTCCGCCAGGAAAACGGTGGCAAAGGTGGAGGCAAGCAGGGCAAACATGGCCTAGGACACCGGTGAGATGGGCGGGGGCGCGAGGTGGAGCACGGCCTGGCGACCGAGCCAGAGGCCCAGGCCCACCATCAGCCCTCCCGCGGCCCGCTCGAGTTGCTGGGGGGCCATCACGGACGACAACCAGCGGCCCAGCAGCACCCCCACCAGGCTGGAGCAGATCAAGGCCAGGGAGGCTCCGATCGCCACCACCACAGGGCGGCCGGACTCGGCCGCCAGCAGGAGGGCGGCGAGCTGGGTCTTGTCCCCCAGTTCGGCAAGAAACACCGTGCCCGCCGTACTCAGAAACACCGTCAGCCAGGTGGACGCCCCCGCGGCGGGCCCATCGCTGGCGTCAGCGGAGGAGGGAAGGGACTCAGGAGGGGGCTCTGGGGACGTCATGGCTGGCGAAGCGCTCGAAGGAAGCGCCGCATCACCCTGCCACGGCCACCACTCTCGCTGCGAATCTGTTGGCGACAGAAGGAGATCGCCAGGGCATCGGCCTCCTGATCCCGCACATCCAGCATCGACAGAATGGTGCTCACCCGGCAGAAGTCAGGTCGGCTGTCGTAAATCCGGCAACGCCGGCCGCCTGTGTCGTAGTGAACACACCAACCATCATCCCCCACCATGGCCAGATAGGTCTGGCGTTGCTCGGCATCCAGCATGGCGAGGGCTTCCGGCCTCAGATCGGGGTCGAGGCGGCAACAGGCCCCACAGCCCGAAATGCACTGCCATCGTGGAGCGGACTGGCCCATCACGGGTTCCTCGAACGCACGGGGCTGTGACAAGGCATCACATTGAAAGGAATTCTGCAGCACCAACGGAAGGCCAGGGCCTAGGCTGATGTCGCACGCCATCCGCCTGCGAGATCTTCAGCATGGGCATTGACTTTCACCTGATTGCCAACTTCATGGCTCTGGCGCTCATCACCTTGGCGGGCCCGGCGGTGATCTTCATTCTTTTCTATCGGCGCGGTGCCCTCTGAGGCCCTTGCCTGAACGCCCCCAGGCTTTCAACCGGCCAAGCCCAAGGCCATGACCGCATCCTGGAACAGGGCCCGCACGTAGGGATGCTCCCCATTGAACTGGGGGCGGGCCTGGGATCCTTCCCAATGGAGGGATGAAGACAGTTCCTTTCCCGCCGCGTTGCGAATCACCAGGCCCTTGCCGCGCAGGGCACAGCTGTAGTGGCGGTCTCCACGCAGGAGCACCACCCCATCCTCCCCTTGATGGCTGGGTCTGACGGCCACCAGATCGGCCTGGAGGCGCTGCTGGCCCTGCCAGGAATCCTGGCGCAGGCGATAGGCCACATCCACGAGGGGGGGCAGGGGATCCGTTCCCTCCCAACGCCAGGCCATGGCCTGAAGCCTGACGCCCCCCTGGCTGAGGGTGAGCTGGAGATGGTTCCCCCTGAGAATTTTTTGCTGCTCCACCCGACACCCCACGCTCCAGAAGAGGGGGATGGGATGGGCCACGCCAAACGGACCCATGCGCTGAAGCGCCTGCCAAAGCTCCCGATCGATCCGCTCCAGCCGGAGGTGGGCTTCGGGCTCCACCATCAATCCGTCCGGATCGTTCTGCAGCCAGGTGTCCGCCAGGTCTTCCAGACGCTCCTGCAACCGGGCCAGATGGGCTGCCTCCACGGTGAATCCCCCTGCGGCCGCATGCCCCCCAAATCGCTGCAACAAAGGAGCGCAGGCACTGAGGGCCTGGTCCACCGCAAATCCCCGCGGCGCCCGCACCGAAGCCCGCAACCGTCCGTTCCCCTCCCCACCCAGCAGGGCCACCGGACGGCCCAGACGCTCCACCAGGCGAGCGGCCACGATCCCGATCACGCCATGGTGCCAGTGGGGTTGGGCCAACAGCACAAAAGAGGGGCAGCGAGGGCCATCGGCTTCCAGCAGGGCCAAAGCCTCAGCCTCCAGGGCCTGACAGAGTTCCCGCCGCTCCCGATTGAGGGCATCACAACGGCGGGCCAGCTCCATGGCCCGGTCCCGATCCAGGGTGGTGAGCAGCTCCACCACCAGCAGGGGATCGCCGAGCCGTCCCACCGCGTTGATCCTTGGAGCCAGCTGAAACCCCACCGCTTCCGCGTCGATGGGCGCGTCCTGAAGCCCCGAAAGCTGCATCAGGGCCCTGAGGCCCGCCAGTCGGGTTCCGGCCAGCCGCGGCAACCCCTGGCGCAGCCAACGGCGGTTGACCCCCTGGAGAGGCGCCATGTCGGCAATGGTGCCGATGCAAAACAGCTCCATCGCCATCTCCAGACCCTCCCGGCTGCCCAACCGTTGGGCCAGCGCTCTGGCCAGGACGTAGGCCAGACCCACCCCTGCCAATCCCCTGTAGGGAGAATCCGGGGGGGTGACGGCTGGATGGAGGAGGGCCAGGCAGGGGGGCAACACCTCTGGGAGGGTGTGGTGATCCGTGAGGATCACATCCAGGCCGAGGGCCGCAGCCCGCTCCAGGGCCTCCTGGGCACTGACCCCGTTGTCCACCGTGATCAGGAGGCTGACGCCCTCGGCCGCCAGGCGCTCCACCATGGCCCGATTCAGCCCGTAGCCCTCCTCCTGACGGCTGGGGATCGCGGGCTGGGGACACCCCCCCAGGCGCTGGAGCAGGCCGGTCAGCAGGGCGGTGCTGGTCATGCCATCCGCGTCGTAATCCCCGCAAATCGCCACGGCTTCTCCCCGCTTGGCCGCCGCGGCCAAGCGGCTCACAGCCTTCTCCAGATCCGGAAAGTGGAGTGAAGCCTCGGGGGGTTCTGGTGGATCGAGCAGATCCGAAATGGCCGGCCCATCCCCAAGGCCCCGTCGTGCCAGAACAGCCCAAAGTTCCACCGGGAGGCCATGGCTGTCGGCCCCACCCTCTGGGATCGGAAGAGGGGGGGGCAACCTCCAGGCAGAAACCGGCACGAGAGCGCGACGTTCAACAGATGTGCGCATTGTGAAGGGGCCTGGACCCGTGCGCATCCCCCACGGGACGGGAAACTGGGGGGACTCCGTTGACGGCTCTGGAGCGAAACCCGTGGGATGGAAGGCACTGCTCTGGGATGTGGATGGCACCCTTGCGGAAACGGAACTCCATGGCCACCGCCGGGCGTTTAACCAGGCCTTCCAGGACGCCGGCCTCCCCTGGCGCTGGGATGGGGCCACCTATCGCCAGCTGTTGGCGATCAGCGGGGGAAGGGAGCGCATCCGCCACTTTCTGGCACAGCACCAGAAGGGGCCTGTCTCGGCCCGCCTGGTGGAGTCGCTCATGGAGGCCAAGCAGGAGTCCTATGCCACCCTGGCCCGAAGCGGCCAATTGCCCCTGTGTCCCGGGGTGAAGCGCCTGTTGAGCGAAGTGGCCCGGCAAGGACTTCCCCAGGCCTTGGTCACCACCAGTTCCCGCTCCGCCGTGGCGGCCCTGCTGGAAGGGCACGGCCCGGTGTTGGCGGATGCCTTTGCGTTTTGGATCTGCGGGGAAGATGTGCAAGCGAAAAAACCAAGCCCTGAGGGCTATGAAAGGGCCTTGAACCGCCTCAACCTCGCCAGCACGGAGGTGCTGGCCCTGGAAGATTCCCCCCAAGGTCTGGCCGCGGCCCGGGGGGCGGCGTTGCCCTGCCTGCTCACCCTGGGCGACGATGCGGTGGCTGCCGGGCCTGCCGTGACTTCAGAAGCTTCGCCCTGGTGGCAGGCGGCCAGAGCGGCCGTGAACCACCTGGGAGATGAGCAGAAGCCCACGACGGTGCTGCGGGGTCCCTCTTGTCAGGAGGGGAGGGTCACGCTCTCCTGGTTGCAACGCCTGGTGGAGGAGGAATGGGCCGATCTCCGCTGACACGCCCTTCCGCTCTGGATGGACGGCCAAGGCAACAAACGCGGCTTCAACAGGTGTTGGATCAAGTCGGACGGAGCCTTCACGCCCAGATCGGCACCCGTTGGGCCACCGCCAGTACGGCCCTGTTGGCCCTTCTCGGGGGAATCTTCCTGGGGGAGAACCTCTCAGCCCTTCTCCTCTGGAAACTCACGGGGGGCCGACCGATCCTGGTGCTGGGGATGGTGGTGGTTTATGAGGTGCTGGTGAGGCTGCGGACCCGTGCCGTCAAGGACGTGCCCCCCCTGGGCTGGGTGGTGATCGACAACCTCAGGATCGGCGTGGTGTTCGCCCTGGTGTTGGAAGCCTTCAAACTGGGGAGTTAGGGATCGCGACGCAGGGATCACCTGCGCGGGATCACCTGCGTGGATCCCTTGCGCACCAGCATTCAAGGATCAGGGGCTGATCAGGCCTCCTCTTCCTCGGATGCGTCGACCGGATATTCAAATCCCCGTGCGCGCCCACTAAGCACAGCCTTGCCGATAGAGAGGGCTTTCAGTGCCGCGTCTCCCGCCTTGGCCTTCCAGTGGGCATGGCGCTGGTTGCGCTTGCCCTTGGAGGTTTTCTTCTTCGGAACGGCCATGACCCTACCTGCTTTGCCAAAGGTTGATCTTCCTTGGTCAGGCGACCTTCCGTCAAATCGCTAGCATCCAACGACAGGAATTGAGCAGTGGATCCTTCGCCACCCCCCCTTCGAGCCCTCATCCCCGCACCGTGGCTCCAGGCGAGCGCTGCTGCCAACCCAGCCTCTGCACCAGCCGGCCAGCCCGAGGCGACCGCCACTCCAGGCCCACCCTCCCTGAGAAAAGGAACCCCCGAGGCCAGTAAGAAAGAAAACCAGAAAAATCTCGACACCTCAGGTCCAACCCAGGGGTTTTCCCTCGGGGGCTCTCGGCAGGCCCCGCCTTCCTACAGCCAGCTCCTCAACGACATGAAGAGCGGTGCCGTGAAGGAGATCCTCCTCTCCCCCCGCCAACGGGTGGCCACGGTCACCTACGGCGACGGTCGCACCGCCAATGTGACCTTGTTCAACGACAACCAGTTGCTGCTGCGGGTGGCCGAGCAGAACCGCATTTCCCTGTCCGTCAGGGATGAGCGTCAGGAAGAGGCCATGGCCGGGCTTCTGGGAAATCTGCTCCTGGCCTTCCTGCTTCTGGGTGCCCTGGCCCTATTGATCCGGCGCTCCAGCCAGGTGGCCAACAAAACCCTTGGGTTTGGACGCAGTCAGCCCCGGGTTCAGGCCGAAGGGGCCGTGCCGGTCCGCTTTGAGGATGTGGCGGGAATTGCCGAGGCCAAGGAGGAACTTCAGGAGGTGGTCACCTTCCTGAAATCGCCCGAACGCTTCACCTCCGTTGGCGCCAAGATTCCCAAAGGGGTGTTGCTCGTGGGTCCGCCGGGAACGGGAAAAACCCTTCTGGCAAGGGCCATCGCTGGGGAAGCGGGGGTGCCCTTCTTCTCCATGGCCGCGTCGGAGTTCGTCGAGCTGTTCGTGGGGGTGGGAGCCAGCCGGGTACGCGACCTCTTCCGCAAGGCCAAAGCCAAGGCGCCATGCATCATCTTCATCGATGAGATCGATGCCGTCGGCCGTCAGCGGGGGGCGGGAATCGGGGGCGGCAATGACGAACGGGAGCAGACCCTCAACCAGCTCCTGACGGAGATGGATGGGTTTGAAGACAATTCCGGGGTGATTCTGCTGGCGGCCACCAACCGCCCTGATGTGCTGGATGCCGCCCTGATGCGTCCCGGACGGTTCGACCGCCGCATCATCGTGGATCTGCCAGATCGCAAGGGTCGGGAGGCGATCCTGGCGGTTCATGCCCGAACGCGCCCCCTCGACGAAAAGGTGTCGCTCTCGGATTGGGCGGCCCGTACCCCCGGCTTCTCTGGGGCCGACCTGTCCAACCTGCTCAATGAGGCGGCGATCCTCACCGCGCGCCGCGAGGAAACCCAGATTGATGATCGGGCCATCAGTGATGCCTTGGAGCGCATCACCATGGGACTCACGGCGGCCCCCCTTCAGGACAGTGCCAAAAAGCGCCTGATCGCTTACCACGAAGTGGGCCATGCCCTCCTCACCTGTTTGGTGCCCCATGCGGACCGACTGGACAAGGTCACCCTCCTGCCCAGGGCAGGGGGCGTGGGAGGCTTCGCTCGCACCGTTCCCGATGAGGACATCCTGGATTCCGGCCTGATCAGCCGGGCCTACCTGCTGGCCCGCCTGGTGGTGGTCCTGGGAGGCCGAGCCGCCGAGCTGGTGGTGTTCGGCCCCAGCGAGGTCACCCAGGGAGCCTCCAGCGATCTGCAGATGGTGAGCCGGATCTGCCGCGAGATGGTCACCCGTTACGGCTTCTCCAGCCTGGGACCCGTCGCCTTGGAAGGAGATGGAGCCGAGGTGTTTCTAGGTCGGGACTGGATCCGGGCGGAACCCCACTACTCGCAGGACACCGGCAACCGCATCGACACGCTGGTCAGGGCCCTGGCCAAACAATCCCTTGAAACGGCCGTCTCTCTCCTGGAGCCCCGCCGCGAGTTGATGGATCGGCTCGTGGAACGCCTGATCAGCGAGGAAACCATCGATGGCGACAGTTTCCGTCAGGAGGTGGATGCCTGGCAGACACAACACCCCGAGGTGCCGTCTCCCAGCGGCCCGATCCTCCAGAGCTCACCCGGCGCCATCCTGACCCGCTAATCCGCCGGCAAAACGGATATCCAGGCTGCGGAGATAGGTATGAAGCCCCGCATCCTGGATGGGCAACAGGCGAGCAGGCTGACCACTGGGATTCACATGGGAATGCCAGTGGCCCGGAGGGGTGAGGAACACGCCCCCTGATTCCCAATCGATGCGCTTCGGCCGAAGGATCTTCCCGTCCCCGTCGAGTTCCGTCCCCACCAGGGTGTGGCAACCCGGTGCGGCCTCCAAGATGAGGTCGATGGCCACCGATTGGTGGCGATGGGGGGCCTGAATCGCCCCCCCTGGCACCACCCCCACCATGGCCCAGAGGGTATGGCTCACGGTTCGGGTGGCCGGCATGGCGGCGTGGGCCAGCAACACGCTCAGGCGATTGCTGCGCGCGGCTGTGGGATCGGCCATGAGGCTGTTCAGCTCTCCATCCAGGCGATCCCGGCTGAAGAAGCACGGGGAAAAGCGAGCGGCCACGGGGCTCACCCCCAGGTAGCGCAGCAAGGGGGCATCGTGCACCCAATAGAGAAGGCTGGCCTCCCTGGAGCGCAACTCCGGAGAGAAGCCATGGGGCAGAACGAACAGATCCCCTTGGGCCCATTCCAGGGGCTGGGCCAACGGATCTGGAGAGCCCGGCAGGGAGAGCTCCCCGGCCCCCTTCAACACATAGAACAGGGAGCTTGTGGCCGCCGCCTGGGGGCAGAGGGGTTGCCCGGGATGGAGAAGAACGTAGTGGGCGGCCAGGGCCGGACTGGTGGCCGGCCCTTCACAGCCAAGGGGCCCGCTCTGGTCAAGGGGCTGGATGGAAGACAGCCCAGAATCCAAAGCCGGTGCACACCACTGTTGCAGGGGGATCGGCTCCGTGAGACCTGGTCGGATCGGATTGGCCGCCTGGCGATAGTCGTAGATCCGTGCTGGTGCTTCCCAGCTTTGGGGCACGGAGGGAGAAATGGTCACGGGCCCTGGTCGGACGTGGATCGACGCTAGGGAACCCGGGAACGGACTGACAAGCCTGAGGGAAAGGACCGGATGGTCCCACAGGCTCAGCCCCCGGCAACGGCGGGAACGATGCTCACTTCATCGCCTGGATTGAGGCCGGTGGTTTCATTTTCCAGAAAGCGAATATCCTCGCTATTCACATAGAAATTCAGAAATCTCCGGATCTTGCCATTCTCATCACATAGTCGGGTGCGAATCCCCGGGAAGGCGGTTTCCATCGCATCGATCAAATCGGCCACACTTTTGGCTTCCAGGCTCACGCTGGCCTGATCCGCGGTGTATTTCTGCAGGGGGGTGGGAATCAGAACTTGTACAGCCATGGTGGGGGAAATCAGCGGAAGGCGGAAGGGGTCCGATGGGCCTGGGCTTGGGCCTGGTCCCAGGCGGTGCGGAAACTGGCGAGTTGGGGCTCAATGGTGAAAGGCTCACCGATGGAGGAGGCAATGGCCTCGGTGGTTTTGAGACCGTTGCCCGTGATGTAGGCCACGGTGGTTTCCGAAGGATCAATGCGCCCCTGCTCCACCAGTTTCTTCAGCACGGCAATGGTGGTTCCACCAGCCGTTTCCGTGAAGACACCCTCCGTTTCAGCCAGCAACTTGATCCCCTCGATGATCTCTTCATCGGAGACGGCAGCGATGCTGCCACCGGTGCGATTGGCGATGTCGATGGCATAGGGGCCATCCGCCGGATTGCCGATGGCGATCGATTTGGCGATGGTGTGGGGTTTGACGGGCTTGATGAAATCCCGTCCTTCCTGGAAGGCCTGGGCGATGGGGGAACATCCTTCCGCCTGGGCCCCGCTGAAGCGCACGGACTTCTCCTCCACAAGGCCCACCTGAACGAATTCCTGGAACCCCTTGTAGATCTTGGTGAAGAGGGAGCCGGAGGCCAACGGGGCAACGATGTGATCGGGGAGCTGCCAACCCAGCTGTTCAATCACCTCATAGGCCAGGGTTTTGGACCCTTCGGAGTAATAGGGACGGAGGTTGATATTGACAAATCCCCAGCCATAGGTGTTAGCGACCTCAGAGCAGAGGCGGTTCACCTGGTCGTAATTCCCCTTCACCGCCATCAGGGTGGGGTTGTACACCAAGGTGCCCAGGATCTTGCCGGATTCCAAGTCCGAAGGAATGAACACGCAGCACTCCAAGCCGGCATGGGCGGCGATGGCCGCGGTGGAGTTGGCGAGATTGCCCGTGCTGGCACAACTCACGGTGGTGAATCCCAGTTCCTTGGCGCGGCTGAGGGCAACGGAAACCACCCGATCCTTAAAGGACAGGGTGGGCATGTTGACACCATCGTTCTTGATGTAAAGCGACTTCAGTCCGAGCATCCTGGCCAGTCGGTTGGCTTTCAGCAGGGGGGTGAAGCCTGTGCCCACATCGATGGGATCGGCAGACACGGGAAGGAAATCCCGGTAGCGCCAGATCGAAACAGGACCGGCCTCAATGGTGGCCCGACTGACACGGGAGCGGATCGCGTCGTAGTCGTAGACAACCTCAAGGGGGCCAAAGCAGACGTCTTCGCACACGTGCCGCGGCCCAGCATCGTAAAGCTGGCCACATTCCTTGCAGCGCAGACCCGTGAAGGTGGGCCCGGTAAGGGTGGCTGGGGTCAGGCTGACGGTCACGTGGGAGGCCAGGACTAAGCCGACGCTAACAGCTCCAACCCGTTGCTCCATTTAAATCCGACCCCAGAACTCGGGTATTTTGTTTTCGCAGCCGCTGACCCCCTACGGCTTCGGGCCCGCTCCCTGCCTACGCTCCATGGGTGGCCCTTCCTCCTCCCAAGCCCCCCTGGAGGCTCCCCTCCATCGTTGTGCTCACCGTCCTGGCCCTGATCACGGGGTCATGGCTCGCGAGCCGGATTGTCGTCGAGTGGCAATGGTTTGCGCAATTTGGCTTCCAGTCGGTGCTCCTCAAGCGCTGGTGGTATCAGCTCTTGGCTTTCGCGGGGGTGCTGGGCATCGGCCTGGTGCTGCAGTTGAAGCAACTCCAACGCTGTTGGCGTCTTCGCCAGAGCCAGGACCGGCAGGACCTCCCCATCCGTCCCATCGTTCGGCTGCAGAACAGCAACCTGATGCTGGCCCTTGTGGGCCTGATGGTTCTGCTGATCGGAAGTCTGGGCTATCTGCTCATTCAGGCCAAGGGCCTCATTGCCGCTCCCTTCAGCGGAGAAGTGATGACGGGTCTTTCCGTGCTGAAGGACCTGCCCTATCTGGCCCTGCTGGCCTTGATGGTGCTGCTGATCCCACCACTGCTGGCGTGGCCCCTCACCACCTTGCGGATCATCCTCACTGCCGCCCTGGCCGCCTCCGCCACGGCTCTGGCCAGGGGGTGGAGCCTCTGGCTGCCGGCGCTCCTGGCCTCCCCCTTTGGGGAAGGGGATCCCCTGACGGGACTCGACCTCTCCTTCACCGTTCTGCGGCTCCCAGCCATCCATCTCCTGCTGAGCGTGGCCATCGCCCAGATTGCGGTGGGCCTGGCGGCCTGCCTGCTGCTCACCTTGGGCGAGGGCACCAGCCTCTCCGACCTCTCCTTTCGGGGCTTGTCACGCCAGCAGCAGGAGGTGTTGCAACCCCAACTGGCCCTGCTGGCCTTCGTGGCTGGATTGAGCAGCGCCCTGGCGCCCTTCGACCTCATGGTGGAGGGCAGTGGCGTGGCGGCCGGCGCCGGTTGGGTGGATCTGCATGTGCGTCTGCCGTTGCGCCTGCTGCTGACCCTGCTGCTGTTTCTCACCGCGGCGAGCCTGCTTGTCCCCGTGCCAGAGGGATGGCTGCGCCGGGGGGTGCTGATCCCCCTGTCCATCACCAGCCTCACCATTCCCCTCAGCGAATGGGTGTTGGCCCCCCTCGCCCAGCGCTTCCTGGTGCAACCCCGGGAATTACGACTGGAGAGCCCTTACCTCAAGCGAAGCATCCAGGCGACCCGCAAGGCCTTTGGCCTGGAGCGGGTGCGCACCCTCACCCTCGAGCCACGGCAGACGGTAAGTGCCGCAGACCTCAAGTCGTCCCCAGGCACCCTCGACAACATTCGCCTTTGGGACAGCCAACCTCTGCTGGCCGCCAACCGGCAGCTGCAGCAGCTCCGGCTGTACTACACCTTCTACACAGCAGCCGTTGATCGCTATCCCCTGCAGGGACTCTCCCCGGGCGATACCAGTCAACAGGTGCTCATCGCGGCACGGGAACTGGATAGCCAAGCCCTGCCCAAGGGATCACGCACCTGGCTGAACAAGCATCTGGTCTTCACCCATGGGCATGGATTCACGGTTTCGCCGGTGAATGCGGCCGGCACCGATGGGCTCCCCCTGTTCTTCGTCAAGGACCTGGGTCGGGGCGCGCGGGTGCAGGGCATTCCCCAGCTGGGGATCAGCGATGCGGAAGCCAGGCGGGCCTTGCCGATCGGGCGGCCCAGCCTCTACTTCTCCTCCGGACCGGCGCCCTACGCCGTCGCCCCCACCCTGGTGAAAGAGTTTTCCTATCCCGAGGGCGACCTGAATGTATACACCCACTACGACGGCACGGTGGGGATTTCCCTTGCCCAGGGATGGCAGAAGCTGGCGGCTGCCGTCTATCTCCGTGAACCTCGCATCCTGTTCACCGGATCGATCACCCCCCGCTCCCTTCTGCTCCTGCGACGGCAGGTGAACAAGCGCCTGGAGGCCCTGGCTCCCTTCCTGAGCTTCGAAAGCCAGCCCTATCTGGTGACGACAAGGGTCGAGACCGGAAAGGGCTATCGACCGGAGCAACATCAATACTGGATGTTGGATGGCTTCACCAAGAGTCGGTCCTACCCCTACAGCGATCCCAATCCGAAGGGATTGCGCTACTTCCGTAATCCCGTGAAGGCCGTTGTCGATGCCCACGACGGCAGGCTATGGCTGTATGTCAGTGAAAAGGATGATCCCGTTTTAAAAACCTGGATCCGGGCCTTTCCCGAACTGTTCCAGCCGATCGAGGCCATGCCCAAGACCCTGCTGCAACACATTCGGGTTCCCCAGAGTCAGTTTGATATCCAGGCGGAGCGACTCTTGCGCTACCACGTGACAGATGTGCGCACGTTTTACAACGGAGATGACGTCTGGAG
>JBEIGX010000006.1:0-28156 GCA_040381675.1 Aphanothece sp.
CTGGCCCAGGGATTTGCCCCGATCATCAGCCGCCGCCTCGGAAGCAAGGCCCTGCGCCTGGTGCATGGTCATGATCCCCAGGGGAATGGCCAACCGCTGTGCAATGAAACGGTGCCGGACGCCGATCAACAGCGGTTTGCCATCAGCGATGGGGACGCCCTCACCCTGGCCCGTTGGGCCTGCCTGATCGAAGAGCATTACAGCCGGGTCCGGGGCCGTCCCACACCCATGGATCTGGAGTGGGCCAAGGACGGCCTCAGCGGAGAGCTCTTCATCCTTCAGGCGCGCCCAGAAACCGTGGAATCCCGACGGGGGGGAGCGGTGCTCCGTAGCTGGCACCTGCGCTCCCGGGGAGAAGCCCAACCCATCGTCACAGGGCGGGCCATCGGTGCGTCCATCAGCAGCGGCTGCGCCCGGGTCATCCAGGACCCCTCAGAGATCGGACGGTTTCAAAGCGGCGATGTGCTGGTGACCCGCCGCACCGATCCTGACTGGGAACCGATCCTCAAAAAAGCAAGTGGAGTGGTGACCGACCAGGGAGGACGCACCTGCCATGCGGCCATCATTGCGCGGGAAATGGGTATCACCGCCATCGTGGGCACCGGAGAGGGCACCGCCCGCATCCAGGATGGAGAAGCGATCACGGTGAGTTGCTCGGAAGGCGATCAGGGAAAGGTGTATCGCGGCCTGCTCGACTTTGAGGTGAAGGAGGAACGGCTGGATGATCTCCCCGCCACCCGTACCAAGGTGTTCATCAATGTGGGGAACCCAGAGGAGGTGTTTCAACTGGCTGCCCTCCCCTGCGATGGCGTCGGCCTAGCACGGTTGGAGTTTGTGATTGCCAATCAGATCAGGGTGCATCCGCTCGCCCTGTTCCACCCGGAACGGATCGCAAGCCAGCAGGAAAGAGAAGAGATTGAAAGGCTTACCCGCAACTATGAAAAGCCGACGAATTACTACCTTGATGGCTTGAGCCAGGGAATGGCGCGCATCGCTGCAGCCTTTTACCCCAAACCGGTGATTATCCGCTTTTCCGACTTCAAGAGCAACGAATATGCACGCCTTCTTGGTGGAGCAGCTTTTGAGCCAAAGGAAGAAAATCCGATGCTGGGTTGGCGGGGGGCTTCCCGTTATGTGTCTGCGGAATTCAGCAGGGCCTTTGCCCTGGAATGCATGGCCCTGCGGCGGGTTCGGGAGCAAATGGGATTGGTGAATGTGATCCCCATGGTGCCCTTCTGCCGAACCCCGGAAGAGGCCGATCGGGTGCTGGCGGCAATGGCACAGCAGGGGTTGGTACGAGGAGAGGGGGGGCTCCAGGTGTACGTGATGTGTGAACTGCCGAGCAATGTGATGGTGGCGGAGGCCTTTGCCCAGCGCTTCGATGGCTTCTCGATCGGCTCGAACGACCTCACTCAACTCACCCTGGGGCTGGATCGGGATTCAGCGTTGGTCGCCGACCTCTTTGATGAGCGCCATCCGGCCGTGAAAGCCCTGATTCAGATGGCGATCGAAGCGGCTCAACGCTGTGGACGCAAGATCGGGATCTGTGGTCAGGCTCCGAGCGATCATCCGGAATTCGCCCGTTTTCTTGTGGGCCTCGGGATCGATTCGATCAGTCTGAATCCGGATGTGCTCCTGCCGACACGCCTGCGGATTGCGGAGATTGAGCAGGAGCTGGAGCAACTTGCGGCGTCCCCACCTAAGGTGAAGTCCTAAAGTCTTGTTCTGTTTCGATCCATGCCTTCCGGACTCCGGGTGTCACGGATCGACAAAGTGCCTGCCCAGGCCCCCCTGGAGCTCAGCGTCAATGGCGTGGCCGTGGGTCGCCTCCCCAATCGCACGTTTCTTGAGCTCACCGTGGGCTCCGGGGACATTCTGCTGGAAGTGATCGTGGGCCGCAGCCCTCTTTACGCCCTGCTCGAAGCCGCCGAGGGGTGCACAGCACGGGTCCAGATCGGCCGCCGTCGAAACTTGGGCTTTGCGGAAGCCAGCCACTTTCTTCAAGTGGAGTCCATGGTGGTGGGCGTGCCGGATCGCACCCGCTTTCCCCTCAACCTCGGTGGCTTATCCGCCCTGGGATGGCTCCAACAGAAACGGGCCATGGCGGAACCGCTCACGGGCGTGCAGATGACCTATCTGCAGAGCCGCCTGATGGCCGCGGAGGAGGCCCCTCCCTGTTTGGCAGATGTGCCCTCCTTGAGAGAACTGGGGGCCTTTGCGGCACTCGGACTCGACACCGATGCGGAAGAACCGGATGTGCGAGAAGCCTTCCGGCTTCTGATCAGCATTCATACCCCCGAAACAGGAGGGTCCAATGAAACCCTGCAGCGCCTGGAGGAGGCCTATCGCATCGCGATGGCCGTCCTGACCCGCAGGAAACTCCGGCGCGGGGTTCCTGAGATCGGCCGATAGCCAGGAAACGATGGAACGTTGGCGACTTCATGGTCTGCGGTTGCCTCTGGACCACAGCGAGGCTGAATTGGAGAAAGCGATCTGCGCGAAGCTTCATCTGCCAGCCGCAGTGCTGCTGGCCCATCGGCTGGTGAAACAGAGCATTGACGCCCGCAGGCAAGAGGAGATCCAGTTGGTTTACGCCATCGATCTGGAACTGGCGCTGGACGGCAAGCAAAAGCAGCAACTGCTGCGCCGATTCGCCAACAGCCCCCAGCTCCGGCCCACTCCTGATGAGCAATACACCTTCGTGGTAGCCCCTCTCCGGGGCAAGCCCGGGCCCGCCCTGGGGCCCCGCCCCCTGGTGGTGGGGGCGGGGCCCTGCGGGTATTTCGCCGCCCTACTGCTCGCCGAGATGGGTTTGTGTCCCCTGCTCTTGGAGCGGGGACAACCGGTGAAGCAGCGCACGAAAGACACCTTTGGGTTCTGGCGAGGAACGCAGACCTTCAACCCGGAATCCAATGCGCAGTTCGGCGAGGGCGGCGCAGGGACGTTTTCCGATGGCAAGCTCTACAGCCAGATCAGTGAACCCGCGACCTACGTGCGCAAGGTGCTAGAGGGACTCGTGGCAGCTGGAGCCAACCCGGACATCCTGACCCTGCACCACCCCCATATCGGTACCTTCCGGCTGGCCACCGTGGTGCGGGGTCTGCGGGAGAAGATCCAATCCCTTGGCGGTGAGGTGCGGTTTGGAGCCAAGGTGGAGGAGCTCATTTTGGCCAGCGATGGCAGCCGGCAGGTGGAGGGGGTGCGCCTGGCCCAAGGAGAATGCGTACCGGCTCGCCATGTGGTGCTGGCCTTAGGCCACAGTGCACGCGACACCTTTCACCGGCTGGAGCAACAGGGAGTAGCCATCGAGCGGAAACCCTTCGCGGTGGGCTTGCGGATTGAGCATCCCCAAGCCCTCATCGATCAGGCGCGTTGGGGGCAGCAGGCTGGCCACCCCCGCCTTGGACCGGCAGAGTACAAGCTGGTGCACCACACCCAAACGGGGCGGGATGTCTACAGCTTCTGCATGTGCCCGGGAGGTTGGGTGGTGGGGGCCACCTCTGAAGAAGGATGCGTGGTGACCAATGGCATGAGCCAACATTCCCGACGGGAACGCAATGCCAACAGTGGGCTGGTGGTGAACATCACCAACGACGATCTGGATCCATGGGCACGATGGCCTGGAGACCCCCTTGCCGGAGTGGCCTTTCAACGGCATTGGGAGCAACAAGCGTTCAAGTCTGGGGGGAACGACTATCAGGCTCCGGGCCAACTTTTGGCCGATTTTTTGGCAGACACACCGAGCGCGCCGATCGGTGATGATCAGAAACCAGGGGTGAATGGGTCCTATTTGCCAGGGGTGCGACTGGGCACTCTCAACGGATGCCTCCCCGAGTTCGTACTTTCTGCCATCCGGGAAGCCCTACCCCACTTTTCCAAGAAGCTTCCTGGCTACCTCCTCGACGGGGCCCTACTGACCGGGGTGGAGACACGAACCTCCTCCCCCATCAGACTGCCTAGGGATCGACAGTCGCTTCAAAGCAGCAACACTCCTGGGTTGTTTCCAGCGGGCGAGGGAGCTGGATATGCCGGCGGCATTTTGTCCGCAGCGGTTGATGGGCTAAAGGCGGCAGAAGCCTTGGCCCTGGCGATCAACCCTCCTCTTCCTCGCTGCCCAGGGGAACCAGTCGAATCTGCTTGCGGCCAAGCTTGATCTCGAATTCGTCACCCGGCTTGAGATCCAGCAACGCCGTGTAGGCCTTGCCCACCATCAGGTTGCCATTGAATTGCACCTTGGTGTTGAAGCTGAGCTTGCGACCTGCCTTCCCAGACTTGGCGGAAGAACCAATGTCCATGCCCTTGGCATTGAGGAGGGCCTCGTAGAAGGCCGTGAAATTCAGGCGCTCGGTTCCGTCTTTCTTGGTGGAGACGTAACCACAGGCACGAACAAGATCGGATTTATTGACATCACCAAGCTCCTTGACTTTTGCAAGGAGGTCTGCCCCAGTGAGCATGGCTGCTGAAAATGCAACATCTGCATAATCATAACACCAGGGCATTCTTTGCAAGTGCCAAATGCTGCTTTTCCAGGTAAAACCTCACTGGAGACTTGCTTGTGATTCGGGCAATTGACCCGTTGTTAGTGAAGCCAAGACCGCTTGCACAAATGGATCTCAGGCTTTCTGAGTTCAGAGGCGCCCCATCTCAAGCAGGTTGGATCAAGCTTGAGACACGATTCCGCTCCACTGGACAGCCTTCACCTGATCGCGTCGCCAGGAGTGAAACAGAAGGGGATGGGCCACCGTGCAGAGGGGGCAGACGCTGATGTTCACCGGAGAAACACCCTCGATTTCCAGCTGACGTTTGGTGGCCGCACGAATATCCAGTCGATCGCGGCCTGGGAGAGGGTCGGCCAGAAGCGCGCCACAGGCCAAGAGCTCCTCCAGAGCCCCAGCCCCCCCAAGATGGCTGGCACCGGGAGGAAAGAGCGACTCCGCCACTTGCTGGCTCACCTCCCTCTCCACCTGGTAAGCCTCTCCGCTGACCGCTGGACCCAGGGCGACGATCACCTCGCTGCGCAGACTTCCCGCCTCCTCCAGCAAAGCGAGAGCGCGGGGCAGGATCCGCCCTGCCACACCACGCCATCCGGTGTGGCAGGCGGCGACCCTGCCGCTGCGGGGATCAGCCAGCAGGACCGGCGTGCAATCGGCCCCGCAGACCCACAGGCTCTGGCCTCCATCGCTGCTGATCAACCCATCGGCTTCGGGCCAGGGGGCTGAACAGGCGGCATGGGCAGGCAGCACCTGGGCACTGTGAATCTGACGGGGCCGATGGACGCTGATGCCGGCACTCAGGTAGCCCGCCAATTCATCGGGTTCACGCCCTTCCCACTGGCGGGTAAAGAAGCCGTGCTCAAACCCCTCCAGCCGTTCACACTGCAAATACCACCCCCCGTAGGTCCCAACCCAGGTCCACCCCTCCAGGGTGTTGAAGTGGGCATCCGGTCGGTCGAACGGGGGGGACGCCTCCTCAGCCATCCGGCAGATCCCGAAGCATCCAGAAGCCTTCGAAGTGGCTGTCTCCATCCGCGGTCTGCACGGCCAAAAACTGCAGACCCCCGGCTTCCTGACGGGCCCGAGCAAAAACCTCCTGAATGGCCGTGGCCTCCTGGTCTGCCAGCCTGGCGAGACGCCAACGATCGTCCAGCCCGGCTTCCAGCACCAGCTGCCCTTCATCCAGCTCGAGTCTCACGGGCTCCAGACCCGCCAGCCAGCCAGCGATGGCTAACGCTCGCTGACGGCTGAAGAGACGAATCCCGGGCACCCCTCCCTGGGGATCGAGATCGAGGGGAAGGGGAAGCAGGGCCCCGAAACCCATGCTCCAATCCGAAGCTTCACCGAGGGTCTCCAAGGGGAGCATGGCCCAACTCCAGGAATCTCCACGGGCCACTTCTGGCCAAGGCAGGGGAACGGGACGCTGGGGTTGGGGCGGGGGGGCCAAGGGACCAGCCATATAGCCCTCCTCGGCGGGGTAAACCTCCCGTTCCCGTTGCTCCAGCCACTCCATCAGGGAGAAACAGCGCCGACTGGGGAGCACCTCCAAACCGAAGGGTGCCGCAGCCCTTTCCACCATCGCCCGCATGGAACCCCTCCAGCAGCGGAGGCGTCCGGGCGAGACACGCCCTTCGGATTGGGCCACGTCCAGGGCTTCCGCGAATGCTTCGCGCAGCCACTGAGAGTTGACGGTGTCGGCAGAACACCGTTTTTCAAACCGAAAGGGGGGAGTGGGGGCGTTTGCAGACGCCACCTCGGGAGTTGAGGAGATCAGGACTTCCCAGCGCTTGCGTCCATCGGCCTCGAGAACGGGGCGGGAATAAAAATCCACCTCCCAGTCGGCTCCACGCAAACCTGCCGGGGCAGGGCGACTCACAATCATGGGAGATCTGGACTCTCTCCTGGGGACGCGGTCCCCGAGGGCGGTTCCTGCGGCGGAGTGTTGGGGGCGTCTAGCTTCGCGGCCTGTTGCTCCTGCCGCTGCTTGAGCAGGGAAAGGGCACGGGCCGCCCGCTCTGGCGCCTCTGCCATCACCTGTTCCTTGGCGATGAGCCATTCACCAGGTTGATTTTCCAGTAACTGGGTGTTGAGGGCAATCCGTCCGCGCTGCCCATCCACCGCCGTGATGAGGGCCACGACTCGCTCCCCCTGCTGAAAGGCTTCCCGCAGGTCTCGCAAGGCAGCCCCGGTGATGGAGGAATGGTGGAGAAGGCCACTGACCCCACCGAGATCCACAAAGAACCCATAGGGCTTGATGGCACTGATCTGGCCCTCCACCAGTTGGCCAACCTCCAGCTCCCGAAAGCGCAGAGCTGTGGCCGCCTTCTTTTCAGACAGCACCAGCTTGCGGGTTTCGGGATTCACCTCAAGAAAAACCACCCCCAGGGTTTTGCCCACCAGCGCCTCGTGCTGCTCGCCCTCACTGAGCTGGGATCGGGGGATGAAGCCCCGCAGGCCCTCCAGATCACAGGTGACGCCACCTCGGTTAAAGCCATTCACCTTGACTTGCACCACCGAACCCTCCTTCTCCAGCTGGAGCACCTTGTCCCAGCTCTTGCGCAGCTCCAGAGCCCGCACACTCACCGTCACCATGCCCTCAGCGTTCTGCTCGCGGGTCACGAGCACCTCAACGGCCAGGCCCTTGGGGTAGCGCTCCTTGAGGCTGGTGATCACGCCCAGGCCGCACTCGCGCTTCGGCATGAAGCCTGGGGCCTTGCCACCAATATCCACATAAACCCCATCGCTCTCCGCGCCGATCACGGTGCCCTTCACCAGATCGCCCGTGGTGCCAATGGGTTCGTTGTCATCGAGGGCGGCAAGAAAGGCCTCCTCATCAAAATCAAAATCGTCAACGCTGCGCTCTTGCCGGCGCTCTGCCCTGGCAACGGGTTGGGACGGCTGGGACTGGCCCCCTTTTCTCGATGGGGTGGGAGATGGGCCCAGGAGATCGGCCATGGTCATCCCCTCCAGCTCCGCCAGAGAAAACCGGTCGTCATCCGACCGCACCTCTTGGGAAGCAGAAGCGGGGGGCTGGGGTGAGGCCGGCGGCACCGGGGCTTCGAGGGCTGAAACGGGGCTGACGTCCGCAGACGAGGGCTGGGCTGCCCCCGCCTTGGGATCGTCTTTCTTCAGCATCACCACCTGGGGAGGGCGGCGCGGCGGTGTGCCCCCCTCCCCAGGGTTGCGGGGATCGGGCCGCCGAGGCTGAAGCGAAGGGGGCTTGCCGGGTCCGGCCATCACCTGGTGGGTTGACAGACTCAGCACTCTACGGAGTCTTCCCTTGGCTCCAGTGGTCCTTTCCCCATAAGCCCCGATCCGCCATGGAAAAACGCTTGGAACTCCTTCCCTGGCCAGCTGTGGAGGCTGCAGCCCAACGGGAAGGCAGCACCCTTCTCTGGCCCCTCGGTTCCCTGGAACAGCATGGTCCCCACCTGCCGCTGGCCACCGATGCCCTCTTTGCCGATCGGGTGGTGGATGCGCTGATCCAGTCCTTGCCTGCGGATCTTCCCATCTGGCGTCTACCCGTGCAGCAGATCGGCTTTGCCCCGGAGCACAAGGCGTTTCCGGGCACCTTCAGCCTGCGGGCTGAGGATCTCATCCATCTGGTGGAGCAGGTGGGAGCCGACCTGGCCGGCTGGGGGTTCCGTCGGCTGGTGTTGATGAATGCCCACGGGGGACAGATCAGCCTGCTGGAAGTGGCAGCCCGTCAACTGCGAGCCCAGCAGCCCTCCCTCGCGGTGCTCCCCTGTTTTCTCTGGCGTGGGCCCGAAGCTCTGGGCTCCCTCATCCCCGAACCCGAGCGCAGCGGGGGCCTGCATGCGGGCCTGGCCGAAACCAGCCTCATGCTGCATCTGGCTCCGGAACTCGTGGGAACCGAGCGGCAGGAAGATGGTCTAAGGCCACCCAGCCCTCCGCCTGAAGGCTGGAGCTGGGAAGGGCAGGCACCCACGGCATGGCTCACCCAGGAACTCAGTCAATCTGGGGTGATCGGGGATCCCTCAGGGGCAACGGCCGAGCTAGGAGAGCAGCTCTTCGATGCCCTGGTGAGCAGCTGGCAGCGCCGTCTGCTTTCGCTTCTCAGCAGTGACTGGCCGCCACGGGCAAAGACTCGTGCTTAAACTCTGCCAACCCATCCCTTCCTAGCCATGACGAGTCTGGAGACCGAAACCCTGCCGGACTTTAAAAGTGAAACTTATAAAGATGCCTACAGCAGGATCAATGCCATTGTGATCGAAGGTGAGCAGGAGGCGCACGATAATTACATCGCCCTTGGCACCCTCCTCCCCAACCAGGCTGAAGAACTCGCCGTCTTGGCTCGGATGGAGTTGAAGCACATGAAGGGCTTCATGGCCTGTGGCAGCAACCTCGGCGTTGCCGCCGATATGCCCTTTGCCCAGAAGTTCTTTACGCCCTTACGAGAGAATTTCCAAACCGCCCTCTCCCAAGGGAAAGTGGTCACCTGCCTCCTGATTCAAGCGCTCCTAATCGAAGCCTTCGCCATCTCGGCCTATCACATCTATATTCCGGTCGCCGACCCCTTTGCTCGCAAGATCACCGAGGGTGTCGTCAAAGACGAATACACCCACCTCAACTACGGGCAGGAATGGCTCAAAGCCAATTTTGAGAGCAGCCGTGAGGAGCTTGAACAAGCGAACCGTGACAACCTGCCCCACGTCAGGCGGATGCTCGAAGGAGTGGCTGCCGATGCGGCTGAACTCGGGATGGCCAAGGAAGACTTGATCGAGGATTTCCTGATTGCCTATCAGGAGGCCCTCACGGAGATCGGCTTCAATTCCCGCGAAATTGCCAGGATGGCGGCAGCGGCCCTGGTGGGATAACCCCACGGGGTCCAAGGATCTCCATGGCAGGATGTGGCGCCGGCAGTTCCTGCCACTCCATCCCCTTTGCCCATGTTTGGCCTCATCGGTCATTCCACAAGTCTTGATGCCGCCAAGGCCCTGGCCCACACCCTTGGCTATCCGGACTACGCCGAAGGAGATCTGGACATGTGGTGCAGCGCCCCTCCCCAGCTGGTCGAGCGGTTTGAGATCACAAGCCCGGAGGGGAAGAAGATTGAAGGTGCCTATATCGATTCCGTCTTTGTTCCGGAGATGTTGAGCCGGTTCAAAACGGCTCGCCGGAAAGTCTTGAACGCCATGGAATTGGCCCAGAAGAGCGGAATCAACATCAGTGCTCTAGGAGGCTTTACATCGATTATTTTTGAGAACTTCAATCTGCTCCAACAACAGCAGATTCGCAATACAACCCTGGATTGGCAGCGGTTCACTACAGGTAACACCCACACCGCCTGGGTGATCTGCCGCCAGGTGGAGATCACCGCCCCTGAAGTGGGAATCGACCTTTCCCAGGCCAAGGTGGCCGTGATTGGAGCCACCGGAGACATCGGCAGCGCGGTCTGCCGCTGGCTCCTCCAGCGAACAGGAGTGGGCGAGGTGCTGTTGGTGGCCCGCCAGCAACAACCCCTTCTCGACCTTCAAGCCTCCCTGGGATCTGGTCGCATCCTGTCGATGGAAGAAGCCCTGCCTGAGGCGGATGTGGTGGTGTGGGTGGCCAGCCTGCCCCAGACGCTCTCTCTGGAGGAGACCCCGTTTCGGCGCCCCTGCCTGATGGTGGACGGCGGATATCCCAAGAACCTGGACAGCAAGGTGGCCGATGAGGGAATCACCGTGCTCAAGGGGGGCATTGTGGAGTTCTGGCAAGACATCTCCTGGCAAATGATGAGTGGGGCCGACATGTTTAATCCGAAACGACAGATGTTTGCCTGCTTTGCCGAGGCCATGCTGCTCGACTTTGAAGAGCTCCACACCAATTTCAGTTGGGGTCGCAATCACATCACGATTGAAAAAATGGAACAAATCGGGGATGCTTCACGCCGTCATGGATTCACGCCCCTGGGACTGCATCACCAGCTGGCCCCCTCCCTCGTGATGGCCTGAAACCCAAGTCGCTCCTCCCTCCACCGCCCTTCCTGCTCCATGGCCCGACGTGCCCTCCTGGATTTTGAAAAACCCCTGATCGAGCTGGAGGAACAGATCGACCAGATCCGCCAGCTCGCCCGCGATTCGGAAGTGGATGTGAGCCAGCAGTTGCTCCAGCTGGAAACCTTGGCCAGCCGAAGGCGCGAGGAAATCTTCCGCTCCCTGACCCCCGCGCAGAAAATTCAGGTGGCGCGCCATCCGCAGCGCCCCAGCACCCTGGATTACATCCAGGTGATCACCGATTCCTGGTACGAGCTCCATGGGGATCGCTGCGGCAGCGACGATCGGGCCCTGGTGGGGGGCGTGGGCCAGATCGGCGATCAGGCCGTGCTCCTCCTGGGCCACCAGAAGGGGCGCGACACCAAGGAGAATGTGGCCCGCAACTTCGGCATGGCCTCCCCAGGGGGCTACAGGAAGGCCATGCGCCTCATGGAACATGCCGATCGCTTCGGGCTGCCCATCCTGAGCTTCATCGATACCCCCGGGGCCTACGCGGGGGTTCTGGCGGAAGAGCAAGGGCAGGGAGAGGCCATTGCCGTCAACCTGCGCGACATGTTCCGGCTGCGGGTGCCCATCCTGGCCACGGTGATCGGGGAGGGGGGCTCAGGAGGGGCCCTCGGCATCGGTGTTGCCGACCGCCTTCTGATGTTTGAACACAGCGTCTATACCGTGGCCAGTCCTGAGGCCTGCGCGTCGATCCTCTGGAGGGATGCGGCCAAGGCGCCGGAGGCCGCCGAAGCCCTGCGCATCACCGCCAGCGATCTGCAACGGCTTGAGGTCGTGGATACGGTGTTGCCCGAACCTTCCGGCGGCAACCACTGGGCTCCGCTTCAGGCCGCAGAGACCCTCAAGACGGCCCTGCTCACGGAGTTGCAGGAACTTCAAGCCCTGAGTGAGGAGGAGCTGCTGAATCAGCGCTATGCAAAGTTCCGCCGAATGGGCCGGTTTCTTGAGAGTTCCACCCCGGAGCACCAACCGGCTCTCTAGGGTGCGACTGGTTTTTTTGAACCCAATTGAGCGTCGCTTTGATCACGGGTGCCTCCCGAGGCATCGGTGCTGCTACAGCACGTTGTTTTGCAGAAGCTGGCTATTCCTTACTGTTAATTTCCCGCTCGTCTCCTGAATTCCACAACCTCACAGAATCGCTCCGCTCGAGCGGATCTCGGGTGGAAACGGCAGCCATCGATCTGGCCGATTCCTCCACCATTGGTGACGGGGTGAGGGAGCTGTGCTCCCGAGGTCTGACACCCTCGATTGTGGTCAACAACGCCGGTAGCGCCTGGACGGGCTCCCTCGCCGAGATGCCCCTCGAGCAATGGCAGAGACTTCTTCAATTGAATCTCACCAGTGTGTTTCAGGTCTGCCAGGCGGTCGTCCCCATGCTCCGGGCGGCCGGTGGGGGATTGATCGTGAATGTGAGCAGCCATGCCGCACGGCAAGCCTTCCCAGAATGGGGGGCTTACTGCACGAGCAAAGCGGCTCTGGCTAGCTTCAGTCGCTGCCTGGCTGAAGAGGAGCGTGCCCACGGCATCCGGGTGAGCACACTCACCCTTGGTTCGGTGAACACACCCCTTTGGGATAGTGAAACCGTTCAAAGCTCCTTCGATCGCCGTGCGATGCTTTCAGCCGATCAGGTGGCCCGAACCCTGCTTTTCCTCGCCGAACAGCCCCATCACCAGGTGGTGGAGGACCTCACTCTCATGCCAGCTGTCGGTGCTTTCTGACCTATCCCCATGACCTCCACCCTTCCCCCACGCTTCAGTTCCAGATCCATTCCCGCAAGCGACGCCCAACCGTTGCCTATCAGTGAGCGCATCCGCCAGCGGATTCAGCAGGCTGAAGCGCCCTATTTTGCCAACGACAACATCTCTCCCTTCCTCAAAGAGGGAGACATGGAAGAGCTGGAAATGGAGGTGACGGGAAAAGTGCGTGATCTTCTGCGCAGCCTGGTGATCGATATTGACAATGATCACAACACCGAGGAAACAGCCGAGCGCGTGGCTCGCATGTATCTGCAAGAGGTGTTCAAAGGGCGCTATCAAGAACAACCCAAGATCGCCAGTTTTCCTAACGCCAAGAATCTTGATGAAATTTACACCGTCGGCCCCATCACCGTGCGCTCGGCCTGTTCCCACCACCTGGTGCCGATCCTTGGCAATTGCTGGATCGGCATCAAGCCAGGGCAAAGGGTGATCGGCCTTTCCAAATTCTCCCGTGTGGCGGATTGGGTGTTTTCCAGGCCCCACATTCAAGAAGAAGCTGTGATCATCCTCGCCGACGAAATCGAGCGACTCTGTGAACCCAAAGGCTTGGCGATTCTGGTGAAAGCCCAGCACTACTGCATGAAGTGGCGGGGAGTGAAAGAGCCCCAAACAAGCATGATGAATTCAGTAGTGAGAGGGGATTTCCGCCATGACCCCTCCCTGAAACAGGAATTCTTCGAGCTGGTCAAACAACAGGAATCCCTGTTGTGATCCCCTTGAGCGCGTGAATCAGTTGATTCACGCGCTCAAGGTTTTTCACTCCCGGCCGGTCCTCCACCCCACTGGAGGCATCCACGCCATCAGGGTTCACCTTCTCCAGGACGGCGCCAACAGTTTCGGGGTTGATCCCCCCCGCCAGCCACCAGGGGATGGCGGGAACAAAACCCTCCAACCAATCCACGGGGATGGATCGCCCCGTACCTCCCAGTTGATCCGGCACCCACGCATCCAGCAGCAGGGCATCAACCACGTCGGCGTAGGCCTCCCAGCGCGGTAGATCCTCGCGAGAGCGAATGCGCAAGGCCTTCCAGAGCACCACTTCCAGACCCAGGCTCCTCCTCAGTTCACGACACCGCTGGGGGGATTCCCCTCCATGGAGCTGCACCACTTGATGGCCCTTTCCGGGATGGAGATCGGGGAGCTCCCGATCGGCCGGATCAGCGACGACCAGCACCCCCAAACATCCCGGTTGGCTCCGTTGCACGGCGGCAAAGAGAGCCGGACGCTGATCCACCGGCAGGAACCGGGGGGAGCCGGGAACGGCCACCACGCCGATGGCATCCACGCCAGACGCCGCGATGGCCCCTGCCTGTAGAGGATCTCGCAAACCACAGATCTTCAACTGGGTTCCCCCCGGGAGTTTGCTCTCTTGGGAGGGGAGGGAAGCAGGCACGGCCAACCAACAGCTGTCTGAGACCTTTCTAAGATTGATCCAATCCATGTATGCGGATCAGATTGTGGGGCAGGGCTGGGAACTCATGCGAATCCGCGGCATTTCCCTGCGCCTTCATCCCACCTGGTTTTTTGTCCTGGTCTTGCTCACCTTTGTCTTCGCCAGGGATTACCAGAGTTCCCTTGGGCCTGCACTGGGAACCATGCTCCTTTGGCCCCTGTCCCTGGCCTCGGCCCTGCTGCTCTTCCTCTCCGTAGTGCTGCATGAGTTTGGCCATTCCTTCGTGGCCATGCGACATGGGGTGAAGGTGCGAAGCATCACCCTGTTTTTCCTCGGCGGGGTGGCCAACACGGAATCGGAATGCAAGACCGCCCGAGGGGAATTTCTGATGGCGGCGGCCGGTCCTGCCGTCAGTCTGCTCATCGCGGCAGGCCTGCTCCTCGGGAAGCATGCAGCCAGCCATCTCTCTCCCGCCTTGGGGGAGATGGCCCAGCGGTTGGGGGAGCTCAACCTGGTTCTTGCCCTGTTCAATTTGCTTCCAGGCCTGCCCCTGGATGGGGGGCGCATCCTCAAGGCCCTGGTGTGGCAAATCAGCGGGAGCCAGCGGCGAGGGGTGGAGGTGGCCAATGGTTTTGGTCGTTTTCTTTCCCTGGTGGCCCTGGGCCTGGGCGTCATGCTCATGCTCAAGGGGGTGGGTTTCGGGCTCTGGCTGCTCATGCTGGGCTGGCTAGGGCTAGGAGCGTCCCGCAGCCAGCAGCAGCTTCTCCTTCTTGAGCGCATCCTGGCGGATCTGCAGGTTCAGGATGTGGCCAAGCGGCGTTTCCGGGTTCTGGAAGCCACCGACACTTTGCGAAAGGTGAGTCAGATCCGGCTTGCGCCGACTCCCGCCACGCCCCAGCCCCCACACATCCAAGCCGATCGTGAGGGTCCTCCCGATTGGCTTCTGGTGTGCGATCAAGGCCGTTGGAAGGGGGTGATCGACGAGAAACCCCTCCAGGAGCTGCCGATCCAGCGCTGGGACTCCGACCGGGTGGGTGACCACATGCAACCCCTCAGCACCCTCCACGCGATTCGTGAAGATGCTCCCCTCTGGCAGGCCGTCATCGCACTCAATGAGCACCCCAGGCTCCTGGTGTTGGGCCCCTCGGGATTGCCGAGTGGCACAGTGGAACGCCCTGATCTGGGAGAGGTCGTGCTGGCTCGCCTTGGCGTACGCCTTCCCGAGCCCCTGCTCACAAGGGCAAGGCAGCAAAACACCTATCCGTTGGGTCTGGCCCTCGAACCGGTGGCGAGGGCGATGGCGGAATCAGCGGAAGGGCTGCCGGCCAAACCCAGCACTTCATAAGACGTCTGGTTGGCGTAGATCGCGCTCCATTCCCACTCCTGAAGCGGCTCAGACAACGTCACTGCTTCCTCCCCCTGGGGAGCAGCGTCTGGAGAGGCGACCTGCGCCCACCAGCGGGACGCACAGTGGTGCAGGAGCGATTCCAAGGCCTCTCCTGAGAAGGGCAACTCCGGCAGGCAAGGCGCCGGACTCTGGAAGACAGCCTCCCAAAGCGCCCCGTCCGTGCAGATGGCCACGCTTCCGTGCTGCAGCAAAACCTGGCCTTGCCATCGCTGGGCACTGCCGATGCGCTTCTGCCCACTCGGATGAACCAGGTCGGCGGCAGTGCTGGTGGCAAAGCAATTGGCCAGGTGGAGCTGGCAGGGGGCATCGCCAAACGCCAGGGGCAATCCCATGGCGGCGAAAGCCTCCTGGAGCCAGAGGCAGCTGAGGTGGTAGGCCTCCCGCCGCCGGCGGGGGGGATCAGGCCAGATCAGGGCATAGGTGAGATCCCCCCCATGGAGAACAGCCGAACCGCCACTGGGACGGCGCACCAACGCCAGACGGTCCTCAGCCGCAAGCTGCAGCCAGTGCTGAGGGAGCTGGTGCTGATGTCGGCCCAAGGACAAGGTGGGGCGGCTCCAGCGATAGAACCGCAAAAGAGGTCCGCTGCGGTTGCCCTGGATCACTTGCTCGAGCAGCCAGGCGTCGATGGCCATCTGCACAGGCCCCGGAAGCGAGCAGGAGGGAAGTCTGCGCAGACAGAGGGAGTCCATCCAATCAAGGGCGGGGGGCGAAGGCCCAAAAACTGGGATCAAGCTCATACCCCAGCACTGCGGCCATCTGGGCCAGACCCTGCCGGCCATCCATCCCAGCAGAACGAGAGAGCCCATCCAGCTGAAACAGCCGATGGCTGATCCAGAGCTCCAGGCTGTCTGGGGCGAACTGAAGACCTTCGTTGCGGCTGAAGCGATGGGGTAACAACATGGCCACATGCCTAGCCAGCGTGCCGCCGGCCCGCTCGAGGATCAGTGGGAGCCAAGGGAATTCCGCATCCGCCCGCAGAGACCAGAGACGAACCTCCGGGATCTCAGACAACTCTCTGGGATCGTCGGCTGTGGTGGGCCAGTCCAACTGCTGGTTCAACGTGCCGGCGAGGGAGGGAAGCTCCCCCACGGGCAGGGCCATCCATGGACGCAGGGGGGAGAGGTCGAGGTCTTGAATCTGCTGACGGCTGACCGCAACCAGCGCAGGGAGGTGGGCCATCAAGAGCTGTGACAGGGCCTGCTTCAGAGATGGACCGTAGCGGGCTGAGGGCGAAGAATGGAGCAGTCTTCCTGACCTTCATCATGCTGACCCAGACGGAAATCCTGATTGCCCTGGTGGTGGCTGCCCATGCTGGCGTTCTGGCTGTGCGCCTGAGTTTCAGCCTGTTCAAGGCCTGAGGCGCCTGAATCGTCAGGACAGGACTTGGCATCAGGCCTTGTACACGTTATAAGCAGGGCCTGTCCTACAGATGTTCTGTGCCCTCCCCCCTCCAGGCCAGCGCTTCCATACCTGCCAGGCCCAAGGTGCGCTCCAAGGGACGCCCCCAAGTTCCTTTGGCGGGAACCCCTGCAGCCGGCGGGATGGACCAAGGCAGACCTCTCCACCGAACCGCTGCCAAACGGCCCGTTCAAATGGTGGTCTCTACAGGGGCAGAGGCCCTCTCCCTGAATGAAGAGCGGCGGGAACTGGTGTGCAGCTTGGTCGGTCTGACCGTGAAGCTGGGACTGATCGTGGTGGCTGGAGTGAGCCTTTGCCGCCTCGCTGGCGCCTATCAGGAACGGATGGACCGCCAAGGGGAGCTCAACGCTGTTCTGGAGATTGAACAGGCCCAACTCTCCAAGGCCCGGGATCGTTTTGATCAGCTTTTCATGGTGGAAGGGGAACAAAAGCTGATCCGGGAACAGAGCCAATGGATTGCCCCCAACCGACTCCGGGTTGTCTGGCAGTCGTCTGATCCGGTCCCCGCTCAACCGGCAGTCGCCATTGCACCCCAAGCAACGCAGCCCTGAAGAGCAACTGGCCAGCCCGTAAGTTGGTGCCGTCCGTCTTCATTTCCCTCAGTCCATGAGCAGCACCCCAGGCGTTGGCAGCGGTTCTGGCCCCGTCTCTGGCACTGTTCTGATCACCGGGGCTTCTTCTGGGGTGGGTTTGTTCGCCACCAAAGCCCTCGCCGATCGCGGTTGGCATGTGGTGATGGCTTGCCGAGATCCCATCAAGGCGAGGCGCGCCCAGAAGGCTCTCGCCATCCCCGATACCTCCTTAACCCATCTCCAGGTTGACCTTGGAGATTTGGAGAGTGTGCGTCAGTTGGTGGACAGCTTCCATTCCTCAGGGCGTCCTCTGGATGCCCTGGTGATCAATGCCGCCGTGTATCTGCCCCGGTTGAAGCAGCCCATGCGCTCACCCCAGGGCTATGAACTCTCGATGGCCACCAACCATCTCGGGCATTTTCTCTTGATTCAGCGGCTGCTGCCCGACCTGGAGCGCTCCACCCATCCCTCCCGCCGGCTGGTGGTGCTCGGGACGGTGACGGCCAATTCGAAAGAGCTGGGGGGCAAGATCCCCATTCCCGCCCCAGCCGACCTGGGGGACCTGGCCGGATTCGAAGCAGGCTTCCTGGCGCCCATCAGCATGGCGGATGGGCGGGCCTTCAAACCAGGCAAGGCCTACAAGGACAGCAAGCTCTGCAACATGATCACCACCCAGGAGCTCCATCGGCGGGAGCATGGGCGTACGGGCATCCTCTTCACGTCGCTTTATCCCGGCTGTGTGGCTGACACCCCCCTGTTCCGCCACACCCCAAAGGCTTTCCAGACAATCTTTCCCTGGTTTCAGAAATCCATCACCGGGGGCTACGTGAGCCAGGCCCTCGCCGGTCAGCGGGTGGCCGATGTGGTCACCGAGCCGGACTTCGCCGTCTCCGGGGTGCACTGGAGCTGGGGAAACCGTCAGCGCAAGGATGGTCAGCAGTTCTCCCAGGAGCTGTCGGACAAGGCCAGCAACCCCGTCACCGCTTCCCGGCTCTGGGAACTTTCCATGAAGCTGGTGGGCCTCTGATCCTCTGGTGCCTCGTATGGGCAAAACCGGGCAAATTGCGGCGATCCGCCGCAAACGGGCCCAGCGTTGCTAACACAACTACAGCTGCACGCTCCCTTTCATGTCCCGCACCCTGCGCTGGGTGCTCGGTCTGCTGCTTGTTGCTGGCCTGCTCATCGGCGCGTTCCTGTTTTTTCCTTTCCGCTCCTGGTTGCCAGGCGGCACCGTGGGCAACGTCTCCACCCGATTGGTGGTCAACGGCCCCGCCTTCAATCCCCTCTTTCCCAAGCTTCACCCGGGCGAGCAGCTGGTGTTCACCCAGGAGAAGCGTGGCTTCAGTCAGGCGCGACTGAAGGAAGGAGAGACCACCAAAGCGTTGCTCTCCATCTCGGACGTGCTCACCTCACCCAGTGCCCGAGCCAAGTTCAGCGGCGCCAATCTTGAACTGCAAACCTGGCCCTTGGTGGACCAGGGAACCCAGGCCAGTGCGCTGCTAGTGGCCGATCGCTTCCAGGTGAAAGTGATCGGGCAAGGGGCGGGGCTGACCCCAGACGATCGCCACGATCTCCTCAATGCCTTTGACCTCAAGGCCCTGGCCGCCCTGGCCCCGGAAACCCTGGCTCCTGAGGCTGCAGGCGCCCCCCGTTCCCTTCCTGCAGGAAAGGGTGCACCCCTGAAACTGCCGCTGCCCCAGCGGACCGCCCCCGCCAAGTCACCTGTTCTGGAGCCCGCCGCATGAGCGCCACCGTTCTTGAGCGCCTCGAGCGCTTGCCTCGCCGCAATCTCACCGTTCTGTCCCTGCGGGGAATCAGCACCCTCGTTCCCGGGGGATGGCGCAACGTGACCAGCGCGGAAGAACTGATCAGTGAAGTGCTGGGCACCAGCGATCCGGAGCTGATGCAACAGGTGCGCGACAGGGCTGATCAGCTGAGCCGTGCCCGACACGAGGGGTACACCCGGGCCATGAGCCTCTACGACGCGGTCAACCGGTCCCAAAAGGCGGCTGGGGGGCTGCGGGTACTCGCCAATGTCACGGGCGGCCTGCCGCTGGTGAAACGGCTGGCCAACCTCACCCCTCCCACGGACACCTTGCAGGCTGCGGATCTGAGCCTGAAAGTGGCCTCAGAGATGCTGGCCTTCACCCAGGTGAACGGTCTGCCTGGCAACAGCTTTTCCGATTTCCGGGCCTCCCTCAATGAATATGCGGGGGAAGCGAAAGTGCGCATGGCCGCCCTCGTCTGCTTTGATGCCCTTCTCCCCCTGGGGGATCAGGCCCTAGAGCGCATGGATGGCTTGCTCGGGAGGGTGGGACATCAGGAACTGCGCCAGTTGCCGGCGTATGCAGGCATGGCGGCGATGATCCCCGGAAGGGGGGATGAGGCCCATCTCAGCTTCCTGCGGCGTGGGGCGGACACCTGGCTGGACTGGGCCGGGGGCTTCACGAGTCAGCTGGGCCTGACCAGCCAGCGGGCCGTCCGGGCTCTGGAAACCACCATCGGGCCCTGGCAGGGAGGGTTCCAGCAGTTGGCCATCTTTCTGGATGCCTTCACCGATACCTATCAGCACACGGGCGTTCAGGCCGTGGCGAGGCGGTTGGTGGAACGCGCCGCCGCCGAAATCTAAGCAGGAGCACAGCATGCGTTGGAGCCAAGGTCGTCGGAGCGACAATGTGGACGATCGGCGGGGTCGGCCCGGTCCTGCCATGGCGGCAGGAGGGATTGGCCTGGGAGGGCTCCTCCTTGCCGTGGTGGTAGGCCTGCTGGGGGGTGACCCCATGGTGGTGCTCCAACAGATGGGCACGGGAGGAGGGATGGGAGGCCCCACGGCCAGCCGGCCCAGGCAACCCACGGCCCAGGAAAACCAGTTGGCAGATTTCGTGTCGGTTGTTCTTGCTGACACGGAAGACACCTGGGAGAAGGAGTTCAAGGAGGTGGGACGGAAGTACACCCCCCCCAAGCTCGTGCTCTTTGACGGGGTGGTGGCCTCCGCCTGCGGACAGGCCTCCGGGGCCATGGGCCCCTTCTACTGCCCGCAAGACCAGAAGGTGTACATCGACCTCAACTTCTATCGCCAGCTGCGGCAACAACTGGGAGCGCCGGGCGACTTCGCCCAGGCCTATGTGATCGCCCATGAGGTGGGGCACCACGTGCAACACCAGCTCGGCATCGAACAGAAGGTGACCCAGATGAAGCAACGCCTTCCCGCAGCCCAGGCCAACCAGCTCTCCGTCCGACTGGAGCTCCAGGCCGACTGCCTGGCTGGCGTGTGGGCCCATACCACCGCCAAACAGCGACGCACACTGGAGGAGGGCGACATCGAAGAAGCCATGAACGCCGCTGCACGCATCGGTGACGACGCCCTGCAACAGCAGAGCAGCGGACGGGTGCGACCGGACTCCTTCACCCACGGAACATCGCAACAGCGGCAACGTTGGTTTGCCACGGGGCTGAAAACCGGAGACATCAACAGCTGCGATACCTTCAACCGCCGGGAGGCCTGAACGCGCCACCAGGTTCGACGGTAGTTAATCCAGCGTTAACGCCCCCTTTCCCTGGCCCCACGAAGATGAAAGGTGGGCGGAGGTTTCGATGGGCCGACTCGGTTTGCGCAAGGCCACCATGCGTTTTGGGGTGGCGGGGATGGGTTGTCTGCTGTGGGGCAGCACAACCCATGGGCCATGGGCCCAACCGGCAGAAGAATCCATTGCCGTCAGCGGTTCCAGCACGGTGGGGCCGATCACGGCGATGGCCATCAAGGGCTTCCAGGCAACGGCCCAAGGAAAAGCCGTCCGCTTCGGCCCTGTGGTGGAAAACGGCACGAGTGCAGGGTTCCGCGAGTTCTGCAGCGGCAAGACCGCCATCAGCAATGCCTCTCGCCCGATCAACAGCAAAGAACTCGCCGCCTGCAAGACCGCTGGGGTGAGCTTCTATGAGTTACCAATCGGCTTTGATGCCATCACGGTGGTGGTGCATCCCCGCAACACCTGGGCCCGGGAGATCACGGTGGCTGAGCTCAAGAAGCTCTGGTCCCGAACGGCGCAGAACAAGGTGGTGCGGTGGAACCAGGTGCGGGCGAGCTGGCCAGCCCAACCCCTCAAACTCTTCAGCCCTGGAAGAGATTCCGGCACGTTTGACTACTTCACGAAGGCCATCACGGGCGAGCAGGGAAACAGCCGTGTCGACACCGTCAGCAGCGAAGACGACAACGTCCTCGTCAAGGGCGTGGCCAACACTGGGCTGGGAATGGGGTACTTCGGCTTTGCGTACTACAAGGGCAATGCCAATAAGCTCCGGGCGCTGGCCATCGTGGGACCCAAGGGGAAGGTGCTGCCCTCAGTGAAAACCGTGCAGAACGAAACGTATCATCCCCTATCGCGGCCGATGTTCCTCTACGTGAATGCGCGGCAGATGGCTGCCAAAGCCCCACTTCGGCACTTCGTGGGCTACGTATTGCGCAATGCCCCAGGGATCGTGGAGAAGGGGGGGTCGGTGCCGCTCTCAGATGTGCAGTATCTGTTAGTGGAAAGCAAACTGTTTCGCCAGGTGCAAGGCAGTGCCTTTGCAGGAGATCTGCCCATTGGTTTGACCCTTGGGGAGCTGCTCAATCGCAGCATCGATCAGAACAAGCGATCCCAGTTCCGGCTCTGAGTGCCCACTCTCCCTGTCCAGAGCCAGCCCTGGACAGAAGAGCGGCAAAGCGCCATTAGTCGAACCCTAGAAGATCGAAGATCTCACGATCTTTGAGGGATTCGGCCTCCAAAGGCTGAACGTTTTCCAGCATGGTGCGGGCCAGGTTCAGGTATTCCTGCTGCACCGCTTCCACCTCGGGGCTGGGCTCCATCTCGAAGATGGTGCATTTCTTCAGGCGCGAGCGCCGAATGGCATCCACATCACGGAAATGGGCCATGGTTTTCATGCCCACCCGATCGTTGAACTTGTCAATCTGGTCTGTATCCAGGCTGCGGTTGGCCACCACCCCACCCAGACGAACCTTGTAGTTTTTGGCCTTGGCCTGGATGGCCGCAATGATGCGATTCATCGCGAAGATGGAATCGAAATCATTGGCGGTCACGATCAGGCAGTAATGGGCGTGCTGCAGGGGCGCTGCGAATCCCCCACAGACCACATCACCCAGCACATCGAAGATCACCACGTCCGTGTCTTCCAGCAGGTGGTGCTCCTTGAGCAGCTTCACCGTCTGACCGGTGACGTAGCCACCGCAGCCCGTCCCTGCGGGTGGCCCACCGGCCTCAATGCACTGAACGCCGTTGAACCCTTCGAACATGAAATCTTCCGGACGCAGCTCCTCGGTGTGAAAATCCACGGTTTCGAGGATGTCGATCACCGTGGGCACCATCTGCTTGGTGAGGGTGAACGTGGAATCGTGCTTGGGATCACAGCCGATCTGCAGCACCCGCTTGCCCAGCTTGGAGAACGCCGCGGAAAGGTTGGAGGAGGTGGTGGATTTGCCGATGCCGCCCTTGCCGTAGACGGCGATCACCAGGGCCCCCTCCTCGATGCGCAGGCCGGGATCTTGATGCACCTGCAGGCTGCCTTCCCCATCCTCGCGATGGCTAGCCCCCTCGGGGCGACTGCCAGCGGCGGCGGGGGGCTGAAGGGTAGTGGTCATGGGAAACCAGGAATGGCCAGGGGCACTGCCTTTATCCAAAGACAGCAGCCAGGGCGTTGGGGGGGGATCTCGCAAAGCGAAACAAAGAGGTTTCGCAAGCCCGGAAGCGAACTCACCTCATCGGTTGGCTTCGGCAAGCAGGTTCCGCAGGTCATCGTTGAACTCCCGCAGCACCGAGCGGGGGCTTACCTCATCCAACAGCTCCACAATGCGGGTCACCTCGTCCTGGCTGAGCGAACGGTTGCCTGTAACCGCCTCGAAGTTGGCTTTCACCACGTGGTCGCGGATTTCTTCAAGGGAAGCCCCGTTGGCCACCATGGTGGCCACGAAGGGATTGGACCGGCCCGCCTGGATCAGGGCCTTGTTGAGGAGCTCGTAGGAGAGCTCTCCTTTTTTGTTGGTGTAAGCCTTCACAATGGCCCCGTAGTCGGCACTTCTCACCGTGGCCACAGCCTCGGGGGAAGCGTCTTCCCCCAGTTCCGCCGGCACTGGGCCCTCCTCTCCCGTCCCCGCACCCACCGCGGCAGGAGAGCGAACGGGACCCCGACTGGAGTAGGGAAGGCCCGAGGTGAGCTCAATGGCCTCCTCGAAGGCCTCTAGGGGGTAGAGGTCTGAAGGGGTGTTGTGGGCAGGATCGGCGGAACCGCTCTGGCGGTTGAGAAGGGCCAGTCCGGGCTGGGGCACATCCTGCCGAAGGATCACCACCCCCACCTGTCCACCGCGGAGTTTTTGGCGATAGGCCACGGCCTCCAGGCTGGAGAGTTCAACGAGGCGGGTGCGGATGACCATGGAAAGGGAATAGTGCCTCTGCCAAGGTAGTGACGAACAGAAGGATCGCCCACACCAGAAGTCCCATGGGATGACCCCCTCATGGTTTAACGGGGTCAGCGGCTGAAATGGGCCTTGGCGTCGTAGAGCGTTTCGCTGGTGATGGCGCTCAGGCCCCGCTCGCGGGCGAAGGTTTCGGTGTTGCGCCTAACCTTGCCCCGCACGAAGAAGGGGATCTTGTGCAGCTCCGCTTCCCCATCGGCGGTCCACATCAGCTCACCAGCGGAAACGGGGGCTTCCGCCACCGCCACGGCACCGGCACCGGCACCGGCACCGGCAGCCTCCTTCTCCCTCAGGCCGGAAGAGACCTGGCCGGCTGACGTTGCCACCGCTACCTCGCGCGCTGCGTCGGCACCTGGGCTCGGGGCCGGCGCCCCGTCGCCCAGGTGGCTGCGATGACCGTCAACGAATTCGAAGTCGTGGCGGAACATGCCGATCAGGTGTTCCTCCAACCCCATCATCAGGGGATGCACCCAGGCATCAAAGATCACGTTCGCCCCCTCCCAGCCCATCTGGGGGGAATAGCGGGCGGGCACATCCTGCACATGGAGCGGGGTGCTGATCACGGCACAGGGAATGCCCAGCCGCTTGGCGCTGTGGCGCTCCATCTGGGTGCCGAGCACCAGCTCAGGTGCCGCCTCCGCCATGGCCTTCTCCACCACCAGGTAGTCGTCGCTGATGAGGGCTTCGAGGCCCAGCTCCTTGGCGGCGGCTCGCACCTCCCGGGCCAGTTCCCGGCTGTAGGTGCCAAGGCCCACCACCTCAAAGCCCAGCTCCTGGCTGGCGATCCGGGCGGCGGCAATGGCATGGGTGGCATCGCCGAAGATGAACACCCGCTTGCCCGTGAGGTAGGTGGAATCCACGGAGCGGGAATACCAGGGCAGGCGGGAGCGCCGCTCGATCTCCGCCGCAGTACCCAGGGGGTCGAGCCCCAGCAGGGTGGTGATCTCCGTGAGAAAGGCCGTCGTGGCTCCAATGCCAATCGGAACGGTTTTGACCGTGGCCATGCCGAAGCTGCGCTCCAGCCAGCTGCACACAGGAGCTGCCACCTCCGGATAGAGGCAGACGTTGGCGTCCGCCGTGGGGATGCGCAGCAGATCCGCCGGCCTGGCATCCAGCGGGGCCACCACGGTCACGTCGATGCCGTGCTCGGCAAGGAGATGGGTGATCTCGCGCACGTCGTCACGGCAGCGGAACCCCAGCAAACTGGGGCCCAGGAGATTCACCCGGGGCCGGCGCCCCTCCTCCTTCCACCGGGTGGGAGCAATCTTCGGGCTACCGGGCGGGGGCACCTGCTCCTTCAACAGACTCCGGACAAGCTGATAGAAGGTTTCCGCCGCTCCCCAATTTTCCTTCTTGGAATAGGCGGGCAGCTCCAGGCTCACCATCGGGATGCCCCCCAGATCCATCCCGGCGGCCAGGGCACCGGGCTGGTCCTGAATCAGCTCGGCGGTGCAACTCTCCCCCACCAGCAGGGCTTCCGGGTGGAACCGCTCCACGGCCTGGGCGATGGTGCGCTTCACCAGTTCCGCCGTGTCGCCCCCCAGATCCCGGGCCTGAAAGGTGGTGTAGGTGACGGGGGGACGCCGATCGCGCCGCTCGATCATGGTGAACAGCAGATCGGCATAGGTGTCGCCCTGGGGAGCATGGAGCACGTAGTGCACCCCCTCCATGGAGGTAGCGATGCGCATGGCACCCACGTGGGGGGGGCCTTCATAGGTCCAGAGAGTGAGTTCCATGGGATCAGGCGAAGGTGAGAACGCCGCGGCGGCGTAGGGGACGGGCGAAGAGTTCGGCCAGTTCACCGGCCTGGTCGCAGCCGTGAATAGGACTGAACACCAGCTCGATCGACCATTTGGTGGCCAGGCCCTCCGCCTCCAAGGGGTTGGCCAGGCCCAGGCCACAAACCACCAGGTCGGGCCGCTCGGTGCGCACCCTCTCCAGCTGAAGCTCCACATCCTGGCCTTCGCTGAGCCGGGTGCCGGCCGGAAGCAGGGCCTGCTCGGCGGCCATCAGCTGGCGATCCAGGTAGGGCACCCCCACCTCCACCAGCTCCATGCCGCATTCGCGGGCCAGAAACCGGGCCAGGGGGATCTCCATCTGGGAATCGGGCATCAGGAAGAGCCGCTTGCCCTCTAGCACCCGCCGATGGGGCTCGATGGCCCGCCTGCCCCGTTCCACCAGGGGATCGAGGACCGGGGCCACCGCCGCCGCATCGATTCCGAAGGCGGCGGCGGCCGCTTCCATCCAGAGGCGGCTTCCCTCCACCCCAAAGGGATAGGGGCTCTCGATCAGCTGGCCGCCCCGGTGGACCAGGGCGCGGGCGGTGGCACTGAGGAAGGGCTGGGCAAGCAGCAGGCGGGTGCCCTTGCCGATGGGGGGCAGGTCGGTGGAGCGGCGGGGCGGCAGGCTGCGCACCTTGGGGATGCCCATCCGCTCGAAGAGGGTGGTGAAGCGGTCTTCCACCGCATCGGCCAAGGTGCCCACGATCAGGAGTTGCTCCTCATCGCTCTGGGGAAGCAGGGGCAACATGGACATCAGGGCCTGGTCTTCCCCCTGGGTGAAGGTGGTTTCGATGCCGCTGCCGGAGTAGTTGAGCACCCGCACACGGCCAGCCATCTGCTGGGTGAGGCGCTCAGCGGCGCGGGCCAGATCCAGCTTGATCACCTCACTGGGGCAGGAGCCAACCAGGAAGAGGGTGCGGATCTCGGGACGCCGCTCCAGCAGGTCACCCACGAGGCGGTCAAGTTCGTCGTTGGCATCGGCCAGGCCCGCCAGATCCCGCTCCCCAAGGATCGCCGTGCCGAAACGGGGCTCGGCGAAGATCATCACCCCGGCAGCGCTCTGGATCAGGTGGGCGCAGGTGCGGGAGCCCACCACCAGGAAAAAGGCATCGGGCATGCGGCGGTGCAGCCACACGATCGAAGTGAGACCGCAGAACACCTCCCGCTGGCCACTCTCTTTCAGCACCTCGGGGAAGGGGCCAGTGGCGGTGGGGCTCCCGGTGGGAGTGACGACCATGGAAGGGGGTGGCTCGATACTTCAGAGTTAGCCAGATCCGAAGGCTCATGGGGGCTCTCGTCACATCTTTTGGGATGTTGTGCCGTTGCGAATGCGGTCTTGGGATGATGGCCCCATGAGTGAAGTTCTTCTCCCCCCACCCCCGGAACCCTCAGCGGAGCTGCTCCAACGGGCTGCCGCCGTGCGGCGCGGGGCCATGGCCCTCGCCCAGCGCAGCGATGGGGAACGGCAGGCCGCGGTTCAAGCCATGGCGAAGGCCCTGGAACGGAACCGGGATGCCATTCTCCGTGCCAACCAGGAGGATCTCGATGGCGCCATCAGGGAGGGGCTGGCCCCCGCCCTGATGGCGCGTCTGAAGCTGGATGGCCCCAAGCTGGAGAGCGCCATCGCCGGTGTGCGAGATGTGGCGGCACTCCCCGATCCCCTCGGCCGACGCCAGCTGCACACGGAATTGGATGAGGGGTTGATGCTGGAACGGCTCACCGTGCCCCTGGGGGTGGTGGGGGTGATTTTTGAAGCCCGGCCTGACGCCGTGATGCAGATCGCGTCTCTCGCCATCCGCTCCGGCAACGGGGCCCTCCTCAAGGGCGGAAAGGAAGCGGTCCGAAGTTGTGCCGCGATCCTGACGGCCCTGCAGGAAGGCCTGAAGGACACCGCCGTGGATCCGGGCTGCCTGGAGTTGCTCACCAGCCGGGAGGAAAGTCTGGCCTTGTTGCGCCTGGAGGGACTGGTGGATCTGATCATCCCCCGGGGCTCCAATGCCCTGGTGCGCTACATCCAGGATCACACCCGCATTCCCGTCCTGGGCCATGCCGATGGGCTCTGCCACCTCTACATCGATGCCGCCGCCGATCTGGAGCAGGCCCTACGACTCACACTCGACAGCAAGACCCAGTACCCCGCCGCCTGCAACGCCATCGAAACCCTGCTGGTGCATCAAGCGATTGCGGCCCCCTTTCTGGAGCAGGCCATCCCTGCTCTGCAAAAAGCAGGGGTGGACCTTCGGGGGAACCCCCAGGCCTGCGCTCTCGGGATCCCCACCCCCGCCATGGAGGCGGACTGGGATACGGAGTATTCCGATCTGATCCTGAGCGTGAAGGTGGTGGCCAGCCTGGAGGAGGCGATGGAGCACATTGGTCGGCATGGCTCACGCCACACCGAAGCGATCTGCACCCGCGACGGGGCCACCGCGGAGCGGTTTCTCGCCAGTGTGGACAGCGCAGGGGTGTATTGGAATTGCTCCACTCGCTTCGCCGATGGACAGCGCTATGGGTTTGGGGCGGAGGTGGGCATCAGCACCCAAACGCTGCCGCCCCGGGGGCCGGTGGGGCTGGAGGGTCTGGTGACCTATCGCTACCTTCTTCGGGGCCAGGGCCACATCGCCGCCGACTATGCCAGCGGTGAGCGCAGCTTCAGCCACCGACCCCTGAGCCCATGAGCCAGGCCAATCCGAATCCGCCAACAGAGGCACCAACCCCAGCGCCCCCCCTGGTGCTCGTGCACGGCCTTTGGGATACACCGGCTCTGTTCAACAGCCTGCGACGGGCCATTGGCGAACGGCGGGAGGTGTTCATCCCCCACCTCCCCCACGGCCTGGGGGTCGTGCCCCTAGAGGTGCTCGC
>JBEIGX010000007.1:0-27741 GCA_040381675.1 Aphanothece sp.
CCGATCCAATCCACACCACCCTCCTGCAGGGCCGCCGCCAGTCGGGCCAGCTCGGTGCCATAGGCCCAGGCCTTGAGCACCGCCAGGATCGCCACATCAGGGCCGCAGAGAGCCCGGAAGCGGGCAATGTTCTCCCGGATCGCCCCCACATCCACCACGAAGCGCCGGGGCGCCATCGACTCCCAGAGATCGCAGGCCAGGGCCGCCAGGCCCGAGGCGGAGGGTCCCTTCACCAGGAGAAGATCCCCCCTCCGGGCGAGCTCCCGCAGCTGGCGCCGCAGGGTCAGCGGATCGGCCACCTCCAGCAGGGGCGCCTCTGGAGCTGCCGCCCGCCAGCCCGCGGCCGTGGCGCCCTGGGCGGGATGGGGCAGCAGCACCAGGTGGGTGAAACCCCGCTCCGCGGCCACCCGACCAATGAGCCGGTGCTCCAGGGCCTCCCGCTCCCCCAGCTCCGCCATGCCGCCAAAGAGAAAGATCCGCCGGCCCGTGGCCTCGGGGCTCGCCGCCACCCCATCCAGCGCCGCCTGCACCGAGAGGGGATCGGAACTGGCCGTGTCGTTCACGATCGTCACCCCTTCCGGCGTGCGCCAGGTTTCCATGCGGGTGGGCCCGAAGGAGTAGTCCTGGAGGGCCTGGGCGATGACGTCTGGCTGCACCCCCAGGCGCACCGCCGCCGTGATCGCCAGCAGGAGGTCGTCCACCAGGGGGCGGGAGCGAGTGCGCACGGGAATCTGCAGGGGGGCGGCCTCCCCCGCAAAGGCGAGGGTGAGCAGAAGGCCGTTGGAGATGGGGGTCTGGGCCAGGAGCCGGGGGCCCTCCTCCTGGGGATACACCACCGGACAGGGCAGGGGGAAGGCGCGCAGGAGAGGGTCGTTGGGCAGCAGGACCCACCTGGGCGGGGGCATCCCCTGAAACAGCAGCAGCTTTTCCCTCGCCGTGATCTCCCGGCTGCCGAAGGAGGCCAGGTGGGCCAGGCCCACATTCACCAGGATGCCGACATCGGGCTGCAAGATCCTCGCCAGCTGGGCCATCTCCCCTGGAGCGGATACACCCGCCTCAAACACCCCCAGCTCCGTCCCCGGGGGCGCCTGCAGCACGGCCAGGGGGACCCCCACCTGGCTGTTCCAGCTGCCGGGGCTGGCGGCCACCCGAAACCGGCTGGCCACGGCGGCGGTGAGAGCATCCTTGACGATGGTCTTGCCGTTGCTGCCCGTGATCGCCACCACCTGGCGGATGTGGCGGCGCCGGTACCAACCAGCGAGCTGCTGCAAGGCCACCAGAGGATCGTCCACCGCCAGGCAGGCCCCCTCAGGGACGGGCCAGCCGCGGCGGTTCACCACCAGAACCGCCCCAGCCTCCAGGGCGGCGGCCAGATAGGTGTGGCCATCCGCGTGGCGGCCGGGCAGGGCGAAGAACACGTCGCCTGGCTGGACCCGCCGCGAATCGATCGCCACGCCACGGATCGGCGCGATCGGAGCGGGCGCCCTCAGATCGCCCTCAAGGAGGGCCGCCAGGGTCGCCGGATCGGGATAGGCACCGGTGGCCTGGGACACCGAAACATCATCAGAATCCCCCCTAGCATGGCTCAAATGGGCTATGGCCATGGGCCAAGTTCTGGTTCTCAACGCCTCCTACGAACCCCTCAACATCACCACCTGGAAGCGGGCGATGGTGATGGTGTTGATGGGCAAGGCCGAAGGCCTGGAGCACGACAGACAACGGCTGCTGCGACCCAACCTGCACCAGCCCACCGTCATACGCCTACGGCAGTTCGTAAGGGTGCCCTACCGGCAGATGCCCCTCACCCGCCGCAACGTGTTTCAACGCGACAACCACCGCTGCCAGTACTGCGGCACGGGCAGCGATCCCCTCTCCATCGACCATGTGGTACCTCGCAGCAGGGGTGGGCCCGACAGCTGGGAAAACGTCACCACGGCCTGCCTGGCTTGCAATGTTCGCAAGGGCAACCGCACGCCGAGGGAGGCGGGCATGCAGCTCAAAACCGAACCGCACCGTCCCCTCAGCAGCCTCACCTTCGAAGCGCGCCGCCGCATGGACAACGGCCTCAACAGCGAGTGGGAAAAATATCTGATCGGGGCCTGAGAGGAAGGCTGACAATCAGCCCCCCACCCCCGCCGCCTGCAGGCTGAGCTCCTCGAGCTTGGCGCTCTGCTCGGCAGCGATGCAGCACTCGATCATGTCCTCCAGGCTCCCCTCGAGCACGGTGTCGAGGGAGAAGTTGCGGCCCAGCCGGTGGTCCGTCACCCGGTTGTCCTTGGCGTTGTAGGTGCGGATCTTCTCGCTGCGGTCGCCGCTGCCCACCTGGGCCCGGCGGGCACTGCGCTCCTGATCAGCGGCCTCCGCCAGCTCCCGCTCCAGCAACTTGGCCCGCAGGATCTCCAAGGCCCGCTCCCGGTTCTGCAGCTGGGAGCGCTCCTGGGTGCAGAACACCCGGATGCCCGTGGGCTTGTGGAACAGATCCACCGCCGTTTCCACCTTGTTCACGTTCTGCCCACCGGCACCGCCGGAGCGAGCCGTGCTGATCTCCAGGTCCTTCGGATCAAGGGTCACCTCCACCGGATCGGCCTCGGGCATCACGGCCACCGTTGCCGTGGAGGTGTGCACCCGCCCCTGGGATTCGGTGGCCGGCACCCGCTGCACCCGATGCACTCCCGCCTCGAACTTCAACCGGCTGTACACAGCGTCGCCCTTGATGGAGAGGATGAGCTCCTTGAAGCCGCCCAGCTCCGCCTCCGAAGCGCTCAGGGGCTGCACCTGCCAGCCATGGGCCATGGCATAGCGCTCGTACATCCGCGCCAGATCACCGGCCCAGAGGGCCGCCTCATCACCGCCGGCGCCGGCTCGGATCTCCAGCATGACGCTGCGCTCATCCCGGGGGTCGCGGGGCAGCAGGGCAACGGTGAGCCGCTGGCGCAACACATCCAGCCTCTCCTCCAGCAGCTGCAGCTCCTCGGCCGCCAGAGCCGCCAACTCCTCCTCATCGGCCGAACCCCGAGGCTGGCGCAACAACTCCTGGGCCTCCCGCTGCTCCCGCTCCAGGCGCTGGAGCTGGTGGGTGTCATGCACGATCGGCTCCAGCCGGGCCCGCTCCCGGGCAAGGGTTTGGAGCTGGGCCGGATCGCCCGCCACGGAAGGATCGGCCAACTGGCGCTCGAGGGCCTCAAAGGCCTGACAGGTGGCCTCCAGGCGGCCTTGAAGGATGGCTGGGTCCATGGGTATCACCGTACGGCGGGAGGAGCAGAGCCAGCAAAAAGCCGGATGCCTGAGGCATCCGGCAGTCGTGCCCGCAGACCTGGGCAGGGATCAGGCGTCTGCAGCGGCGGCGGGCTTGGCCTTCTCCTGAGCCGTCGTGGCGGAGTCGGCGGAACCCATGCCGTATTTGCGCATGAAACGGTCCACCCGGCCCTCGGTGTCGAGGATCTTCTGGGTGCCTGTGTAGAAGGGGTGATTCCCACTCCAGACATCCACATGGATTTCGGGCTGGGTGGAGCCAGTGGTCATGACCACCTCTCCGTTGCAGATCACCTTGGCATCGGGATACCAGGTGGGATGGATCTCGGCTTTGGCCATGGGAATTAACGCTTGGAGAACTGGGGAGCTTTGCGGGCCTTCTTCAGACCGTATTTGCGCCGTTCCTTGGCCCGGGGGTCGCGGCTGAGGTGGCCTTCCACCTTGAGGGGCTTCCGGTTATCGGGAGAGAGCTCGCAGAGGGCCCGGGCCGCTCCCTGCTTGATCGCATCCGCCTGGCCGGTGAGGCCACCGCCGCTCACGTTCACCAGCAGGTCGTACTGACCTTCCAGTCCGAGGGTTTGCAGAGGAGCCTGAACAGCCGCCAAGTAAGCCGGATTGAAGTTGAGGTAGTGGTCCCCGGGGCGACCGTTGATGGTGATGGTGCCCTTGCCGGGGACCACACGGACGCGAGCCACGGCGGTCTTGCGGCGACCGGTGCCCCAATAGACGACGGGGGAGGAGGAGCTGGTCATCTCAGGCGGCGGTGGAGGGCAGGAGGGGGAGGGGCTCAGGCTTCTGGGCCGCATGGGGATGGTCGGGACCCCGATAGACCTTGAGCTTGCGGAACAGTTGGCGGCCCAGGCTGTTGTGGGGAAGCATCCCCTTCACCGCGGTTTCGATCACCCGCTCAGGGAGACGGGCCTGAAGGTGGGCGAAGCTCTCGGTCTTCATGCCCCCCGGACGACCGGAATGGCGCCGGTAGAGCTTCTGGGTGGCCTTGTTGCCACTGACACGCACTTTCTCGGCGTTGATCACGACAACAAAGTCACCCGTGTCGAGGTGGGGGGTGAAGGTCGGTTTGTTTTTCCCCCGCAGCACCTGGGCAACCTCACTGGCGAGGCGTCCGAGCGTTTGATCTGCGGCATCCACAACGAACCATTGACGGTCGAGGGTGTCGGGGGAGGGCTGGGTGGTCTTGTTCATTGCGCCTGGGTGGGCGTCGGGAAGGACGCGCCTGATGGGTTGGACCTGATGGATGGTTGCCCTGTGCCGGCCGTGCACGTCAGGCCATTTCCGACCTTACCGCAGCATGGATTCACGGAGACACCTCCCGACTCACTGCAGGAGGAGGCGGGTCGCTGAGTTCCAGATGGAATCGCGGCAGACCATCGTACCAAGCGACCTCTGGGAACACGGGCTCGGGATAGCCCACCCGCAACAGGGTGAGTCCCTGGGGGGGGGGCTGCCTCCTTCACCTCATGGCGCGCACAACGGCGCCAACGCTCGAGAAAGGTCTCCGGGCTGAGCCGGCCCTCTCCTACGGCCACCAGTTGACCCATGATCAGCCGCACCATGCCGTATAGAAAGCCACTCGCCTGGAGTTCCACCACAATCAAATCCCCCTGGCGTTGCAGGGTGACGTCCTGCAAGGTGGTGCGGCCATGGGCCCTCCTGCTGCCGGCTCGCTGGAAGGCGGAAAAGTCGTGTTCGCCCAGAAGGGCACCGAGCACCTGGGCCATGACCTGGTCGTCCAGGCGCACCTGATAGCGGTGCCAGCTCCAGGGCGCCAGAAAAAGATTGGGGAGCCGGCCGTTGTAGATGGTGTAGCGGTAACGCCGGAAGCTGGCCGAAAAACAGGCATGCCAACTAGCGTCCACCGCACTGGCGGCGCGCACACGAATGCTGCTGGGAAGGCGCCCATTGAGGGCCTTGGGCCAGCGATGGGGAGGGATGGGGCCGGCGGCATCGAAATGGACCACCTGGGCCGCCGCATGCACCCCACTGTCAGTACGGCCGGCAGCAACAACCCTGGCTGGGCTGGCCGGATCAAGACAAGCGACAGTGGCCTCGAGGATCTCCTGCACGGAGACCTGACCGGGCTGCCGCTGCCATCCATGGAAGGCGGAACCGTCGTATTGAAGGCAAAGGGCAATCCGTTGGAAGCCCTCGTGGATCACACCAACTCGATGATGGCCATCTCCGCGTTGTCACCGCGGCGGCGAACGGTACGGATGATGCGGGTATAGCCCCCTTGGCGATCGCCGTAGCGGTCTTGCGCCTTGTCGAAGAGGGCGTGTACGAGCTGCTTGTCGTAGATGTAACTGATGGCACGGCGGCGGGAGGACAAGCTTCCTTCCTTAGCCAGGGTGATCATCCGCTCCGCTTCATCCCGCAGCGCCTTGGCACGGGCTTTGGTGGTGGTGACCCGACCTTCACGGATGAGCTGGGTGGTGAGGCCACGCAACATGGCCTTGCGTTGATCGGCGGGGCGTCCCAGGAGGGGGACTCGGCACTGGTGTCGCATGGGAAAGACGTGGAATCAAAAAAGGGGAGGGCGAGCCACCTCAGCCGGAGGTGCGGCTTTGGGGAAGGGAAATACCGATGCGCTCGAGGGCTTCAATCACCTCATCAGCTGATTTGGAGCCGAAGTTTTTGATCTCGAGGAGATCCTCGTAGCTGAACCCCATCAAATCGGAGACGGAGTTCACCTGGGCCCTCTTGAGGCAGTTGTAGGCCCGCACGGACAGGTTGAGTTCCTCGAGGGGGATCTGTGCCTCGGCTGAGGGTTCGGGCTCCAGGCCGGGCTCATCCATCACGGTGAGGGTGGCCAGTGGCTGGAAGAGGGAGATCAGCTGGTTGGCGGCCTGAGCCATGGCGTCATCTGGGGTGATGCTGCCATTGGTTTCAATTTCCAGGCGGAGGCGCTCGCGGGCCGATCCTCCCTCGCCAACGGCCGTCTCATCGACGCTGTAATTGACCCGCTTGATCGGCATGAACACCGCGTCGATCTGCAGGAGATCGATGGCACCCGTGTCCTCTTGATGGCGGTCGACCGGGCGGTAGCCCACACCCCGCTCCACGTGCACCTCCATCTCCAGGCTGTGGCCGGCAGCCACGGTGGCAATCACCCGCTCCCCGTCGATCACCTGCACCTGGGAGGAAAACTGCAAATCGGAGGCTTTCACCATGGACGGTCCATTCACCATCAGCCTGCCGATCTCCAGCTCACGACTGCGGCTATTCACGGGAATGGACTTGCAGTTCAAGAGGATGTCCAGCACGTCCTCCCGAACACCGGGAATGGTGGCGTACTCGTGGTTGACGCCGGAGAGGCGCACCGCCGTGATGGCGCTGCCTTCCAGGCCGCCGATCAGCACCCTGCGAAGGGCGTTGCCCAGTGTGGTGGCATGCCCCCTTTCCAGTGGGCCAATGACGAAGACGCCCGTCTGGCCCCGATCATCAGAAATCTGATGTTCAACCCGGTCGATCTGGTAGTGCAGCACGGCGATGGAGGAAAGCTTGGGTGGAGGGAAGGATCGAAGGGGTCAGACCCGGCGACGCTTGGGACGACGGCATCCGTTGTGGGGGAGGGGCGTGACATCCCGGATCAGGGTGATCTCCAGACCAGCCACCTGGAGCGCCCGGATGGCTGTTTCCCTACCGGAGCCGGGGCCACGCACGAGCACTTCGATTTGACGCATCCCCTGCTCAAGAGCCCGTCGAGCAGCGGCTTCTGCAGCCGTCTGGGCTGCGAAAGGAGTCCCTTTGCGCGCCCCTTTGAAGCCACTGGCACCGGCGGACGACCAACTGATGACTTCCCCAGCCGTGTCGGTGATGGACACGATCGTGTTGTTGAAGGTGCTTTGGATGTGGGCAACGCCGTTGGGCACGTTGCGCTTGGCCTTCTTGGGTCCAGTCTTCTTGGCGGGCTTGGCCATGGGTGGGGACGGCGGGTGCGGAGAGACGTAAGGGGTGGAGGGAGGGGTGGCGCTGGACTACTTCTTCTTACCGGCCACGGTTTTGCGAGCGCCGCGACGGGTGCGGGCATTGGTGCGGGTGCGCTGGCCGCGGACCGGCAGGCCCATGCGATGGCGACGACCCCGGACGCAACCAATGTCCTGAAGGCGCTTGAGGGCCATGCCCTCCTCCCGACGCAAATCCCCTTCGAGAGTGAAGGACTCGGCAGCCGCACGCAGCTTCTGCACGTCGGAATCGGTGAGATCTTTCACCCGGATGTCCGGGCTGACCCCAGCTTTGCTGAGGATCTTGCGGGATCGGGTGGGCCCGATCCCATAGACATAGGTGAGGGAGACTTCAACCCGCTTGTCGCGAGGAATATCAACGCCGGCGATCCGAGCCACGGGAGAACGATGCAGAGGGCAGGGAGGCCCCGAGATGGGGCGGGAATGGACAACTCCGTAAGGAGTGGAGGGGCTGAAGAAATCAGCCTTGACGTTGCTTGTGCTTGGGGTTGGGGCAAATGACCATGACCCTTCCGTGGCGACGAATCACCCGGCACTTTTGACACATCCGTTTCACTGAGGCACGCACCTTCATGGCTCGCGTCTCTCCTTTTTGACAAACAATGATGTTATCACAGGGGTCAACATCTCAATTCAGCAAGCTGCTGATCCGGTCGGCAATATCCTCCACCGTGCCCGTGGCTTCCACAGATTGAAGCAGCCCCTGGGCCCGGTAGTGGGCAATCAGGGGAGCGGTCTGCTCCTCGTAAACGGTGAGGCGGTGGCGGATCACCCCTTCGTTGTCGTCGGCTCGACCTCGAGCCAGCAGCCTCTGCAGGAGAACTGGCGCCTCGAGCTCCATCAACACGACCAGCTCGATCGACTGCTGAAGCTCCTCGAGAAGGTCATCCAGGGCAATGGCCTGGGGAAGGTTGCGAGGGAACCCGTCCAGAAGCCACCCTCCCTGATGGTGGGTGAGGCGCTGACGGACGATCGCTAGCACCAGGGCATCGCTGACGAGCTCGCCGCGGGCCATGACGGCCTCCGCTTCCTGCCCAAGAGGTGTGCCTGCTTCCACCTCAGCCCGGAGAAGATCCCCTGTGGAAAGGTGCAACAGGTGGTGGGAAGCAGCCAGTTTCTGGGCCTGGGTTCCCTTCCCGGCGCCAGGCGGGCCGAGAAAAAGCAAGCGTTGTTTCATCGCGCTATTGGTCTGGAGCGGAATTACGCCACAAAGGGCGGTGTGTCGCCGGATCGGGAGAAGGCCTGTGCTTCAGCGGCTCCCTCGTAACGGAGGGAGATCACATAGGTCTGGACCTGTTTGGCGGTCTGGATGGCCACACCCACCAGGATCAACAGAGAGGTGGCCCCAATGCCCTGAAATGTCTTGACCTGGATGGCGCCCTCCACGGCGGAAGGAATGATGGCGACGGCCCCGAGGAAAAGACCCCCCAGCAAGGTGAGCTGGTTCTGAACATTGGACAGATAGGCCGCGGTCGCGGAACCGGGGCGAACGCCGGGAATGGCCACTCCACTGCGCTTGAGATTGGTGGCAATGTCCACCGGATCCAAGGTGAGGGAGGTGTAGAAGTAACTGAAGGCAATGATCAGTGTGAAAAACAGCAGGGCATAGATCCAGGGCATGCTGCTGTTAGGACTGAGATAACCGGCGAGCTGGATGAGCCAAGGTGTCTTGGTCCAGGTGGCGATCTGCAGAGGCAAAAACACCAGGGCGGAAGCAAAGATAATGGGCATCACGCCGCTGGCATTGAGTTTGAGGGGCATGTAGCTCTGCCTTGCAGGCAAACCCCCTCCGGCACCTCCCACTTGGTGCTTGGCACTCACGATGGGAATGCGCCGGCTTCCCTCTTCCACGAAGATGATGCCGATGATGGTGGTCAGAAAGACCAACAGCAGAATGATGATCCCGGTGACTGTTCCCCTGTCTCCAGTCTTGGCCTGGGTGATCGTGGCCGCCAGGGCCCGTGGCAACGTGGCCACAATGTTGGCGTAGATCACCAGGGAGGCTCCCTGGCCGATGCCCCGCTCGGTGATCACCTCACTGATCCACATCACTGCCATGGAACCAGCGGCGAGGGCCATGGAGGTTTGCAGGACGAATTGCCACGGAGGCAACCCAGGCAAGGCGTATTGACGCAGGACCAAAGCCAGGATCACGCTTTGAATGATTCCCCAAACCAGGGCGGTGTAGCGCGTGATCTGGGCAATCTTGCGCCGACCGGCCTCCCCTTCATTCTTTTGGAGATCCTCCAGCTGAGGGAGGGCTGCCGTGAGCAGCTGCAGGATGATCGAAGCGTTGATGTAGGGAAGAATTCCCAAAGTGAAAACCCCGAGGGTGGCCAGGCCGCCTCCAGTGAAGATATTCACGAACATCAGGAAGTCACCTCCCTGCTTCACGAACTGCTCAAAGGCCACCCGGTCGATTCCCGGAACAGGGATGAAGATTCCCAGCCTTTCCAACAACAGAAGGCCAAGAGTGATCAAAACCCTGTCACGCAGGCCCTTGGACTGGGCAATCTTGCTAAAAGTCTCTGAGGCGCTTGGGTTGCGTCCCCGGCTGAACACCATGATGGAAAAGAATTAACCGAGGATTTCGCAGCTGCCACCTGCAGCTTCGATCTTGGCACGGGCCGATGCGGAAAAAGCAGCAGCCTGCACGGTGAGCTTCACCTTGAGGTCACCACCACCAAGAATTTTGAGCGGATGTTGGGCTCCCGTCAGCAGCCCTTCCTTGATCAACGTGTCCACATTCACCGTGCTGCCGGCCTTCAATTCGGACAAGTGACCCAAATTGATCACCGTGTAGGTGGTGGGATTCACCAGGGGGAAATGCTTGAGCTTGGGAACCCGGCGATAGAGGGGCATCTGACCGCCTTCGAAACCGGGGCGTGTAGGCCGACCGGAGCGGGATTTCTGACCACGCATGCCGAAGCCGCAGCTGGCCCCCTGGCCAGCACCGATCCCCCGTCCCTTGCGGGTCTTGCGTCGCCGAGCACCGGGATTAACGGTTAAGGAACTGAGCTGGTACGTCATGAAATCGGTCCTCAGGAATAGATCTGCTCAAGGGAAATGCCCCGCTCCTTGGCGGCCTCCTTGTGGGTGCGCAGGGCGGAGAGGGCTTCCATGGCAGCCCTGGCGTTGTTCAAGGGTGTTTTGGAGCCTAGGCGCTTGGCGAGCACGTTTTTGATGCCGGCCAACTCCAGCACGGTGCGAATGGAGCCACCGGCGATCACACCCGTGCCTGGAGCGGCTGGACGGATGAGCACGCTCGCGGCCCCATCCCGGCCACGGCTTTCCGTGGGAACGGAATTGGTGCGGGTCAGGGGCACCTTGACCAGATGCTTCTTGCCATCTGCCACGCCCTTGCGGACGGCACCGATGACATCGCCGGCCTTGCCGACGCCAACGCCCACTTGACCCCGTTCATTGCCGACAATGACGATGGCGCGGAAGCTCATCTTCTTGCCGCCCTTGACGGTCTTCGAAACCCGGCGGATCTGGACCACCCGCTCCTGCCACTCGGTGTCGCGCTCCTGGTTGCGGCGGTCGCCAGAGCCCCGACGCCCTCCCCCTCCTCCGCGGCGATCGCCGCCCTTGCCGCCACGGCGCTCCTGCTGCCCCTCGGCAGCCGGCACGTCAGAAGCGGCCGGAATCTCGGCAGGTGCAAATTGCTGGTCGTTGGTTTCGGTCATGGTGAGCGGTGAGATCAGAATTGAAGGCCCGCTTCCCGGGCAGCGTCCGCCAGGGCCTTAACCCGGCCGTGATAGAGGTTGCCGCCGCGGTCAAAGACCACCTGGGCAATCCCCTTGGCAAGGGCCCGCTTGGCCACCAGTTGGCCAACGGCCACGGAGGCATCGCAAGTGGCCGAGGTCTGGAGAGAGGTGCGGAGATCCTTATCCAGCGTTGAGGCGGCACAGAGCGTGCTCTGGGCCTCGTCGTCGATGACCTGGGCGTAGATGTGGTTGTTGGAGCGGAACACCGCCAACCTGGGCCGTGCCGCAGTGCCGGCGAGGGTGCGGCGCAGGCGGCGGTGCCGCTTCTGGGTCTGCTGTTTGCGAGAGAGGGAAGACATGACGTGACACGTAAGACAGGACGAGTGGGTAAGACCTTATTTCTTTCCGGTCTTGCCGACCTTCCGCAGAATCCGTTCCCCCTCGTATTTGATGCCCTTGCCCTTGTAGGGCTCAGGTTTCCGAATGGCACGCACCTTGGCGGCCTCATTGCCCACCAGCTCCTTATCAGCCCCGGAAACAATCACTGTGGTGTTGTTCTCCACCGCAAAGGTGACGCCATCGGGGGGCACCATTTCCACCGGATGGCTGTAGCCGGCACTGACCACGAGCTTTTTACCCTGCACCTGGGCCCGGTAACCCACGCCCACAATCTCCAGTTTGCGGGTGAAGCCCTGGCTCACCCCTTCGATCATGTTGGCCACGAGGGTGCGGCTCAGGCCGTGGCGCTCGCGGGAACGGCGGGCTTCACTGGTGGGAGAAACCAGGAGGCGATCACCGTCCTGACTGATGCTGACCCCCTCCGGCAGGGTGCGGCTGAGCTCACCCTTGGGCCCCTTGACGGTGACAGCGAGACCGGAGAGGTTCACCGTGACCTTGTCGGGGATGGGGATGGGGGCTTTACCAATGCGTGACATGACAAGTTCTCCAGATCAATAGACGTAGCAGAGCACTTCCCCACCGACGCCCTGCTTGCGGGCATCACGGTCGCTCATGACGCCCTTGGAGGTGGAGATGATCGCCACTCCCAGGCCTCCGAGCACCTTGGGCAGTTGGCGGTTGTTCTTGTAGATGCGCAGGCCAGGCCTGCTCACCCGTTGCAGGCGACGGATGGTGGGCTGCCTGTGCTTGCCGCTGTACTTGAGTTCAAGGACGAGCTGCTTGCTCACCCCTTCCCCTTCTTCGCTGATGTTGGCGATGAAGCCCTCCTGCTGGAGCACCGAGGCGATGCTGCGGCAAAGGCGTGAGGAAGGCACGCGGGTTTTTTCGTGACGCTTCTCACTCGCATTGCGGATGCGGGTGAGCATGTCGGAGATCGGGTCGTGGTTGGCCATGGTCGTTTCCGGATGAGGGCTCAGTTACTGCGGAACGGCATCCCCATTTCGCGGAGGAGGGCGCGGCCCTCTTCGTCGTTACGGGCGTTGGTCACGATCGTCACGTCCATGCCCCGGATGGCGTCGATCTTGTCAAAGGAAATTTCAGGGAAGATGATCTGCTCCCGGATCCCCAGGGTGTAGTTGCCCCGGCCGTCGAAGCTCTTCGGACTCACGCCGCGAAAGTCGCGGATGCGGGGCAGTGCCAGATGGATGAGACGCTCAAGAAAGGCGTACATGCGGTCACCCCGGAGGGTGACGGCGGCACCGATGGGCATGCCCTGGCGAATCTTGAAACCTGCAATGGCCTTCTTAGCCCGGGTCACCACGGCCTTCTGACCAGTGATCTGGGCGAGTTCAGCAATGGAGGCTTCGAGGGCCTTGGCATTCTGGGCCGCTTCACCGAGACCCCGGTTGACGGTGACTTTCACCACCTTGGGAACCTCGTGAACATTGGAGAGCTGGAGATCCTTGAGCAACTTGGGCTGGATCGTCTCCCGATAGCGCTGTTTGAGTGTCATAACGGGGATGGGGAGTCCTTCTGGTCGTGGTCAGAAGTGAAGGGGCGAAAGGGATGGGGAAAAAACGGAGAGCGGAGAGGGCGTGGCCTCACTCCAAGAATTCACCGGTTTTCTTGAGACGACGTTTCTTGTTGCCGTCCTTGTCAACAACGATTTCCACCCGGCTGGCCACCTTCTTGCTGGTGGAATACAGCATCACGTTGGAGGCATGCACAGAGGCTTCCTCCTTCACGATGCGTCCGGTCTCCCCTTCCTGGGTGGGTTTGACGTGGCGAGTACGGAGGTTGATCCCCTCCACAATCACCCGGTTCTCGTAGGGCAGGGTGCGAATCACCTCACCGGTCTTGCCTTTGTCCTTGCCGGAGATCACTTGGACGGTATCGCCCTTGCGGATCCGCATCTTGATGCGCTCGGCAGGTTTGGAGCGCTTCGTAGCCGTTGCCATCTCAGATGACCTCCGGAGCAAGGGAGACAATCTTGGTGAAGTTGCGCTCCCGCAACTCCCGAGCTACTGGGCCAAACACCCGGGTGCCCTTGGGATTGTTGTCATTGCCGAGAATCACCGCCGCGTTGTCGTCGAAGCGGATGGAATTCCCGGTGTCGCGACGCAGGGTGGCCCGGGTGCGTACCACCACGGCCTTGACCACATCGGATTTCTTCACGCCCATGTTGGGCATGGCATCCTTCACCGCGGCAACGATCACGTCACCCACGTGGGCGTACCGACGGTTGGTGCCCAGCACACGGATGCACTGAATGCGCTTGGCCCCACTGTTGTCGGCAACGGTGAGAAAGGTTTCCTGCTGGATCATGGTTGGCTCTCCTTGGTGCTGCCGTTGACGATGACTTCAGCGACTGCCCAGCGCTTGCTGCGGCTGAGGGGACGGGTTTCGGTGATGCGCACCCGATCGCCAACCTTGCAGCTGTTGGTTTCGTCGTGAGCTTTGTAGCGGGTGGTGCGGCGAACGGTCTTTTGATAGATGGGGTGGGGGAAGCGGTTTTCCACCGCGACCACCACCGTTTTGTCCATCTTGTCGCTGACGACGGTGCCGACCCTTTCCTTGCGTGCCATGGAAATCAGGGGGTTCAGGAGGCGGTGGAGCGCTGACGCTCCTGCTGCACCGTGAGCAGATGGGCCAGCTTGATGCGGGCCAGCTTGAAACGGTGCGGGTGTTCCAACCGACGGGTGGCCTGCTGGAAACGGAGGTCGAACAGTTCACGCCGGGTGGCGCTGATCTGTTCGCTGAGTTCAGGTTCGCTCAACTTGCGAACCTCGGTGATGTCGGGTCGGGCCATGGTCAGGACTCGGCAGAGGCAGTTGCGGGAGCGGGAGCGGCCTCCTCATGGGCGACCTCCTGCTGATCTGCCAGGGAGATGAACTTGGTCTTCACCGGCAGCTTGTACTGGGCGAGGCGCATGGCTTCCCTGGCAATGGCCTCCGTGATCTCCGGCCCTCCCATCTCAAAGAGGATGCGACCGGGCTTGATCACCGCAACCCAGAATTCCGGGTTGCCCTTACCGGAACCCATGCGGGTTTCGGCGGGGCGCATCGTCACCGGCTTATCGGGGAAGATGCGGATCCAGATCTTTCCTCCCCGCTTGACATAGCGGGTCATGGCTCGGCGGGAGGCCTCGATCTGACGAGACGTGATCCAGCCACATTCCTGGGCCTGCAGAGCGAATTCACCGAAGGAGATGGTGGTGCCCCTGGGGGCATGGCCACGCATCCGGCCTCGCTGCTGTTTGCGGAATTTGACGCGTCGTGGACTCAGCATGGTTTAAACCTCCCTCACTCCTCGTTGGAGCGATCTTCGAACTGTTGGGGGCGCCGACTCGCCCGCCGCTTGGGAGCGGCGCCCACGGGCACCTGCTCCTGTTGACCGGGGAGAACCTCCCCTTTGAACACCCACACCTTGATGCCCAGCACCCCATAGGTGGTGGTGGCCACCTTGGTGGCGTAATCGATATCGGCCCGCAGGGTGTGGAGCGGAACCCGACCCTCTCGGGTCCATTCGGTGCGGGCGATTTCCGCCCCATTGAGACGGCCGGCCACCATGATCTTCAGGCCGAGCACCCCGGCCCGCTGGGCCCGTTGCACGGCCATCCGCATCACACGGCGGAAGGCCACTCGCTTTTCCAGCTGCTGGGCGATGTACTCCGCGAGCAGATAGGCGTCAGCGTCCACCCGCTCCACCTCCACCACGTTGATGCGCACCTGGCGGTGGGCATCCCCGAGGGTCTTCTGGATGCCACTGCGGAGCTCCTCGATACCGCTGCCCTGACGTCCGACGAGGACGCCCGGGCGGGCGGTCTTGAGTTCCACCTCGAGCTGATCAGCCTTGCGAGCGATCAGTACATCGCTGATGCCAGCGGCGGCGTACTTCTTGTGGATGAATTTGCGGATCCTGTCGTCCTCCTGAAGGAGGGTGGGATAGGTGCGGCTTGGGGCGTACCAGCGGGAGCGGTGGTCCTGGGTGATCCCCAGGCGCAGGCCGGTTGGATGGATCTTGTGTCCCATCGGTCGGAAGTCCTCGGGGGTCAGGCGGAAGGGGAGGCCACACCAATGCTGATGTGGCAGGTCTGTTTCTTGATCGCGTAGGCCCGCCCCTGGGCGCGGGGACGGAAGCGTTTCATGGAAGGACCCATGTCAGCGCTGGCCTGGCTGATCACCAGGGTGGCCGGATCGAGCCCGAGGTTGTGCTCGGCATTGGCCACCGCCGAGCGCAACACCTTGGTGATGGGCCCAGTGGAGCGATAGGGCATGAACTCAAGCAGGATCAGGGCATCGCGATAGCTGCGCCCGCGGATCTGATCAAGCACCCGACGCACCTTGGAAGCCGAACCGCGGATGTAGCGGCCGTGGGCCAGAGCCTGGGTGGAAATTGGGGTTTTGGTTGCCATGGTCTTAGCGGCCTCCCTTCTTGTCTTTGGTGTGGCCTCGGAAGGTGCGGGTGGGGGCAAATTCTCCGAGTTTGTGGCCCACCATCTGCTCCGTCACGTAAACGGGCACATGGGATTTGCCGTTGTGAACGGCAATCGTGTGGCCGATCATCAGCGGCAGGATGGTGGAGGCCCGTGACCAGGTCTTGATCACGGACTTGTCTTCGGCGGCGTTTTGCTTCTCAAGCTTGCGCAGCAGGCTGTCGGCAACAAACGGACCTTTTTTGAGTGAACGTCCCATGGCGATTCAGGCGGATGGCAGGGCGGTGTGGGGGATCATGAGTCGCGGCCTCCACGGCTCCGCTTGGAGGTGCGACGGCGTTTCCGCAACACGAACCGGTTGCTGGGCTTGTTCCGCTTACGGGTTTTCAGACCGAGAGCCGGCTTGCCCCAGGGGGTGACCGGACCGGAGCGGCCGATAGGCGCCCGGCCCTCCCCACCCCCATGGGGGTGATCGCAGGGATTCATCACGCTCCCGCGCACCTCAGGACGGCGACCCAGCCAGCGCTTGCGGCCTGCTTTGCCCAAGCTCGTGTTGCGCTGTTCCGCGTTGCCCACCTCCCCGAGGGTGGCGTAGCACTCCCGGCGCACCAGCCGCACCTCCGTGGAGGGCAGCTTGAGAGCGACATAGTCGCCCTCCTTGGCCATCACCTGGGCGCTGGCACCGGCGGTGCGCACCATCTGGCCGCCGCGGCCCGCGTAGAGCTCCACGTTGTGGACACTCGAACCGAGAGGAATCGCGGAAAGGGGCATGGCGTTGCCCACTTCGATGGGCACATCGGGGCCCGAGATCACGGTCTGCCCGACACCCACGCCCGCAGGGGCGAGGATGTAGCGCTTCTCCCCATCGACGTAAAAGAGGAGGGCGAGGCGGGCATTGCGATGGGGGTCGTAGTGGATGGCCGCCACCTTGGCGGGCACCCCATGCTTGTCGCGCCGGAAATCGACGATGCGATAGAGGCGTTTGTGGCCGCCACCGCGGTGGCGGCAGGTGATCACCCCGCGGTTGTTGCGCCCTTTCAGGCGGTGCTTCGCCACCACCAGGCCCCGCAAGCGACCCCTGCCGGTGATCTCACTGAAATCAGTGGTCACCAGGGTCCGGGTGCCAGGGCTGGTGGGTCGGTAGGAACGGATTGCCATGGTTTACCCCTCAGGACTCTGGAAACAGCTGGATGGACTGACCTTCGGCCAGACGCACGACGGCCTTCTTCACCTGGGCACGTTTGCCGGCAAAACGGCCGACGCGGCGAGTGCGCCGAGGGGGGTTCATAGTGCTGACCCCAATCACCTTCACGGAGAACAACTCCTCGACGGCGGCCTTGATGGCGGGCTTGGCAGCCCGGGGATCCACCTCAAAGGTGTACTGGTTGATTTCCAGCAGGCGGGTGGCCTTCTCGGTGATGAGCGGGCGCCGAATCACATCGGGGAGCCGCCCGGTAAAACGCAAAGCCATCAGCTGTAAACCTCCTGAATCTTGGCCAGAGCCCCCTCGTTCAGCACCAGCTTCTGGGCATTGAGGAGATCGAACACATTGAGCTGATCGGCTGCGATCAGCTTCACCCGCTCCAGGTTGCGCACGGAAAGCTTCAGGGTCTCGCTGGCCCCATCCATCACCAGCAGAACGCGGGTTTCGGGGGCGATGTCGAGGCGCTGGAGAGCTGCCGTGATCTCCTTGGTCTTGGGGGCCTGGAGCGTGTCTCCGAAGCCCTTCACCACGGTGATGTCGGCCAGACGGCTCATCAGGGCGGTGCGAAGGGCAAGGCGGCGCTCCTTGCGATTAAGAGACAAGGAATAGGTGCGCGGCTTGGGGCCGAACACAATGCCGCCGCCTGGGCGCAGAGGAGTACGGATCGAACCCTGGCGAGCTCGTCCGGTGCCCTTCTGCTTGTAAGGCTTGCGCCCCCCTCCGGCCACCTCAGCCCGGGTGAGGGTGCTGGCCGTGCCTTGACGGGCGTGGGCCAGCTGGCGCACCACAGCGCGGTGGAGCAGGTCGGGGGCAGTGGTTTCCTTGGCGACGGCAAGGTTGAGCTCGGCTTGGCCGCTCTCTTTCCCCTGCCAATCCCGTACAACACATTGAGCCATGATTCTCCTCCTCAGGTTGCGGCTTGGCTGCCAACCCGGCGTGCCGGGCGGATGTCGAGCACGGCGCCGGGCTTGCCGGGGACCGAACCCTTCACCACGAGCAGATTGCGGGCCACATCCACCTTGAGGATGGTGAGCCCACGGGTGGTGACAGGCTTACCGCCATAGCGGCCCGCCATGCGCTTTCCGGGATAGACCCGGCCGGGGGTGGTGCCAGCTCCCGTGGAGCCGGGCTCGCGGTGGTTCTTCGAGCCGTGGGTCATGGGACCCCGGCTGAAGCCATGACGCTTCTGGTAACCGGAGAAGCCCCGGCCCATGGTGTCGCCGCGGACGTCGACCTTCTGGCCAGCCTCGAAGTCGGCCACGGTGACGGCGCCACCGAGCTCGAACCCATCGACCGCGTCCACGCGAACTTCGCGCAGGTGGCGCAAGGGTTCGTCGCCGGAGCGGGAGAGGTGGCCCTGAGCTGGCTTGTTCACCAATTTGGCTCGGATCTCTCCGAAGCCAATCTGAACGGCGCTGTAGCCGTCGCTGGCAGGACTTTTGATTTGGGTGATGCGGCAGGGACCCGCTTCGATCAGAGTGACCGGAACAGATCTGCCCTCTTCATCGAAGAACTGGGACATGCCCAGTTTCTTCCCAAGAATGCCAATGGACATGGACGGAGGGGAGAACGCCAGCTGGTTGGAGCCTGAGGCCTGCGCCGCATGGCGACACGGGACCCAGGGTGGCTGATGTCGGGGACTGGCAAGGACGCAGGCTCGGGGCCTGAATCCGGAGCTAGCAGACGAATCAGCGGGCTGGGACTTGGCTGAATCCGGCCACGAGGGCCAAGGGTTCCGTCAGTTTCCCGGTGGTGCCCTGGTGCAGAAAGCAGAGGGAGCCACACTGGCCTGGAGGATTGCCACCACTGGCAATCCTGTGTTGATCACTGGAGGCCCGGCTAGCGGACGGGCACAGCAATTCAGCACAAGAGACAAATCTAGCGCATCGCCTATCCCCCCTAGCGCCGGAGGAAAACAACCCAGGTTGGGAGGTTTTTGTCAGACTCACCCGCACTCGCACTGTTGCCATGCCCCTGCTGCTCACGGGCCAGGGATTCCGTCAGGAACTGGAACGGGCTGGGGCCCTTGCCCTTTACGTGCCCTTGGAGGGAGGCAGCGAGACCCGACTGCTGCGGCGCCTGCGGGCCGCCGGCTATCGGGCCCACCTCACGTCTGCCCGGGGTTTGGGGGATCCCGAAGTCTTTCTCTTCCAACTGCATGGCGTACGGCCTCCCCACCTGGGGCACCAGAGCGTGGGCCGCACGGCTGCTGTCGGAGAGGTGCAACGGGTGCAGCCCCAGCTCGGCCACCTGCTGGAGGGCAACACCCCGGTGGTGCTCTGGCTACTGGAGGGCCAGGTGCTCTCCTCCGCCGAACGCAACTCCCTGGTGGAGCTCTGCAAACGGGAGCCCCGGCTGAAAGTGGTGGTGGAAATGGGAGGCGCCAGGGCCCTGCGTTGGAAACCCTTGGCAGAGGTGGGGGCGGAGTAAGGCCTTCCCCCGGGCCTCAGAGCCTCTCCACCTGCGACAGTGAAGTTGAGTTGCGCAAGCCACAACGGCTTCCACCCTCTCCCCCCCGGACGCCATGCCGCGGCTCAGCCCGGCTGAGGCCCTGGCCAGTGGCCGCTGGGTGAAATGGATTGGCGGCGCCAGCAACCAGGATCTCCAGGCCATCGAGGACCTGGCGGGTCTCTACAGCCTGGCCGGGGCGCACTGCCTGGATCTGGCCGCTGATCCAGCGGTGGTGGCAGCCGCCCGTCGCGGTGTGGCCTGGGCGGCGAAACAGGGCGCTCCGATCCCCTGGCTGATGATCAGCCTTAGCGATGGGGCCGATCCCCATTTCCGCAAGGCCTGGTTTGATCCTGAGCGATGTCCGCCCAGTTGCCCCCGCCCCTGCGAGCGGGTATGTCCGGCGTTGGCCATTTCGGAGCACTCCGGTGTGGTGGCGGAGCGCTGCTATGGCTGCGGCCGCTGCCTCCCCGCCTGTCCCCTGGGCCTGATCGAGGAGCGGCAAAGCTTTCTCGCACCCAGCGCCGTCGGCCCCCTGCTGGCGGCCCTCCGGCCGGACGCGGTGGAACTTCATACCCAGATCGGGCGTGGCGAGGCCTTTGCCGAGCGGCTACGGCAGGTTCGGAGCGCGGGGATTCCCCTGCAACGGCTGGCGGTGAGCTGCGGCCTGGAGAGCCGGGGGAGCGGAGGGCAATCCCCCAGCGCCGCCACGCTGGCCCGCGATCTCTGGCAGCACTATTCCTTGGTACGGGCCGCAGGGCTGCGGCCCCTCTGGCAACTCGACGGTCGTCCGATGAGCGGCGATGTGGGCATGGGAACCGCCCATGCCGCCGTGCGCCTGCTGCAGACCGTTGGGCCCCTGGCCCCCCCCGGGCCACTCCAGCTGGCCGGTGGAACCAACCCCTATACCCTGACCCTGGTGGAGGGCCTTCCCGCCGGGAGTCCCCCTGTGGCGGGGGTGGCCTTCGGCAGCGTGGCCCGCCAGCCCCTGCAGGTCCTGCTCCAAGAGGCCCAGGGGCGTGGACGGAGACTGCTCGACCTCCCCGATCTGCTGACGCCTGCCCTCGCCATCGCCCGGGCTCTGGTGCATCCCTGGACCCAGCGACGGCAAACCGATACCCGTCGCCCCCCCCAGGACCGCTAAAAAGAAGGGGTGTGATCGCCAGGCGGCTCTGGACAGCGTTCCCTCCCTTCCCAACCCCTCCCTCGTCTCCACCCAACGGATCACCGATGATCTGGATCGCCTCCTGGAGGTACTCCCGGAGCGAGTGCGCAGCGCCCTGGGCACGGAAGAACGGCGGGAGCAGCTGCTGGAGGTGGTGCTGGATCTGGGGCGCATCCCTGAGGCCCGCTATCCGGGCACGGCCATCGCCCTTGGGGAAACTCCGATCGAGCGGCAGGATCTGGCTGGGGTGCTGGAGCGCATCGGCCGCTTCGGCGAGGACAACCGAGCCGGGATCGAGCGCACCCTGCACCGCATCAGCGCCATTCGCAACCGCACAGGAGAAGTGGTGGGCCTCACGTGCCGGGTGGGTCGGGCCGTCTTCGGCACCGTCACCATGGTGCGCGACCTCCTGGATACGGGCCAATCCCTCCTGCTGATGGGCCGCCCCGGGGTGGGCAAGACCACAGCTCTACGGGAAATCGCGCGGGTGCTGGCCGACGACCTGCTGCGCCGGGTGGTGGTGATCGACACCAGCAATGAAATCGCCGGCGATGGGGACATTCCCCATCCGGCCATCGGACGGGCCCGGCGCATGCAAGTGGCCCGGCCTGAGCTGCAGCATCAGGTGATGATCGAGGCCGTGGAAAACCACATGCCCGAGGTGATCGTGATCGATGAGATCGGCACGGAGCTGGAGGCCCAGGCCGCCCGCACCATCGCCGAACGGGGGGTGATGCTGGTGGCCACAGCCCACGGCAACGAGCTGGCCAACCTGATCAAGAACCCCACCCTCAGCGATCTGGTGGGGGGCATTCAGTCGGTGACCCTGGGCGATGAGGAGGCCCGCCGGCGCCACAGTCAGAAAACCGTGCTGGAGCGGGCCGCGGAGCCCACCTTCCCCCTGGCGGTGGAAATGCACAGCCGCCACCGCTGGCTCGTGCATCGAGAGGTGGCGGCCACGGTGGATCACCTGCTGCGGGGCCAGGCGGCGCGGCCCCAGATCCGGGAGGTGGGGACCGATGGCCAGGTGCAGATCCGGGACACACACCCCAGCCGAGCCCTGCCGCTACCCCTGCGGGACGACACCCCTCAGGATTCGAGGCCTCGGCGCGCCCTGGAAACCCGCAGCCTGGCTCCCAAGCCCCTGCCCGATCCCACCGCACCCGCCGCCCACCGCCGGATGGCTTCCCTCCCCCCCCTGAGGCTCTGTGGGGTGGGCGTGAGTGCGGGCCAACTGGAGGAGGCCGCACGGGCCCGCCACCTGCCGGTGGAGGTTGTGGCCGATCCCGAACAGGCCGATGCGGTGCTCAGTGTGCGGGGCCACCTGGGGCAGGACCCGGCGATTCGCCGCCGAGCCCAATCCCTGGGCCTGCCCATCCTCGTCATCAAAACCGACAACCCGCACCAGTTGCAGCGGGCCATGGAACGGCTGGTGCAGCGTCGCTCGGAAGATGGGTCCGCCCCCCAGACGGGCCCCACGCCGGGCCAGCTCCAGAGGCTGGATGACGCCCATGCAGCCATGGAGGAGTGCCGACTGGCCGTGGAGCAGGTCGTTTTACCCCAGGGAAGGCCCGTGGAGCTGCTGCCCCGAAGCGAGCGGGTGCGGGCCATGCAGGCCGAGCTCGTGGGTCGTTACCGCCTGCGAAGCGCCGTGTTCGGCCAGGGGGAGCAGCAGCGGCTGCGGGTCGTCCCCGCCTGAGGTCAACGGGGAGGCCGATCAGTTGACGAAGCACCGGCCGCTGTGGGTTACTGACTGGGTGCTGATCAACACCCCTCGGGGTGGAAGCCAATCCGGCTGAATCAGCTCTGGTTGAAGTCTCTTCAGCCAACCGATGGGCCGTCGCCAAGCGGTAAGGCAGCGGGTTTTGGTCCCGCCATTCCTAGGTTCGAATCCTAGCGGCCCAGTTCCATCAGCCCATCGGTGCGGGTGCAGCAGCTCCCTCTTCTTGTCTTCGACTTCGACGGCGTGCTCGTCGATGGAATGGAGGAATACTGGTGGTCGGCCCGCAGGGCAGCCCTGGAGCTCGAGCGACAAGGGCAGCAGAAGGGTCCGCCCCTGCGCTTGCCTGAGGACATCCCCCCCGCCTTCCGGCAACTCCGCCCCCTGATCCACAAGGGTTGGGAAATGGTGCTGGTGGCCGCCGAGTTGGGCCGGTCCGATGGGTCGGTGGAGAGCCTCCTGGGGGCCTACCCCGAGGCCCTGGCTGCCGCCCAGGCCCGGTGGGGACAGAGCTCCGAGGCGCTCCAGGCCCTGCTTGAGGAGGTGCGCCGGGAGGCTCTCGCCACCGACCGGCCAGGCTGGCTGGAGCGCCATCACTTCTATCCGGGGGTGCGGGAGCGCCTGCAGCAGCTGGAGCAGGACAAGGCCCCCTGGGTGGTGCTCACGACCAAAGGAGAGGCCTTCACCGGTGAGCTGCTCAGGGCCGCCGAACTCCGGCCGGTGGCCCTCTACGGGCACGAGGCAGGGGGCAAGACGGAGGTGCTGCTCTCCCTTCTGGAGCAACAACCCGGCGCAGACGGCGCCCTGCGGCCCCTTTGGTTCGTGGAGGATCGCCGGCCGACCCTGGAGCTCGTTCGCCAGAGCGCGGGACTGGGCACCGTGCGCTGCCTGCTGGCCTCCTGGGGCTACCTGGCACCGGGGGATCGGGAAGGCCTGGAAGAGCTCGGAATTCACTGGCTCACGCCCGAGCTGTTCCAGACCCCCTTGGCAGAGTGGGAACGCACGTGTAGAGTACGTCAGTACTAAGGTGGGTTCACTTATGCGGCTGTGACGCTGGTCTCTTCTGGTGGCACTGGCTTCCATGAGACCGCACCATGGCTTGAGGCAAAGGCGTCCGCTGCCACCGCCATCCAGCTGCCATCCAGCTCCTGCCCCCACCTTTCGCCATCGCGGCCTGTTCCACCGTTCTGCCAACCATGCCAGCTGACACCAAGGCCGCTTCCCTCAACGGCAACACCTCCTCTGCCGCAGCCAATTCCCCATCGGCTGCCAATTCCGAGCGCGACAAGGCCCTTGGCCTGGTGCTCAACCAGATCGAGCGCAACTTCGGCAAAGGGTCGATCATGCGCCTGGGGGATGCCTCCCGCATGCGGGTGGAAACCATTTCCACCGGAGCCCTCACCCTGGATCTGGCCCTCGGTGGCGGCTACCCCAAGGGACGGGTCGTGGAGGTGTATGGGCCGGAAAGCTCTGGTAAAACCACCCTCACCCTGCATGCCATCGCTGAAGTGCAGCGCCGGGGCGGCGTAGCGGCCTTCGTGGACGCGGAGCATGCCCTGGATCCTGTGTATGCGGCAGCGCTGGGAGTGGACATCGAAAACCTGCTGGTCTCCCAGCCGGACACGGGCGAAATGGCCCTGGAAATCGTCGACCAGCTCGTGCGCTCCGGGGCGGTCGACATCGTCGTGGTCGACTCCGTGGCTGCCCTCACCCCCCGAGCTGAAATCGAGGGAGAGATGGGCGATCTGGCAGTCGGCAGCCAGGCCCGTCTGATGAGCCAGGCCATGCGGAAGATCACAGGCAACATCGGCAAATCCGGCTGCACCGTGATCTTCCTCAACCAGCTGCGTCAGAAGATCGGGGTCACCTACGGCAATCCCGAAACCACCACGGGCGGCAACGCTCTCAAGTTCTATGCCTCCGTGCGACTGGACATCCGGCGCATTCAAACCCTCAAGCGCGGCACCGAGGAATACGGGATCCGGGCCAAGGTGAAAGTGGCGAAAAACAAGGTGGCGCCACCGTTCCGCATCGCTGAATTTGACATTCTTTTCGGTCGTGGCATCAGCACCGTGGGCTGCCTGCTCGACCTGGCGGAAGAAACGGGTGTGGTCACCCGCAAGGGAGCCTGGTACAGCTACGAGGGGGACAACATCGGCCAGGGAAGGGACAACACGATTGCCTGGCTGGAGCAGAACCCCACCCAGCAGGCCACCATCGAACAACTGACCCGCCGCCAGCTCACCGAAGGATCGGAAGTGACGGCCAACTCGATGCGCCCCCTGGCTGCGGCGGCGGCCCGTACAGCAGCCGGTTCCCCATCAGCTGACCCAGTCACCACAGAAGTGGAAAGGGAGGCCGTTCCGGCCGCCTGAGACCAAGATCCGAAAGCACAGCCAAAAGGCAAGGGCCGGGGACATCAGTCCCTGGCCCTTGTCGAGTGATTCGGTTTGACGACGAGTTCAGCTTGACAACGGGCTCATCTCGGGATCCAACGCTCCTCGCTGGCCGACGGGACAGGGGTGTCCACGGCCGCACCCTTGGCCTGGAGTTGCTGGGCCACACGATGAAGCTCGTGGATCGCATCGGCCCCCTCCAGCTTGAGGAGCTCCAGGCCGTTGCGCGACTCCACCCAGGTGATGCCGAAGTCGGAAACGAGGAACCTGACGACGTGGGATTCCCCGAGATCGGCCACGAAGGACACCCCACTCTGGGTTTGGCCATCGCCGCAGACGTAACAGCTAGCCACCTGACCCTGGTCCTGAAGACAGCGGGCCAGGGCTTGAAGACTCAGGACCAGGTCCTGAACAACGGACCGGTATTGCTCAGCCAGGCGGGCAAACATGAGCAATCAAAACAGGGTACGCAAATCCTAAGGTTTTCTTCAGCTTTGCGGGGGAAGCCGCGGGCCCCGTGGCCAAACCCGCACAGGCCCCATGGAACAGCCCATGCTCCAGCAAGGGTTCAGCCGTCAGCCAGGGTCCACCAGCCAAGGGCCGGGCCCAGAAAACGCACGGTGACCCAAAGCAGCACCAAAGCCCCAATGCCCACCCAGGCTCCCCGGGTGGACAAGGACACGAAGCGGTCGGCCTGGTCACGGGTGAGGGGGAGCCAGTTGACCAGGCGCGGGGAGGGCGTTCCAGAGGAGCGCCCCTGGACCACACCTTTCTTCGGGGCGGCCGATGTCTCAGTGGGTTTCTTCTCCCGGGGCGGAAGCCCCTGGTCCGCGCGGCGTTTGGCTTCGCCCATCACAGCAAGACTCGCTGAACCAAGCGTAGGGGCTTGGCCCGCTCTCAACCCGGCAGCAGGCGGGTGAGAGGCACGGTGGGCTCCAGCGCACGAAACACTTGCCGACCCCAGGTGCGAGCCCGCAACCGCCCGTCCAGCACCGCCGCCCGACCTCCACTGCGGCGCAAGCAGGCCAATCCCCGCTGAAGGCGATGGAGGGCATCAGGCAGGAGCAGGTCGCGGAACCAATCCCCGCCCTGCTGACGCATGCGCGCCACCCGGGCGGCCGTGAGGGGATCCTCCAGGCTGGCGATGGGAAGGAGCCCCACAATCACCTGGCAGGGCAGGGGTAGGCGCGATTGGTGCTCGAGCCACCAGCGCCAGGAAGCACAGATCACCCCGTTGCCCTCCACGGCGGTGGCGTGCTCCGTGACGCGGGAGCCGAACTCTGCCGCCAGGGCACTGGCCAGTCCTCCACGCAGTCCCCGGTCGTCCAGAAGAATCACCGTGAGCCCGGCCTGACCCAGCACAAGGCGCCGGCAATGCTCCAGAAGATGCTCAGCGAAAGGAGGGCTGTTGGGCAGGGGCTGACGCAGGGGGGCGTACAGCGGCAGCGGGTCGCTCAGAGGGGGATCATCCAGCCGCACCACCACCTGGGGCGTCCAGCGGCGTTCGGTGGAGGAGGCCTGGGCTATGCCCGAGGCGGCCACTTCCCCAAGAAGAATGATGCCGCGATCCTGGAACAGACCGGAGAGCTCCTGGAGCGGATCCAGGGGCTGACGTGTCCATTGCCATTGGAGCAGGGCAGGATCCACCTTGGCCCAGCTGGTCCAACCGGAGCCAGCGGCCGCCTGCCAGCGAGGCCAGGGCTCCGGCAGCGGGCGAAGGAGAGCCAGCAGGTCGCGCAGGGGAACCTCCTCCTGGCTCTCCAGAGCGACCAACTGATGGGGATGACGGGGTTGGCTGAACACCCTCCGACTCAATCGCTCATGAAGAGAGAGCAGGGCCTCCTCGGCGCTGGGAAAGGCGCGTCGCAACCCATCCCAATCCGCCGGCTGGATCACCACCTCCAGGGCGGCGCAGAGGGCTTCATCCAACCGTTCCGCCTCGGGAACCACCACCTGCCGATCGCCCAGCTCACCCCTCTGCCAAGCCTGCACCAACTGGCCTGGACTGAGCAGCCAGAGCCGGGCCCCGGACGGAGCCGCGGCCCCTTCCCAGCAGGGCAGTTGGAGGCCTACGGCCCTCAGACGGGGCCACTCCACCTGAAGGAGCCTGCGGCGCAGGGGATCGCTCACCACCAGGGCCAAGGGGGCCTCGCTCAGGGCGAGGGGCACGAGCAGGCTCGGCCACCAGGAGGATTCCATGCCTGGGGTCAGGGCCACCAGGGTGTGATCCCCCCGCCGCAGGCTCCGGGCCACCAGGCGACTGAGGGTGAGGTGGTGGGGCCAACGGGGCTCTCCCTCGCTGCGCAGCAGCGCCTTGAGATGGAGGTGGGCCGAGGCTTCCAGCATCGAAGGATCGTAAACAGCCCCATGGGGCTGAACAGTCTGTGGAAAGCTGGAGAACCGTGATGTCGCAAGGCCCATGGCTGCCCTTTGGCAAGACCGCCCCGTGGGTCTGGTGGGATTGGGATTGATCGGGGGCTCCCTGGGGCTCGACCTCCAGGCCGCAGGGGCCGAGGTCAGGGCCTGGGTTCATCGCCCCCAAACCGCCGAGCGGGCCCTGGAGAGGGGCCTGGCCCAGCAGGTCAGCACCGGCCCATCCATCCTGAAAGGGTGCGGCTTGGTGGTGCTGGCCCTCCCGCTGGACCAGTTGGTGGCGCCCTCCCCAGAGCTGTTGGCAGCCTTGCCGCCGGAGGCGGTGGTGACAGACGTGGGGTCTGTGAAAGGACCCGTGTTGGCCGCCTGGAACGGGCAGACCGTGAGCTTCGTGGGGAGCCATCCCATGGCCGGGACCGCACTGGCGGGGGTGGAGGCCGGACAGTGCGAGCTGTTCCAGGGACGGCCCTGGGTGATCACCCCCGACACCCACACCGATCCAGGGGCCCTGGAGGCGGTCCGGGAGCTGGCCGCAGCCGTGGGAAGCCACCCCCTGGTGTGTGCGGCAGAGGTCCACGACCGGGCCGTCGCCCTGATCTCCCATCTGCCGGTGCTGGTGAGCGCGGCTCTCCTTGAGGCGGCGGAGCGGGGTGCCA
>JBEIGX010000008.1:0-27105 GCA_040381675.1 Aphanothece sp.
AAATCGGAATAAGAGCTGGTGGGCGCGGCCACCGGGGACGCTCCTTGATGCACTGTTTTCTGCCAAACCAAGGTTTTGGGCAAGAGCGCCATCTTGAGCATGACCCAGGGGATCACAACAAACCAATGGAGCATGTAGACCATCGCCAGCAGAACATTGCCCGGCGTGGCTGGTGGAATCGGCGGGCCATCTCCGCCGCGACTGCAGCCAGCGGTGATGGAAAAACCTGACAGAGCCAAGACCACAAAGGGAAAGGGCCACAATCCAGGGAGGGTCCTCGTGAGCAGGGCGGCGAGCAGGTCGGAAACGACCATCACAGGCAGCACATATTGCAAGACAAAAAAGGACGCCAGATCCCATTTCTGAGCTCCCGTCAGACGGTCGGACAGAAGTTGCTGGTTGTAATCGAGAAAGCGTTGCAGGCCTCCCTCCGCCCAGCGCTGCCGTTGACGCCAGAGGGCCTGCAGGCTCGACACCGCCTCCTCACTGACAGGGGGATCCCACATCACCCCGACCGGCAACCCGGCCAGAAGGAAACGGAAGCTCAGATCCAGATCATCTGTGATGGTGGCTTCATTGAACCCCCCGGCCTTCAGAACCGCATCCCGCCGCAACAGCTGTCCATTGCCGCGAAGCTCTGCCACCCCGCCACGGCCGAACCTGGCCTCCTGAATAAAGGCATCAAAGGCCATCTCCATGGCCTGGGCTCGGGTGAGCCAGTTGTGGGCCATGTTGGCCTCCGCCTTGCGGAGCTGGACGGCCGCCCAGCCTTCCCGTTCCGCAGAGGGAATTACCCGCTCCAGCCAATCCGGAGGCAGGTCGGCATCCGCATCGAGCACCAACATCCAGCGCCCGTTAAGGCTGCTCAGCACCGCATTCAGGGCGCCCGACTTCCCCCCTCCGGAATCACGGCTCCGGCGCAGGGTTCGCAGCTGGGGATGCCGAGCCTGAAGCTCAGTCAGACGTTGGGGGGTGCGGTCTTCACTGCCGTCGTCCACCACCCACAGCCGGAGGGCATCCGCCGGCCAGCGCAGCCGCAGCACCCGCTCCACCAGAGACCCGATGACGGCCTCCTCGTCGCGAGCCGCAACCACCACATCCACCAAAGGGAACGCGGGGGGGGAGCCTCCGTCGGCATGCCCAGCGGGGAGGGAACGATCGACGGAAGGAGGTGGAAGCAAAAGCGTACGGGCTACCGAGCCTCCCAAAACAAGGGCCATACCCAGGCCGGGCACCAGTCGGGCCCAAGGGGCCAGACCATGGGGGAAAGCCCCGATGGCGACACAGGCCAGGAGCAACAGGGCGGCCTTGCGGCGGCGATTGTCTGCGCTCCCGCCGCCCATCCCCTTGCCAAACACTGAAGGAATCTTAAGGGGCCCCAATGGGCCCTCGGCACGGGAAACCGCCTGCCCCCGGAATGCTGGGCCTTTCACCCCCCACCACCGACCGCCAGGGGCAGGGCTTCCAGGGGTTGGAGGCTGGCCCCGGGGTAGTAGTGCTTGAGGATGGTGTCCATAGCCCATCCCCGACGCGCCAGATCGATGGCGCCGGCCTGGGACAGACCCGCACCATGGCCAAAGCCACCGCCCTGGAGCACCCAGGTGTCAGGCCGGGGATGGGAGAGGGTGAACAAGGTGCTGGGGAGCTGGCGCAGGGTGCGACGGATGGCATCCCTGCGCAACACAACGGTGGATTTGGAGCCCATGATCTCCAGCGCCACCACTCGGCCACTGGCCCCCCGCTCCAGCACCTTGAGACTGCGAGGGGCTCCCACGGTGAGACCCCTCGCCCCTAACGCGGTGGTGAGGCCAGCGGCGGTGAGGGTGCGCTGCCAACGGAAGAGCGGGTGGTCGGCGCCATAGGCGCCCTGTCCATTGCGGACCAGGGCTGGCAGCGTTGTGGAGCTGATGGGCAGGGGAGTTCTCTCCTGAAAGGCAGGAAGGCCATCGGCAAAGGGGCGGAGATAGGGCACCGGATCCACGCTCCAGGCCTCCTCCAGGCCCGCAGCCACGCCACCATTGCTGGCGTGATACACCGCATGAATGGGTTGGTCTCCCAGAGCCAACACCTGCCCGCGGCTACCGGCAATGGCCTGGCGCACCGCAGGGCTGGCCAGCCCCGGATCGCTGTACACCTGGCACTGGGTATCGGCACAGAGGTGATAGCCATCGGCCTGATAACGGCCCCGATTGCGAACGGCCCAGGTGCGGGCCAGCACGGCCTGGGCCCCAAGGGCGGCAGGGGGGGACCCGGCCCCGATCTCATGGGGAACGACGCCCTCGAGATAGCGCTCCAGGGGCACTTCCTCCAGAAGACTCCAGCCGCCGTGGGCATCAGGGAGCAGGCGGAAGGGGCCTCGATAGAGGCCGGTTCCCCAGCGCAACCCGCCAGGGGCCTTGAGACGAACGGGTGCCTGCACCACCAGGGTGCCCTGGGGACGGCGGAGCTCCAGATGCAGCCGCCGCCCCGCGGTGCGCTCCACCAACTTCGCGGCACGGCCCGGGGGATCGGGGGCATCGGCGGGAGCCCACACCTCCCAGTCGGTGGGTCGGGCGATCACGGGCTGGTGACCCGCAGCAGCCCAGGGCCGGGCGGCCGCTTCAGCACTTTCGTAGCTGGCAAAAGGGCCCAGCACCCGGCGGCGCACCTGAAAGGGCTGGGGCAAGGGCGTCCAACCCCAGTGGAGGGTCAGCTCAGGAGCGGTGATGCTCTGGCCGGACCCATCCTCCAAGGTGAGCTGGCCACTGGCCGGCCGCAATACCAGAGGGGCAGCGCCGCCGGCCCCAGGCGCTGCGGGGCCGAGCCTGGCCGCCAAGGCGACCCAGAGGACGGGGTCCTCCGATCGCAGCGAGGGAGGGGGGTCAACGGGCCACTGGAGAGGCAACTGAGCGGAGGCCTGGCAACCGCTATTCACCAGCAGGAGCGAGCCCAGCAGAACGGGCTGCCACCACAACCGCCGGGCCGGGGGAAGGGGAGCACCGTGTCGGGAAGGGGCTGGGCGTGGCATTGGAAGAAAAACTTGGTGGGGGGTGAAGTCGCGTCGTACTCTGAATGGCTGTGCGTGTGCTCTCAGATGCCGAAGCTGAAAACCCGCAAAGCGGCCGCCAAGCGGTTTCGGGCCACAGGCAGCGGCAAGTTTGTACGCCGGCGTGCCTTCCGCAACCATCTCCTCGATCACAAGAGCCCCAAGCGCAAGCGCTATTTGGGCACCATGGCCGTGGTGGATGAACGGGATAGCGACAATGTGGCCCTGATGCTGCCCTACGCCTGAACGGCACCCCCCTTACTTTTCTTCTCCCTTCCCCCCTGATCCATGACTCGCGTCAAGAGAGGCAACGTCGCCCGAAAGCGCCGCAACAAGATCCTTCGCCTGGCCCGCGGCTTCCGCGGCAGCAACGGCAGTCTGTTCCGGACCGCCAACCAGCGGGTCATGAAGGCGCTCTGCAATTCCTACCGCGACCGTCGGCGTCGCAAGCGCGACTTCCGTCGCCTCTGGATTGCCCGCATCAACGCTGCAGCCCGCCAGAACCAAACCACTTACAGCAGGCTGATCGGTGGGTTGAAAAAGGCTGACATCCGTCTCAACCGGAAGATGCTGGCCCAGCTCGCCATCGCCGACCCCTCCGCCTTCACCAGCGTGGTGACCACCGCCATCCGCTGACGGCGGAACCCCCAGCGATGCTTGACATCCTGCCGGATGCTTACCTCCTTGGCCTGATCGGATTGTTGGCCATCGCTGCTGTAGCGGTGGGTCGACAGATCTTGCGCGTTCGGGCTGATGAGCTCACCCTCTCCCGTCTTGGCGGCACCCGAAAAGCCGACAGCGCCTCCTTGGACGCGGCCAGCCTGTACGAACTGGCTTCCGTGCAACTCCGAAAGCGTCTCTACGACCAGGCCACCGACACCCTCAAGGTCGCTCTGAAGCAATCCGAGGCGGAAGAGGCTCCTGCTGAGGCGCTGGCCCTGATGGAAAACGCCATGGGTTTCGCCCTGGCAGCCCAGAACAAATATCCTGCGGCGATCCGCCACTACCGCTCGGCCATCAAGGCCAAAACGGACTATCCCGTGGCCCTCAACAATTTGGCATTTGCCCTGGAAAAACAGGGCAAGGTGGAAGAGTCGCGCCAGACCTACCAGCAGGTGCTGGCCCAGGATCCTGGAAACAAGACCGCTCAGAAACGACTCAAATCGCTGGATCGTCGCGCCGGGATTCCCACCGACAAAGTGGCCTGATCACCAGAGACCTCGCACAGCTTCTCCAGCCGATGCTGGCGGAGGTGGCCCGGGATTCAGCTGCAACCGACCTCCCACGCCCGTGGCCCGGTCTGGAAGCCAGCCACTGAGCGACAGACCCTGCTGTCCCTGAAACTCGCCCCCAGGCTCAAGCATCGCCCCCATGCTGTTGCCCAGGATCAGCAGATCCAGCTGATTGGATTTGGCATTGATGGTTCCCTGCACCGGCGTGCTGAGCCCCGCAAGGGTCAACTGCCCGCGAAGATCCACCATCTGACCGAGGGGGGTGACTCGGTGCAGCACCAGCAGCGCCGGAACGGCCTGGGGGCTCGTGAACGAGCGATAGGTGCCTTTCCAGTGACGGGGAATCCGTTCGGCAATCAGCTGGGCCCGTCCCACAGGGTCGTAGGCCTCAACCCCGGTGGCAGCCCTCTCTGCAGAGGGTTCCGGTGGGAGAACGGGCGTGAAAGGGACAAATGCCCCGCCCGCAGGGGAAAGGCTGGCTGCCAAAAGAAAAGGTGCCAGGGCCACCGGCAGGGGCATCGCGGTTGAGCAGCTGCCAGCGCACACTAGATGGATCAGACAGGGAACAGAACACCCCATGTGCCCCTTGCCCACAGATCCTGCCGCCACCGCCGGGGATGGGCTGGTGATCGGTGGCCGTCAGTTTGGAAGCCGGTTGATGACGGGAACCGGGAAATATCCCTCCCTGGAGGTCATGCAGGCCAGCCTGGAGGCCAGCCAATGCGCCATCGTCACGGTGGCCGTGCGGCGTGTCCAAACCCAGGCCCAGGGTCACCAGGGCCTCATGGAGGCGATCGATTGGGGGCGCATCTGGATGCTGCCGAACACTGCCGGCTGTGCCACCGCCGAGGAGGCCATCCGCGTGGCCCGGCTGGGCAGGGAGCTGGCGAAGCTGGCGGGCCAAGAAGACAACACCTTCGTGAAGCTGGAGGTGATCCCCGATACGCGCCACCTGCTCCCCGACCCCTTCGGCACCCTGGAGGCGGCTGAACAACTGGTGCGGGAAGGCTTCACGGTGCTGCCTTACATCAATGCCGATCCCCTGCTGGCCAAACGGCTGGAGGAGGTGGGATGCGCCACCGTGATGCCCCTGGGATCCCCGATTGGCTCGGCCCAGGGCATTCGCAATGCGGCCAACATTGCCCTGATCATCGAGAACGCCGGCGTTCCGGTGGTTGTGGATGCCGGAATCGGCGTCCCCAGCGAGGCCGCAGCAGCCATGGAGATGGGGGCCGACGCACTCCTCGTGAACAGCGCCATCGCCCTGGCGGGGGATCCGCCGGCCATGGCCTACGCCATGGCCCTGGCCACCAGAGCCGGGCGCATGGCCCACCTGGCCGGGCGGTTACCCATGCGACCGGAGGCCAGCCCAAGTTCGCCTGCCCAGGGGCGGGTGGGGACCTAGGAGGCACCTCCCGCAGCCTTCCTCTGTGACGAACCATGCAGGGCTGCGGACGTCAGAGGCGACCCCCCATAAGGTTTCCCAAATTTCACAAGTCCCCCATGCAGGTCACCCAGGAAGACGGCGGCAAGCTGAACGCCTTTGCCAAGGAACCCCGCATGGTGGTGATGGAGCCAGGGGAGGCCCCACGCTCCAATCGCCTCCTGCTCATTGGAGGCGGTGTGCTGGTGCTGGTGCTGATGGCGGTGGCCAGCCGCCTGAGCTGAAACCTTTGGATCCGCCGAAGGCCTGTAGTAGTTTGCTGCGTTAAGGCAACCGCGCATTCAGGAGTCTCGAGGTGAAGGTCCTTGTTCTCGGCGGCGACGGTTTCTGCGGCTGGCCCTGCGCGGTGAATCTGGCCGACGTCGGCCACGACGTGGTCATCGTGGACAACCTCAGCCGTCGCAAGATTGACATTGATCTCGGCGTGGAGTCGTTGACTCCGATCGCCGGCATCCGCGAACGGCTGACAGCCTGGGAACAGGTGGGGGGCAGGCCGATTCGGTTCGCCCATGTCGATATCGCAAAGAACTATGAGCAGCTGCTGGAGCTGCTGCGCCAGGAGCGACCCGAAGCCGTGGTCCACTTCGCCGAGCAACGGGCCGCGCCCTACTCCATGAAATCCAGCGCCACCAAGCGCTACACGGTGGATAACAACGTGAATGGCACGCACAATCTGCTGGCGGCCATCGTGGAAAGCGGGCTGGACATCCACATCGTCCACCTGGGAACGATGGGGGTGTATGGCTATGGATCCCATCGGGGCGCCACCATTCCCGAGGGCTACCTCACGGTGGAGGTGCCCCAGCCGGATGGCAGTCGCTTCACAGAGAAGATCCTGCACCCAGCCAACCCGGGCAGCGTCTATCACATGACCAAGACGCTCGATCAATTGCTGTTCTTTTATTACAACAAGAACGACAGCATTCGCATCACGGATCTTCACCAGGGCATTGTTTGGGGAACCAACACCGCCCTGACCGAAAAGGATCCCCGGCTCACCAATCGTTTTGATTACGATGGGGACTACGGCACGGTGTTGAACCGTTTTCTGATGCAGGCCGCCATTGGTTACCCGTTGACGGTGCATGGAACAGGGGGGCAGACCCGGGCGTTCATCCACATCCGCGACTCCGTTCGCTGTGTGCAGCTGGCTCTGGAGCATCCACCGACCCATGGCGAGCGGGTGAAGATTTTCAATCAGATGACGGAGAGCCATCGCGTGGCCGACCTGGCCGAGAAGGTGGCCGCCCTCACCGGAGCGCAGGTGAATTATCTCTCCAATCCGCGCAATGAGGCCATCGAGAACGACCTGATCGTGGACAATCGCTGCTTCATTGAACTGGGCCTCAAGCCCACCACCCTCGATGACGGCCTGCTGACGGAAGTGGTGGATGTGGCGCGCCGCTGGGCGGATCGCTGTGATCGCTCCCGCATTCCCTGCCTCTCCGCTTGGACGCGCCGTCAGGCTGCAGCCATCGGATCTCCAGCCTGAATGGCCCGTCTGTGAAGATCGTCTTTTTCACGGAGACCTTCCTCCCCAAGGTTGATGGGATCGTCACCCGGCTCACCAAAACGGTGCAGCACCTGGTGGCCAGTGGGGATGAGGTGCTGATTTTCTGCCCCGAAGGGGCACCAGAGGAGTTCATGGGGGCCAAGGTGGTGGGGGTTCCGGCCATGCCGCTCCCGCTCTACCCCGAGCTCAAGCTGGCCCTCCCCAGGCCTGCCGTCTCCGATGCCCTCGACCGGTTCGGCCCCGATCTGGTGCATGTGGTGAATCCGGCCGTGCTCGGGCTGGGGGGCATCTGGCTGGCCCGATCCCGGGGGCTGCCTCTGGTGGCCAGCTACCACACCCACCTGCCGAAATACCTCGAGCATTACGGCATGGGCATGCTGGAGCCCCTGCTCTGGGAACTGCTCAAAACCGCCCACAACCAGGCCCAGCTCAACCTTTGCACGTCGACGGCCATGGTGGCGGAACTGGCCGCCAAGGGAATCCAGCACACCGCGCTCTGGCAACGGGGGGTGGACACGGAACTCTTCAAGCCCTCGTGTCGTTCGGACGCCATGCGGGCCCGGCTGCACGGACAGCACACCGATACGGGCAATCTCCTCCTCTATATCGGCCGCCTCTCGGCAGAAAAGCAGATTGAGCGGATCCGCCCGGTGCTTGATGCCCTCCCCCAGACCCGCCTGGCCTTGGTGGGTGACGGTCCCTACCGACCCCAGCTGGAGCGACTCTTCGAGGGCACAGCCACCACCTTTGTGGGCTACCTGGCGGGGGAGGATCTGGCCTCCGCCTACGCCAGCGGCGATGCCTTCCTCTTTCCCTCCTCCACAGAAACCCTCGGGCTGGTTCTCCTGGAGGCCATGGCAGCCGGCTGTCCCGTGGTGGGTGCCAACCGGGGTGGGATCCCAGACATCGTGAGCCATGGGGAGAACGGCTGTCTTTACGACCCAGACCAACCGGCATCGCTGGTGAGCGCCGTGGAGATCCTGTTGGGCGACCCGGACACCCGCCTGACCCTGCGTCAGGCGGCCCGGGAAGAAGCCGAGCGCTGGGGATGGGGCAGCGCCACCGACCAGCTCAGGGGGTACTACGCCCGTGTCGTCCATCCCAGCAAGGTGCCCCTGCTGGCCTGAGGGACGATCAGGGTGCCCCGGGCGATGGGGTGCGGGGCTGGGCCGGTCGTTGCCCGTGAAACCAGGTGCTGAGCAGGGCCTTCACCATGGGAGCAGCCACCGTGCCGCCGTAGCCACCACTGTTTTCGCCAAAGGCGATGATGACCAGTTCGGGTTGATCGGCTGGGGCATACCCCCCAAACCAGGCATGGTCCGGCCGGGGCGGATCTTCGGCAGTTCCGGTCTTCCCGGCAACGGGTGGCAGGGTGGGTTCGTTGAGGATTGTCGCCGTTCCATCGGTGACCACCTCCCGCAGGCCCTTCTTCAGAGCACGCAGGGTTTCTGGCCGCAGGCCGATCCATGTCCGGGCGGTGGGTTGCTCCACGAGGTGGGGAGTGACCAGCCAACCCCCATTGGCCACCGCTGCATAGAGGCGTGCCATCTGAAGCGGGGTCACGGTCACCGCTCCCTGGCCAATGGCGGAGGTGATGGTGTCCACGGGCGTCCAGGACTCATCCAGCACCTTCTGTTTCCATGCGGGATCTCCCAGGAGGCCGGGAGTTTCCTCATCCCGGATCTCGATGCCCGTGAGGCTGCCATAGCCCATGCGGCGCGCGGCCTTGAAGAGCTCCTCCGGACCCACCTTCAAGCCCACTTGGTAATAGAAGCTGTTGCTGCTGACGGCCAGGGCCTTGGGGAAGCCGATGCTGCCGAAGGAACCATGGTCGGCATAACACTGGCCGTAGTAACAGAACGTGCCCATGGTGGGGACGGTGGAGGTTTCCTTGTATCTCCCCGATTCCAGGGCGGCGATCGTGGTGACGATCTTGAAGGTGCTGGCGGGGGGGAATCCCTGAAACGCACGGTTGAGCATGGGCGCCTCCGGACGGTTCAGGTCATTCCATTGGCTCAGGGTGGGACCATCGGCAAAGACGTTGGGATCGAACGTGGGTCGGCTGGCCAGGGCCCGAATGGCGCCGGTGCGAGGGTCCATGGCCACAATCGCCCCCTTGGCCACACCAGCAAGGGCCTGTTCGGCGGTCTTCTGCAGGTCCAGATCCAGGGTCAGCTTGATGTCCTTCCCTGGCCGCGCAGGCTTGTCGCCAAGCACCCGCTGCACCTGGCCGGCGGCATTGATCTCGAGCTGCTGCCCCCCCCATTCCCCGCGGAGGGTGGTTTCGTAGGCCCGTTCCATGCCACTGCGGCCGATCCGGTCGTTGATTCGGTAGCCCTGGGGCTGGAGACGCTCATATTCCTCCTCCGTGATGCTGGTGGTGGTGCCCATCACATGGGCCCCCAGGGAACCGTGCGGGTAATGGCGAAGCACGTTGACCGCCACCTCGGCCCCGTACAGCACCCCAGCCTGCTCTCGGAAGCGGAGCACCTGAGCTGGGGTCAGGGGGCCCGCCAGCTCAATCTGAAAGTCTTCCGCCTCAAGCCCTTTCTTGTAGCGGGCCTCCAGGGTGTCGCGGGGGAGCCCCAGCAGCGAGGCCAGGCCATCCCTGAGTTCAGGCCACTGGCCCTTTTTCACGAAACGGGGTTGGACCGCCAGGGTGTAGGTCAGCCTGTTGGTGGCCAACACCCGGCCCTGCCGATCCAGCAACCGCCCCCGGATCGGATGGCGGGGGATAAGGCGAATCCGATTTTCATCGGCCATGACCTTGAAATCCGCTCCATGGAGGAGCTGAAGCCAGGCCAAGCGAGCCACCATGGCTCCGCCCAGGAGCAGCATCAGCATCATGAGCCAGAAGGCCTGGTGGGCCAAACCCGTACGGCGTGTGCCTCCCGGCAGGGCAACAAGGCGCATGGACACTCCCTAGGACGACTCCAGACAACGCTCGAGCAGGCTCAACCGGGCAGAAATTCTCCGCAGCGCCTCCTGAAGCTCCTGGGGGGGGGCGTCCTCCCGGGGGACCTCAACGGTCATGGCCGGGGTCGACATGGGCTCCTCAGCAGGCACATCCCTCACCTCCACTTTCATCACAGGATTGCCCAAACCCGGCTGAACTCGATCCAAGTTGTCACGCACCGATCGGGCCGCTGGCTCCCCTTCTTCCCGCAGACGACCGAGGGGATCAGGGTTGCTGCCATCAAACGCAGCCAGCACTTCCTTGGCCCCGCCCTTGCGCACCCGATCTGCCACCGCCAGGCCAACGGGCAACACATCCTGCATCAGGGTGAGACGGAGGGCGTCAAAGGGATCGGCAGCCATCGGCGCAACACACGGCAGGTGGTCTTCCCCAGTCTGGCCCGCCTCGCCCCAGGGAGTGGAACATCAGGGGGCAGGCAGCTCAACAGGTGGTTGGGCTGCTGTTGGTTTGCAGAAGTGGTGACTGCCCAACCACCAACCCGCAGCCATGGCCAACACAAACAGGCCACTGAGGGGAACCAAGGCGGAGCGGGTGGAGGGCAAGGCCAGCCATTCCATCCAGTTCCTGAGCCAACGCTCCCGATCAAAACGGCGGCGATCTCGCAAGACCAACTTCTCCCGCCGCCGATAGGCCTTTTCGACCCAGCGCTCAAAGGATTTCTTCTTCGTGACAGCCATCTTGCGCTCCACCTCCAGCAGCTGCCCGGCGGTGAGGTCTGGGTTGAAAGTGCTGATCAGCTCCAGGGTCTTGAGAAACATCTCCACGGCGCCGTCCTTGATCTGGCGCTCCTGGTCATCCAGCAGATTCCAATCGAGCTCGGGGTAGAAGCGAAAGCGGTTGGTGTGGATCTGCTCCTCCGGAAGCTGGCCGGGCTCCCGCAGCCAGCGGTCGGTGTTGGCGTCGAAGCGGCGCCAGTACAGAAAGGGATTGAGGTACACCGTCTTGCTGCCCACAAGGATGCTGTCCTGCTGGAGGCGACGCTGCAGCTGGAGATCCGGGTCGGTACTGACGGTGGAAGGTACGACGGCTGCCAAGGGGCCGGATTCGGGTCCCCGATCGTATCGGCGACAGCCGGGCCGGGCCAGCCCAGCCCGGGGACCAGCTTCAGGGCTGGTTGCGGGACGCCTCGGAGACTTGCAACAGCCGCAGCAAGAGGGGCTTCAACTCCGCCGCCAAAACGCTGCTTCCATAGGGGGTGAGGTGGTCCCGGGTCTGAAAGAGAGGACGCCCCCACCAATCAGAACGGCAGGTGGTCGGCGTGCAGAAATGATTGCCGGTGTAAAAAATCCGAAAGGCCGGATAGCGCTTCCTCAGCCTTTTCAGCATGTCGTAATAGGCTTTGTTGCGCTTCAACACCTGATCACGGGGCACACTGAGGGAACCCGTTGCGCGCAGGAGGCCCGTACGGGGATTGATGTTGTCCTCTGGCAAAGCCATTAATTCGTGACTGTCCACCACCATCACGACCCACTTTCCAGCATCGTTCAACCTCTGAATCGAGCGACCCAGGCTCTGTTCAAGGGAATCCAACGCCCCGGGGGCCATGCGGGCAGCATCGATATCCTTCCAGTGATAACGATTCTTATGAAGAACAAGATTATGATAACCACTGAACAAAACCACATCAACAGATGGCGTGCTTTTCGCCCATTCAAACCCATTATTAACAATCGAACAATCTGCATCAGGCATGGCGGCTGCGTCGATCGTGGGAAAGCAACGTCCACTGAAATACAAGCGCATTGATGCAGGAAGACCCGGAATGATGCTGCGCAGACCACTGGCCAAGTGCCCGGCATGACTGTCGCCGAGGACAACGACTCTTGTCGGATATGGGGGATGGTCAAGCTGATAACAATTTCCATCTTTTTTGTCGCCGAGGCTGATTGGCCTGCCGTCGCAGGTGGACCAACCAACCAGATGGGTTTCGTAGGCCAACTCGGGGTTCGGCTGGATCGGAGAGATACGACGCAAGACACTCGACACCCCAAGCAAGAGAGCAGCTGAAACGCCTGTTGCCGTCAGGCCAATGGCGAGGGTTCCACCAAGCCTTGGAGACCAGGACGCCTTTCGTAAGGGCGTTTCTATCCATCGATAGGACGCAACAGCAAGCAAAAAAATCAAGGGATACTGAAAGGGAACCATCCACAATTTCATCCAGAGTCAAACGACTGAGACAAAGAACTCCCCAATGCCACAGGTAAAGGGAATAGGAAATCAGGCCAATATATACAACTTGATGCTGGGTGAATGCGGCATAAGCACTGGAACCTGGGCGGACCGCGATCAAAAACAACGATGTCAGCAGAATGATGAGGGGAGTGGACAGCACATTTGTGGGTTGTGGCAGAAAAAGCACGGCCACCATGGCTCCGGCTACTCCAACACCAATCCCCTGGATACGGGTGATGGGCCAGGACTGACATCGGCCCATCGCCAGGCAAACCAGACATCCCGTCCCCATCTCCCAAAGGCGGGCTGGCATCAGGAAATGCGCAGCTTCTTGCGGAAGCATGGAGTCTGGGGACCCCTGCCAACCAGACCAGAAGGGGATATAAGAAATAAAATTGTAGATACATATTGGCCAGCCCAAACAAGGCTGCCATGCCTGTTCTGATTGAGGGCCCCCCAGGGGAGAAAGAGGCAATCGCCGCACCGGCGATGAGTACAAAGAGGACCAGGGCAGGCAAGATGCGCTTGAAACGCCTGGCATAAAAGTTACGGAAGAACTCCGATGCGCCCTCACGCCCTCGCGCCAGCAAGGAGGACGTAATCACAAAGCCGGAGATCACAAAAAAATGTCCACACCCAGATAGCCACTGGGCAACCACTCCGAACGGGTGTGATTCAGGATCACGGCGATCACCGCCAGTGCCCTCAACCCATCAATTTCCGGTCTATAGCCCAGACGGACCGGCGGGAGGTCTGGCTTGACGAGAGCCACAGGAGCCAAGCCTCACTCCCACTCAATTGTGCCGGGGGGCTTGCTGGTGATGTCCAGCACCACCCTGTTCACGCCCTTCACCTCATTGACAATTCGGTTGGACATGAGCTCAAGAAGGTCGTAGGGCAGACGCGACCAATCGGCCGTCATGCCATCCTCAGACGAGACAAAGCGCAGCACCACCGGAAAGGCATAGGTGCGCTTGTCTCCCATCACTCCCACACTGCGCACGGGCAGCAGCACGGCAAAGGCCTGCCAGATGGTGTCATACAAACCAGCCTGGCGCACCTCCTCCCGCACAATCAGATCCGCATCCCGGAGGATGTTCAGTTTGTCGGCCGTTACCTCGCCAAGAATCCGGATGGCCAGACCCGGGCCGGGGAAGGGATGGCGACCCACAATCTCCTGCGGCAATCCCAGGTTGCGGCCCACCTTGCGCACCTCGTCCTTGAAGAGCTTGCGCAGGGGCTCCACCAACTTGAATTGCAAATCCTTGGGCAAGCCACCCACGTTGTGGTGGCTCTTGATTTTCACCGCAACCCGTTCACCTGTTTTGGGATCGATGTTGGTGCCAGCGGATTCAATGACGTCGGGATAGAGGGTGCCCTGAGCCAAATAATCAAAAGGTCCAAGCCGCTTACTTTCCTCCTCAAAAACACGGATGAATTCAGCACCAATGATTTTGCGTTTTTCCTCCGGATCCGTGATGCCAGCCAAGCGAGAGATGAAACGCTGGCGAGCATTAATATATTCCACTTGGATATGAAATCTTCGGTCGAAGAAGTCGACCAGAAACTCTGGCTCACCCTTCCGCATGAAGCCCTGATCAATGAACATGCAGGTGAGTTGATCACCGATCGCCCGATGCAGCAGGAAAGCAAGGGTGGAGGAGTCCACTCCCCCAGAGAGAGCCAGCAGCACCCGCTTGTCACCCACCTGGCCCCGCACATCCGCGATCGCCTCATCGATGAAGGCGTCCGTGGTCCAGTCGGGCGAACATTCACAGATGTGATAAACGAAATTGCGGATCAACGCCATGCCATCGGTGGAGTGCACCACCTCCGGATGGAATTGCACCCCGTAGAGCCGGCGGCCATGGTTGGCGACGGCCGCATCGGGGGTGTTTTCGGTGTGCCCCAGCCGCACGAAGCCCTCAGGCAGCAACTCCACCGAATCGCCATGGCTCATCCACATGGTGGAGCCGTTCTCCACATTGGTGAGCAGATCCCTGGGATCATCCACATGGAGCGGGGCCTTGCCGTACTCGGCCCGTCCGGCGGCCACCACCTTGCCGCCCAGCTGCTGCACCATCAGCTGCATGCCATAGCAGACCCCGAGCAAGGGCAAGCCCATCTCCCAGATGGCGGGATCACACAGGGGCGCTCCTTCCTCGTAGACGGAACTGGGTCCCCCGCTGAGGATGATTCCGCGGGGGGCCAGGGAGGCCAGCTCCGCAGCGGTGGTGGTGTAGGGCAACACGAGGGAAAACACCTCGGTTTCCCGCACCCGCCGGGCGATCAGTTCGGAATACTGGGAGCCGAAATCCAGGATCACGATCCCGGGCTTCCGGCTGCCCTGGAGGGCCTCCGCCAGCGGACCAAAAGGCGTCGCCTCAGGGGTCGAGGTGGAGGTGACGGTGGAGGGAGAGGACGACATGGAAACGGAGGGTGCGCCAGACCAGGCTCTGGGGCCGGATCGGGCCGCCAACGCCAACCCTAGGTTGCCCCCTGCGAGGACCCGGCCCACCCCTGGACATAGTGGGCGCCCAGGGGGCCGACAGCGCAGAGCCGCCGGCTGCGATCAAACAAGGCCGCCCCCACGGCAACCCCACCGGCCCCATGGCGCTCCAGATACTGGGCCACACGCTGCTCAATGGTGCAGGCCAGGCGGGTACGCAGGCGAGCGGCCAACTCCGGATCCGTGATGTCGAGCTGCAGGAACCCCGCCTCCACGGTGGGAGCCCGGTGGAGCGCATCCAGGGCGGCACCCGTGAGGCCCTCGAGGGCCGCCAAGGCGGTGAGCACCTCGGCGCGGCCATCGGCCAGGTGGTGGTGGGTGTGGAAGATGCCACCCGCCAGCTTGATCAGTTTTCCTTGATAACCAAACAGCAGGAGCCGGCTCACACCCCCCTGGCCAGCGGCCACCAGCACGGGCCCCAGCCAGTTGCCCACCTTCAGCAACCGCTCCGCGGGCAATCCCAGCCGAGGGGCCAGATCCAGCCCGTTTTCCCCGATCACCAGGATCAGATCACCCTGAAACTCCGGAGCGGCCAGCCGGGCCGCCAGGTCCTGCAGAGTGCGATCGAGCTGGTTGGGATCGGCGCTGGCCTGGGTTTCGGCCCGGGTGCCGATCAGGGCCAACCCCTCCACGACCCCGAATGCCGCGTTGCTGGTGCGCTCCGCCAGGGCCCGCCCCTCCGGCAGCACCACCTTCAGCCGAAGCTGCAGCCCCTCCGGCACCAGGGGGCGAAGGTTCACCTCCAATAGGGCCCGGGCATAGGCGGAAAGACACATCTCCCGGCTGGCGGCGTGCACCCCCACTCCCTCCCCAGCCTCGAGCGCCAGCCAGCCCGACTCCCGTGCACCACGAGGCTGGGGAACCGGAAGCCAGGAGGCCAGGATCCAAACCAGCAGGCCGCGGGTGAGATCCAGCCCATCTCCTGGATCACAGCACGCTTCCGCCAAGGCCCAGCCCTCCCCAATCAGGGCAGCGGCCCGCACCGGCACGGGCTGGGCCGGTGCGCCGGGGGCCTGAAGCAGATCCAGAGCCCAGGCGGACTGGCTCGGCTCCCCTCGGAGGACACCCAGGGCAGCGCGGGCGGCCACAGCCACCCACACCGGCAGGGTGTAACCACGGGATGGGGGAGGCGGGGGGATCATGGTTTTTTATGTTGGTCGATTGCGCCACGGCGCCGACCGCCCCTCCACGCCCCATGCAGGACAAGCTCACCCTGATGATCCCCGGCCCCACGCCCGTGCCGGAAACCGTTCTGCAGGCCCTTGGACGCCATCCGATCGGCCACCGCAGCGCCGACTTCCAGAAGATCGTCAAGCGCACCACGGAGCAGCTGCAGTGGTTGCATCAGACCAAACATGACGTGCTGGTGATCACCGGCAGCGGCACCGCCGCCATGGAGGCGGGCATCGTGAACACCCTGAGCAAGGGCGACCGGGTGGTCTGCGGAGACAACGGCAAATTCGGGGAGCGCTGGGTGAAGGTGGCCAAGGCCTATGGCCTCGATGTGCAGGTGATCAAGGCCGACTGGGGCCAGCCCCTGGATCCGGAGGCGTTCCGGGCGGCACTGGAGGCCGATGGGGAGAAGGCCATCAAAGCGGTGATCCTCACCCACTCGGAAACCTCCACCGGGGTGATCAACGATCTGCAGACCATTGCCCAGCACGTGCGCGCCCACGGCACGGCCCTCACGATTGCCGACTGTGTGACGAGCCTGGGGGCCACGGATGTGCCCATGGATGCCTGGGGGATCGATGTGATCGGCTCCGGCTCCCAGAAGGGCTACATGATGCCGCCGGGCCTGAGCTTCGTGGCCATGAGCGACAAAGCCTGGGCCGCCTACGAGCGCTCCGACCTGCCGAAGTTCTATCTGGATTTGGGCAAATATCGCAAATCCGCCAAGGCCGACAGCAACCCCTTCACTCCAGCTATCAACCTCTATTTCGCCCTAGAGGCCGCCCTGGAGATGATGGAGAAGGAGGGGCTGCAGGCGATCTTCGCGCGCCACGCCCGCCATCAGCGCGCCGCCACGGCGGCCATGAAGGCCATCGGCCTGCCCCTGTATGCCGCCGAGGGGCATGGGAGCCCCGCCATCACCGCCGTGGCTCCGGAAGGGATCGATGCGGAAGTGCTGCGCAAAGAGGTGAAAAATCGCTTCGACATCCTGCTAGCCGGCGGCCAGGACCACCTCAAGGGACACGTGTTCCGCATCGGTCACCTGGGCTTCGTCTGCGACCGCGACATCCTCACCGCCGTGGCAGCCATTGAAGCCACCCTGCAGGATCTCGGGCTTGGGAAGGTGGCCACGGGAGCGGGTGTTGCGGCAGCGGCGGCCGCCCTGGCGGGCTGACCCGAAGCGGCAGGGGCCTCCGAGAGACCCCTGCTAACATTGAGTCAGCGAAGCGAGGGGATGGATTAAGCGAGTCTTTCCACTCACAAATTCATCAAATCTTGCTTCCTGCGGGTGTAATTCAGTGGTAGAATGTCAGCTTCCCAAGCTGAACGTCGCCGGTTCGAGTCCGGTCACCCGCTTTTAGTCCAGCACTAGAATTTGTTGCGTCTCAAGCGATCATCTTGCTTGGAACTCGCTGGCAGCACGCCAGATCGTGACTGCTGAACACAGGTGATGCCCGCGATTGGCAAAAGCTTCTCACAGGGTTTCTCACCGCCTTGTCGTTTCATGGCCTGCTTGGAAAGTCCTTGATCGGCCCGGATCGCCGCAGTGGATCGACCGAATCCGAGACCTGGAACGCGACCTATGATGCAGTCCTGAGCTGGCCTGTCCCCCTGATGGCGCACCGCGTGCTGACCGAGACTGCCGTAAGCATCTCGGAACACAAAAAGAACCCGATGGCCACCGTGGCGGCCGGTGAAGGGATGGCGGTCGCGGTGCTCAACCGCAATGAACCGGCCTTCTACTGCGTTCCAGCCAAGGCCTACGAAGAGCTGATGGATCTCGTGGAAGACCTGGAGCTGGGCCGCATTGCCGATGTCCGCCTAGCGGACGGCCAGGAGCCGCTGCGGGTCAGCCTCGATGCCTTATGAACTGGCCTTTCATCCCGAGGCCCTGGGGGAATGGCGGAACCTGAGCGCAGGGATCCGGGAGCAGTTCAAGAAGAAGCTGACCGAACGGCTGATCGAACCGCGGATTCCAGCCAGCAAGCTGCGGGGATCCAGTCATCGCTACAAGATCAAACTCCTCGCCGCTGGTTTCCGTTTGGTCTACGAAGTGCGGGATCGGGAGCTGCTGGTGCTGGTTGTAGCGGTGGGCAAGCGGGAGCGTAATGCTGTCTACCGGCAGGCTGACCAGCGATGAAGCCCTATGGCTGACTCCAGTGGGCGCCAAGCTCCTCTATCGCTTCTGAGCCAGGAGTTCACAAGCACTCTGCAGGCAGGGCCTGGCGCCCAAACACGCAGGTTAATAACCAGGCACGCTGTAGGGATTGATCCACATGGGATTGTTCTGACCTGTTTGATCCCAATGGGTGCTCGGATACAGGATCCCAGAACCCGATCCACCGCCGGAGCCATGCGAGGGAGTCGCGGAGTGGCTTTGACGCGACCGCATTCGATCCACACCCACCACTTCATCCCAGGCACTGCTGTAGCCGTCGTAGGTGATCAGCCACTGATTGGCCCCCCTCACCTGTAGGACTCTGGCGGGATACCAGCGACCATTCCACAGCACGTCGACGGCGGATCCCACACCCAACCCATAGGTCGCGCCAGCAGACAACTGTGCCGTGATGGGTTCCAGCAGTTGTTGGGCATGGGCAGGAATCGCCATCAATCCCAGCCCCGCAGTGATGCCGATCAAGCCAGCGATGGAACGACGGATCATGGAATGGAGCGCGGTTGGCCTGTTGACAGATGCAACCTGATCAGGCGCCTATGCAGGGTCCAACCTGAACCGAATCCGCGCTCATCGTTGCAACTCTTCGATCCCGTTAAACCACAGCACCAAACAGTCGGCCCACCAGAGCCGTCAGGCCCAGGGCCAAAGCCCCCCACACGAGCATGCGGACAGCGGACCGCCAGATCGGAGCCCCACCCGCATGGGCCGCCAGGGCTCCCAAGGCAGCAAGCACGATCAAGGCCACCACGGTGGTGGCCTGCACGATCTGCCCGGCCGGACTGAGCAGGATCATCAGCACAGGGCAAAGAGCCCCCAGGCAGAAGCTGCCGGCCGAGGCCAGGGCGGCCTGAATCGGCCGGGCCCGAAGGGCGTCCGTGATTCCCAGTTCGTCGCGGGCATGGGCGCCAAGGGCATCGTGCAAGGTCAGCTGTTCGGCCACCTGGCGGGCCAGATCCCGCGACAACCCCCGCTCCACATAGATGCCGGTGAGTTCCTCCAGCTCTCCCGAGGGATTGGCCACCAGTTCCTGCCGCTCCCGCGCCAGGTCGGCCTGCTCGGTGTCCGCCTGACTCTGCACGGAAACGAATTCGCCCGCAGCCATGGACGCCGCCCCGGCCACCGTGGCTGCCAATCCAGAGAGCAAGATGGCTGGCCGGGCCGCCCCTGACGCTGCAATTCCCACCACCAGACTGGCGACCGAGATCGCCCCATCGTTCGCGCCAAGCACCATGGCCCGAAGCCAACCGATCCGATGGGTGGTGTGGCGTTCGCGGTGGCGGTGGGCTGGGTGCATGTCCCCTGAATCAGCTCTAACGGGGCTTGATCAATTGCAAAACCTGAGGACCCAGACCACCAGCCCGTCGCTCACAATCGAGGGCTTGCAAAATGAGTCGGGCTGCAGCGGTGAGATCTCCCGCATCTGCACTCTCCCGGGCCTGCTGATCACAGACCTCTGCTCGATGGAGCAGATGGAGGCGCTCTGATGCTTCCAGGGGAGCTGCAGGATGGTGAGTCGTGCGGCGCGAGGATGGAGACGAAACAGTTGGCGTACTTAGGGCGGCCATAACAACGCGTGTCGCGGCGAAGGAATCTGACGAACAGTTGAATCAGAACGGAGGAATCCGTGGGGATGAACCCCATGATTCACAAAAAGGACTTGGCGAGGCCTACCCTCCGCAAGCCCGTGTCAAAAGACATTCTTATCTTAATGCGCCGCCAGAAAAAAGCACCCTCAATTTGTCAAGTTGTTCTCAGCGAATCAGACATCCGATCCCTAGGTGCCAGGCTCCTCACGATTTTCGCCGAGTTGGGCAATTGCTTCTCGGAGCTGGCTGGAACGAAGGGCATCCCCACGGGTCAGGGCAATGGCCAGAGCAAATTGGAGCTTTTCCAATTGATGCTCCCCTTCCATCGGCAAGGGATGGCAGGAATTGGAACGGGGAGCTGACCCGGATCCCTGGCGACCCCCCGGATAACCAGCCGTGCAGGAGGAAGGGGTTAGAGGAAAAGACATGGTCGCTTTCTTCCCATTTTGACACTTCTCACCAGGGGTGGCGAGGCCGGTGTGGGGGTCAAGCGACGTCTTCCAACTCGTCGTCCTCTGAATGGGAACGGGACGCCAGAGGGGTGGCCTCCTTCACCGGAGCCGGCTCCCCCTCAAGGGAATCCACAGCCAGGAGCTCCCGACAATCGCGCAGGAGTTGATCCACGTTGGCCAGGCTGGTGAGCTGCTCAGACGACAGGCTCTCCTCTTCTTCTGGCTTGGAGAGATGGTCCTCAAGTCCGGCAAGTCGCTGTTCCAGCTGCACCACCCGTTGGGAGAGAGCGTGAATGGTCTGGGCCAGATCTTCCGTGTGCCTGGTGATGCGGAAGGAAACCGATGACGCGGTCATGAGGGTTCTGCAGTCTTGGACGAATGACAACACACGACCCTGGCTTCCTCAAGCGGGCCTGTGGACGTGCCAGCAAACTTGGATACCCCCCTTTGTCACACCAGGCATGAACCTTCTCTGGCCGTTGCTGCTTTACGCCTCAGCCGGTTGTGCCGCGGGATTGCTGGCGCTGCGCACGGGCATTCCTGCAGCCCCTCTCGCCGGCGCCTTGCTGGGTGCGGGGTTGTTGAGCATGAGTGGCCGCGTGGAGATCGCCCAATGGCCTTTGGGTACCCGCACGCTGCTGGAAATCGCCATCGGCACGGTGATCGGCACCACCCTCACCAGCAGCACCGTTGCTGAACTGCGTCATCTCTGGCGACCCGCGCTGTTGATCACCGTCACACTGGTGCTCACCGGAGTGGTGGTGGGGCTCTGGTGCAGCCGACTCCTCGGCATTGATCCCGTGATCGCCCTGCTCGGAGCCGCACCGGGAGGCATCAGTGGCATGAGTTTGGTAGGGGCGGAATTCGGGGTTGGGGCCGCCGTGGCCGCCCTCCATGCCCTGCGGTTGATCACCGTGCTGCTGGTGCTCCCCCTGGTGGTGCGGTTGATCGCACCGGGCACGGGACCGAGCCTGCCGCCGGGAGGCTGAACAGCTTCCACCCTGGACAGATGGCCTGGACTCGATAGGTTAAATCGTCCATTTTTTCCAGCCATGGTCCCCAGGTTCCTCCGGCCCCTCAGGCTTGGTCCAGCTTTTTTGGCCATGCTCTTAGGCGTGGGCGCAGCGGGATTGGGGGGTGGCCCAGGCGCCCTGGCCCAAGCCGAACCCCCCGGGGTGAAGGGAGCCCAGGTGTATTGCTACATGCGCAGCAGCGGCAACAGTCATGAGGTGAGTTGGGCCGCGGCCTACGCCTTGATCAAGCGGCAGAGCGCCAGCATGTTCAAAACCTCCCCCACCCACGCCGCCGTCATGATCACCGAGGCGGTGGTGCAGAACCCGAACACCTTCCCCAACTGCGGCCGTTACCTGGGCGATCTCTACAGCTCCCGGGTGGTGACCAAAGAAGAGGTCCCCGCCGCCAGCGAGGGTCCCACAGCCCTGCCGGTCCAGCCGAGCAGTCAAGCTGGTCAAGGTGGCATGACACGCGGTGAGCGCTTCGGTAACTGAGCCCAGTGGTGGAGCCCTAAGCCTGCCCTTCTTGCTGCTTTCCCTGCTTCTGATGGCGGGAGGCCTGGTCGGTTGTGCGGAGGAGCCCCTCCCCAAGGCCAAACCGAATCGGGAAGATTGCCTGCGGGGGCTGGAGGTGGACAAGGTCAAAGAGGCCATCGCCCGTTGCGATGAGGTGGTGGCGGCCTTCCCAAAGGATCCCTTTCCCCTGAATGAGAGGTTTTTGCTCCACACCCTCAACCAGGACAGCCCAGCGGCCTGCCGGGACATCCTCCGGGCCCAGGTCCTGGCCCAGGGCGCAAAGCCAGGCACGGTGGATGAGCTCCTGCGGCAGGACCTGAAGCTCCGTCTCGCCAGCTGCCAGCCGACCCGGAAGGCCCCTCAACAGCGCTCGAGCCAGTGACGGATCCGCTGCGGTAGCTCCCTTCTGGCCCGCGCGCGTGCGGGAGTGAACACCTCGGAAATCCGCGCCGACTTGCTGGCCAGCAGGTCGTCCACCAGCTGATCGGCCACTCCGAGCTGCATCCAGTGGCTCGTCAGGCTGGAGCCCATGCCGATCCGGTGGCAGCGATCCTCGGCCTGTTCCGCCTCTCCGGGCGTCCAGGGCCGCTCCACCAGAACGACATGGCGGGCCCGGTGAAGGGTGAAGCCCAATCCCCCTGTGCCAAAGGTGGCGATCAGGGCCGGTCTGCGCCCCTCCTGAAAGGCATCCACCATGAACTGGCGCTGGCGGGGCGGCACCCCACCGGTGAGGGCCAAGGGATCCTGCCCCTCCCAGGTGAGGGCCGACGCAAGGGCCCGAGCTGTGGACACAAACCCGGTGAACACCACCACGGCCTCCCCTTGGGCCATCAGCTCAGCCACCAGGGCAACCACGGCCGCCACCTTGGCCTGGGACCCGATCTGCCGCAGGGCCGTGAAGATGGCCAGAGTTTCCGCATCGCTGCGCACCAACCCCTGGGCCGCCCGCTTCCTGTAGTCGGCCACAGCGGAGTCGACCAGCTTCTGAAACCGGTGCGCCTGCGCCGGCGGAAGCTCCACCGGGTGGGTGCGGCGGTGCTTGGGCGGCAGATCCAGGCATTGCTGCTTGCTGCGCAGCAACACCAGGGGCCGCACGAGGCGATGCAGCTCCTCCAACCGGGTGGCCCCCTGGGCGTCCCAGTGGCGCGTGCCCCGCTGCTCCCGCCAGTGCCCCTGGCAATACAAGGTTTCGAAGCGGCGCTGATCCGCTGCCAGGGGATGGCCGATGGCCGCCAGCAGGGGAAAGAGCTGCACCGGCCGACCATTGGTCATGGGGGTGCCGGTGAGCAACCAGGCGGCCCGCAACCGGGGATGGCGGGCCAGCCTGAGAAAAGCCTGCGTGCGCCTGGCCGCAAGGTTCTGGGCGAAGTGGGCCTCATCGGCCAGCAGGACACAACCGGCGGGGGGCAACTCCCGGGGCAGGCGCGCCCAGCTGTGGAGCTCCAGGGCGAGTCCAAGGGCCAAGGCCTCCTGGCGCCAGTGGGAATGCAACCCGGCCGGCGCCACCACCACCACCCGGCAATCGGCCAGGCGCACCATCGCCCGAGCCGCAGCCAGGGCGGTGAGCGTTTTGCCCAGTCCCATGGCATCGGCCAGCACCGCCCCTCGGCGGGCCAGCAACCAACGAGCTCCGGCCCGTTGGTGAGCAAAAAGGGTGCGGCCATCGGCCAGGGGATCGTGGAGCGCGGCCGCCGCCACCCGCTCGCGATGGGTGGGTAAGGGGGGGAGGGGCTGATCCAGCCATTCACACCACTGCTGCAGTTCAGCCGTCTGGGGAAAGCGCCCATGGAGGGCTTGTCTCAGCACCGCGGCAGCTTCCAGGGGAAACTGCCAGCAACCCCGACCCGCCTGCCAACGGCCGGCGGGTCGAAGAGTGCCGAGCTGGGCAAAGGTGACCGGATCAAAGGGCAGGACGACCTCGATCAGACCTGAGGCCCCAAGCCGCATCTCAACAGCGTTGCCCCGGCGGGTGAGCAAACAGAAAAACAGCAGTCAGCGACACATTGCCAGAGGAAACACCAGGGGCAAAATTCGGTACAACTGAGGCATCGGCATGCTGGCCAGGGATGGTGTTTTCCTGGAAGACCTCTGCCCCAAATCCCACGCCCGCCGCTGGCGCCATTCCCTTCACCACCTCACGGAACGCTGCTGCCTGTACTGCGGCCAGCCGTCCCAATCGATCGACCACATCCGACCCCAAAGCCTGGGGGGGCTGAGCATTACGGAAAACTGTGTGCCTGCCTGCCTGCGCTGCAACGGCAGCAAGGGAGACCACGAAGCCTTCCACTGGTATCGCCGCCAGACCTTCTACGACCCCAGGCGGGCCATGGCCTTAAAAGCCTGGACCGAGGGAGATCTGCGGCTGGCCCAGCGCCTCTTGGCCTGGAGCCAACCCAAGGAGCGCTCGGGCCAAGGCCAGCCTGGGGCCCTGGAGACGTTGCACCCTCACCAGACCCGACAGGCCACCTCACCCCTATGGCGCTGGCAGATCGCCTCCTGATCGTGGGGCCGCTCGGGCGCCACCAGCAGGGCAGCGGCCACCAGAACGGCCGCCAGAAACAAAGGAACCCCTGAGCGCGCTGCCGCTCGCCCCCCCGATCCCCCAGGACCCCCGGCCATCTGGGGGGCTTCCCGCTTGGGCCTGGAGGACCAGCAGGTGGCGTGAACAGAACCCACCGGGGGGACCAGGGAGATGGGGGCGGGCAACAGAATGGGCGGAAGCAGGGTGGCCATGGATCAGCGAAGCACTAATACAAATGTACTGATTCGCGGCAGTGCTGTCAACGATGCGGTGCGGGTGGACCGCATGCTCATCTTTGGGGGCGGGTACACGGGCCTGAGATTGGGGAGTGTCCTGCAGACCATGGGCGTTCCCGTAACCCTCACCCACCGACAGCCCTCCCCGCCCCAGGCCCTCGAGCCCCAGCACTGGGTGCGCTTCGATGCCTCCGCAGGCATCTTTCCAGGAGCCCAGGAGCTGGAAGGGGTGAGCCATGTGCTGGTGACCATCCCACCGGATCGGACCGGCAGCGACCCCGTCCTCCCCCTCCTTCGCACGCTCCAGTTGGCGCCCAGATGGGTGGGCGTGCTCTCCACCACGGGGGTCTACGGAGACCACGGAGGCCGATGGGTCGATGAAGAGAGCCCCCGAAACCCCGCCGAGGGGCGCAGTCAGGCCCGGCTGATCTGCGAGGAGGGCTGGCGCGAGAGCTCCCTGCCGGTGCAGGTGTTCCGGCTGCCGGCGATCTACGGGCCTGGCCGCAGCCCCTTCCAGGCCCTCAGGGAGGGCAAGGCCCGCCTGATCCACAAGCCGGGCCAGGTGTTTTCCCGTATCCATGTGGATGACATCGTGGGTGCCCTCCTGCACTGCCTGGCCCTGCCCGCCACGGATCGACCCGCCACCCTCAACCTGGCGGATCAGGAGCCCTGTCCCTCCAGTGAAACCCTCGGATACGCGGCCCACCTGCTGGACTGCAAATTGCCCCCCGTGGAGCGTTTCACCGAGGTGGCCAGCACCATGAGCCCCATGGCCAGGAGTTTCTGGATGGAAAATCGCCGGGCCGACAGCCGCCTGCTGCGCGAACAGCTGGGATATCAGCTGCGTTACCCCAGCTACAGAGAGGGCTACCGAGAGGGCTGCGGGGCCGACTGGGAGCCAGACTGGGGCTCCCCCAGGGAGGGCATGTTGAGATCTTGACCGATCCGACGCCAATCAATCAGCAGCCAGCCCCTCTCCAGCCCCTTTCCCAGCCCAACCAGCAACAGCCCCACCAGCAGCCACCGGATCATGGGTGCCCCTTCCATAGGAACCCCTCCATCGAAACCCAAGTCCTCCCCCCTTGTCATTGCCCTGGGTGACCCTGCGGGCATTGGTCCAGAAGTGGTGCTCAAAGCCCTGGCCAGTCCAGCGCTGGCCTCGATGCCCGTGGTGATCGTCGGCTGCCGCAGATGGCTGGAGCGCACCCATGCCACCCTGCGGCAGCTGGACGGCGACACCCCCCTGGCCGATCCAGCCGACCTGACGGTGGTGGATGTGCCCCTGGAGCACCCGGTGACGGTGGGCGAGGGATCGGCAGCCTCCGGTGCGGCGAGTTTTCACTGGCTGACCCGGGCCCAGGAGCTGGTGCAGGGGGGCCAGGGGCACGCCCTGGTGACGGCCCCCATTGCCAAGGCGTGCTGGCATGCCGCCGGCCACGTCTATCCGGGCCAAACGGAACGGCTGGCGGAGCTCTGCGGCGTGGCCCAGGCCTCCATGCTCTTCACCGCCCGGCCAGCCCAGGGACCCTGGCGGTTCAACACCCTGTTGGCCACCACCCACATCCCCCTGGCCCGGGTGCCCTCCGCCCTGAACCCCGATCTGGTGAGCCTGCAGCTAGATCGTCTGCTGGCGTTCTGCCAGCGGTTCCAGCCTGAGCCACGGCTGGTGGTGGCGGGGCTGAACCCCCACGCGGGAGAGGCGGGTGCCCTGGGGCACGAGGAGCACACCTGGCTGGAGGCCTGCCTCAGGCGCTGGCAGGCGCGCCACCCAGAGGCACGGCTCGAGGGTCCGCTGCCGCCAGACACCTGCTGGCTGGAGGCGGGCCTGGCCTGGCAGGAGCAGACCATGGGGCCCGACGGATTCCTGGCGCTGTATCACGACCAGGGGTTGATCCCCGTCAAGCTCCTGGCCTTTGACCGAGCGGTGAACACCACCCTGGGGCTTCCCTTCCTGCGCACCTCACCCGACCATGGGACGGCCTTTGCGATCGCCGGACGGGGCGTGGCCCGCAGCGCCAGCATGGTGGCCGCCCTGGAAACGGCCTGGGAACTCGGTTAGGGCGCGTGAATGGCCAGGGGACCGAGGCGGAATCCTCAGGGACGGATGCGCATCAGGACCTGCCCGAACTCCACGGGGGTTCCATTCTCGACAAGGATCTCGACCACCTCGCCGGCCACCTCGCTCTCCAGCTCATTCATGAGCTTCATGGCTTCGAGAATGCAGACGGTTTGGCCGGCCTTGATGCGGGTGCCCAAGTCGACGAAGGGATCCTCGCCAGGAGCAGGCGATCGGTAGAACGTGCCTACCATCGGGGCCGTAATCGCCTGGAGGTCGCTGCGACTGGCGGCAGCGGCCGGCGGCGGAGAGGGGGCGGAGGGGGCCGCTTCCGGGAGGGCTGCTGGGGCTGCGGGCTGGACAGGGGCCGGGACGCCCATCACGCTGGCGGGCAGGTTGCGACGGACCTCCAAGCGGAAGTCTTGGCCTTCCAGTCGAAATTCCTGGATGTCGCTCTTGCTCAGCTGTTCCAGCAGATCGCGCAGTTGACCGTGGTCGAGT
>JBEIGX010000009.1:0-25621 GCA_040381675.1 Aphanothece sp.
CCCCTTTCAGACGCTGCAGAGCGCTGCCGTGTTCGGCAACCTGTTAGCAGTCGCTGTTCAAAACACGGTCAAGACCAACCCAGGCTTTGTTGAATTCTTCGACATCAGAAATCCGGCATTGCCGGTGTCGGTGAGCACTCTCACGGTGGGTGCCCTGCCCGACATGGTGAAATTCAGCAGCGATGGCCGCAAGCTGCTGGTCACCAACGAAGGCGAGCCCGATTCGCCGTACACCATTGATCCCGAGGGATCGATCTCGGTGATCAACACCAGTGGGTTCCTGGCTGCCACACCTGCGGCGCCGACGCAATCTGATGTGAAGACGGTGGGTTTTGGAACTTGGGAGAACCGCCGAGCCGAGCTGATCAACCGGGGCGTGCGCATCGGCCAGCGCCTGGGCGTGACCACCAACGTCGCCCAGGATATGGAGCCCGAGGCCATTGCCATCAGCACCGACGGCAACACCGCCTGGATCTCGCTGCAGGAGAACAATGCCATTGCCGTACTGGACCTGACCGCAACTGAGCCTGTCGTCAAGGAGATCTTCTCCGCTGGCATCCAGGACTGGAGCCGTGGCAGAGCCAGCGCTAGCAACACCAGCTTCACACTGGAATACGCCGCCGGCAATGCCAACCAGCCGACTGGCGTTCAGGCTGGGGGCCTTTCCGGCCTCTGGTTCGACGGCACCGAACAAGTGGCTGGAGAGAATCTCGACATCTACTACGCCAACACAGACCGAGGGCCCAATGGAGGTCTGGTCGCTGGCAAGCGTCAATTTCTCGACCCTGATTTCCAGCCCACCATCTACAAACTAGGAGTCAACAGGGGCACAGGCGCTGTCAGCGAACTGAGTCGCATTGGCCTGAAGCGCACCGACGGCACACCCCTCACTGGCTTGCCGCAATTGGAGGGGAAAGACGACATCCCAGTGGATTCCGGCAACAACCCGTTGCCCTACGACCCGTTCGGCATCGACTCCGAAACCGTTTCCGTGCTGACAGTGACCATCGGCGGCACCGCCCGCAAAGTGTTTGCCGTGGGCGATGAATACAGGGGCCAGATCGCCCTGTTTGATTTCAGCACCGGCAACCTGATCCAGCGCTACATCCCTGCAGGTCAGAAGGCCCAGCTGCAGGCCCAGCACGGCACCGTGATCGGCAGTGAAACCATCGATAGCCTGCCGGCCATCTACGGCAGCAACCGCTGGAGCAATCGGGGCATCGAGGGCATGGCCTACAACTCCACCGATGGTCTGCTGTATGCCTTCATGCAGAGCCCTCTCGACAAGGACACCAACGGCACCGGTGCCAGCCGGAGCACCTCGGAGCTCACCCGCATCCTGGCCATTGATCCTGCCACCGGCACGCCGGTGAAGGAGCACCTATACCTTCTCAGTGGTCGCGTCGGCCAGGACAAGATCGGCGATGTCACCTTCGACGCCGCCCGTGGCGTGTTTCTGGTGATGGAACGCGACAGCACCAGAAGCCTCACGGGCTTGAAGCATGTGTATGAAGTTGATCTGCGTGGAGCGACCAACACACTGCCCCTCACCCTGGCCAGCTGGAACGATGCACTCGGAGTGGAGGCGCCTGAGCTGCTCAGCAACACCCGCGAACTGATCGACCACGACAGCAACCCTGCCACTCCTTCGATCTTCAGCACCTCCAGCGCCGACCGCCTGGCAACCGCTGGCATCCGGTTGGCCACCAAGCGAGAGCTGTTCAACCTGCCCTCAATCGGCGGCACCACCATCTTTGACAAGCCCGAAGGCCTCACCCTGCGCAACGACGGTGCCCTTGTGGTGTCCTACGACAATGACTTCGGGACCGAGGGCGCCAGTGGCAACGCCCTGACAGTGGTGAGCTTCAACGGCGCCGGCTTCGACAGCTCCGACCGTGATGTGAACGGTACCGCCGGTGGCGGCAACCAATACCGCCCCTTGAGCGGGCTACCCGTGGCTGGGCTCACCATGCCTGATGGCCTCGCCACCTACACCGATCCCCTGGGTCGACGCTTCCTCCTGGCAGCCGGTGAAGGAGATTCACGTGAATACCGACCCGATGTGGGTGATGTTTTTGTCGATCTGACGCGGGCCGACGCCACCACGGTGATCAACGGAACAGCCTTCCGCGACCATCCAGGCGTGGCAGCGCTCAACACGGCCTTCCAGACAGCCACTGGGATTGCCCGCACCCGTCTCAACCTGCTCAACGACACGGGCGACATCAACGGCGATGGCAAAATCGACCAGGCCACCACCATCGGCTCCCGCTCCCTGCGCATCTTTGATGACAAGGGCAATGTGGTGTTTGATTCCGGACAGGCGCTCGAGGATCTGGCGAATTCCCTTGGCCAGCGGCCTGTCAACCGGGATGACGACAAGGGCACCGAACCTGAGATGGTGGAAGTGGCCACGGTGGATGGCCGCAGCTATGCCTTTGTGGCTCTGGAGCGCACAGAAAACAGCGTGATCGCCATCTTCGACATCACCGATCCCTACCAGGTGATCGCGGCGAACCCGATGGTCTTCAGCGGCGCACAGCGGGTGGAGGGCGTCACCTTCCTCACCAACACCCGTGGGGCTGTGGGTGGTGTGGTGGCCTCCAGCGAAGGCAATGACCAGGTGTCGCTAACCAACGCCTTGCCGGGCCGCTACACCCTCCAGCTGCTCCACCTGGCTGATGGGGAGGCCGGCCTGCTGGCGCCGGAAACAGCACCAAACCTGGCCGCCCTGGTGGATGCTTTTGACGGCAGTGTGCCCAACACCCTGATTCTGGCGGGTGGCGACAACTTCATCCCCGGGCCCTTCCTCAATGGCGGCACCGATCTCAGCGTGCGTGATGAGCTGAATGCCACCACGGGCTCCACGATCAGTGGCAACCAGCCGATAGCCGCAGTTGATATCGCAATCCACAACCTCATTGGCGTCGAGGCTTCCACCATCGGAAACCACGAGTTCGACCTGGGCACAAGAGTGTTCAGGGATGCCATCAACCCAGCCGGCAGCTGGGTTGGCGCCCAATTCCCCTACCTCTCAGCCAATCTCGATTTCAGTGGGGACGCCGACCTCAATGCACGCTTCACCAACACGGTGGGCACCGGCCTCGAGGAAGCCAGCGGTCTTAAGGCTCGTCTGGTGCCCTCTGCGGTGGTCACAAAAGGGGGCCAGAAGATCGGCCTGGTGGGGGCCACCACCCAGATCCTCGAGCAGATCAGCTCGACGGGGGGAGTGGAGGTGAAGGGCTTCACAGGCGATGGCGCTGAAACCAACGACATGGCCCTGCTGGCCTCCCAACTGCAACCAGTGATCGACGATCTCACCACCCAGGGGGTGAACAAGATCGTGCTAATGGCTCACCTCCAACAGCTTTCATACGAACAGCAGCTCGCGCCGTTGCTGAAGGGTGTGGACATCATTCTGGCCGGTGGATCGAACACCCGGCTTGGCGATGCCAACGACGTGCCGGCCACGTTCAGTGGCCATACCGCCAACTTCTCGGGTGCCTACCCGATCGTGACGAGCGGCGCGGATGGCGGCACCACCCTGATTGTGAACACCGACAACGAATACACCTACCTGGGCCGCCTGGTGGTGGATTTCAACGACGCCGGTGAACTGGTTCTGGACAGCCTCGACACCTTGATCAACGGGGCCTATGCAGCCACTGCAGGGAACGTGGCCAAAGCGTGGAACGTGGTCGAGGCCGACCTGTCCACAACCGCTTTTGCCGCCGGCACCAAGGGGGGGAAAGTTGCCCTGCTCACCGGGGCTGTGCAGGATGTGATTGAAGCCAAGGATGGCCAGATCTGGGGCTACACCAGCGCTTATCTCGAGGGCGAGCGCGCCTTCGTCCGCAACCAGGAAACCAACCTGGGGAATCTCACTGCCGACGCCAATCTGGGCTATGCCCGATTGGTGGATCCCTCGGTGGTGGTGTCCTTCAAGAACGGTGGCGGCATCCGTGCCCAGATCGGCTCAGCCGATGTGGTGAGCGGCGATAAGCGTCCGCCAGTCGCCAACCTAGGGGCCGGAAAGCCGACGGGCGGTGTGTCGACTCTCGACATTGAAAATTCTCTCCGCTTCAACAACAGCCTCACCCTGGTTTCCCTCACAGCCGCAGAGTTCCGGCAGGTCGTGGAGCACGGGCTGGTGGGGGCCGGCACCAGCCAGGGCCGCTTCCCTCAGATCGCTGGCTTCTCCCTCAGCTACGACCTCACCCGACCGGAGGGCAGCCGGGTGGTGTCGATGGCGATTGAGAACGGAGCCGGTCTCAGCACCGATGTCATCGTGCGCAACGGCGCCCTGGTGGGCGATCCGACTCGCACCTTCCGAATGGTGACCCTGAACTTCCTGGTGGGGGCGACCGGGGCCAGTACCGGCGGAGACGGGTACCCGTTCCCCAGCTTCAGTGGGCTCAACCGGGTGGATCTCCAGCAGACCACCACCACCGGATTCGCCACCTTCTCACCGGATGGAACCGAGCAGGACGCCCTGGCGGAGTATCTGCGGGCCACCACGAGCCAGGCTTCTCCCTACTCGAAGGCGGATACCCCTGCAGCCCTCGACCAGCGCCTTCAGAACCTTGCCGTACGGGCGGACACGGTGGTGGATCCCGCCACCGTGTCTCTCCGTACCCTGTCCGCCGACAAGGCGGAGGGCAACAGCGGTTCCACCCCCTTCACCTTCACGATCCAACGCGAGGGTGATCTCTCCGTTGCCGTGAGCGTGACCTGGACCGTGACCGGCTCCACCACCACCGATGCTCTCGATTTCGCCGGATCTGCCTTCCCCTCTGGGGTGGCCACCCTGGCGGCGGGGGAAACCAGTCAGCAGATCACTCTCAATGTGGCTGGCGATCGGGTCTTCGAGGCTGATGAAACCTTCACCGTGAGCCTCTCCAATCCGGTGGGGGGCACCCTGCTGGCAGGAGGGGCCACTGCCAACGGTCGAATCCAGAACGACGACCAGCCTCCTTCCATCAGCCTTTCGCTCGCGAATGCCTCCGTCACAGAGGACGGACCCACCAACCTCGCCTACACCTTCACCCGCAGCGGCTCTACCTCCCGTCCACTGACGGTGAACTACTCCGTGGGCGGCACCGCCAGCCGTGGCATCGACTACACCGGCATCCCCGCCTTGCCCGCCACCCAATCCATCACCTTTGCTGCTGGCTCCGCCACCGCCAGCCTTCGCGTTGATCCCACCGGCGATCGCAACCAGGAGGCCAACGAAACCGTTGCCCTCAGCCTCCTCGCGAGCTCCGGCTACACCCTTGGCACCCCCAGCGCCGTCACCGGAACGATCCTGAACGACGATCGCATTGGTACCTCCGCCCGAAACACCATCACCGGCACGGCCATCGCGGAATTCATCGATGGCCTGCAAGCCAACGACACCCTCACGGGGGGCGTTGGCCCCGATGTGTTTGGCTTCCACTACAGCCACTCCACCCTCACCACTCCCGATCGCATCACCGATTTCCGTTTCGGCTCCGACAAGATCGATCTCTTCACGGCCTCAGGTGGCAACCTGCCGGCACCGGCGGGCTTCACCCGCGCCAGCAACAACAGCACCGCCACCACCCTGTCCGCTTTGGCCACTTCCGTGTTCAGCGACGCCAATGGCACCCTTGCCGGAAACCAGGCCCTCGGCGCCAACAGGGCTGCCCTGGTGGTAGCCACCAGGGCACCCATCGCCGGCACCTATCTGTTCATCAACGATGGCAACGCCACCAGAAACAACAGCAACGATCTCCTGATCAACCTGACCGGGTTCTCCGGGGCCCTGCCTGGGCTGGGGGTGAACCCGGTGGGCTCTGTCTTTGTGTGATCAGAAGCGCTCTGGTCGTGGATCCCGCCAGTTGGGATCCACACCGCGGCGCTGAAGATCTGAAGACCTTCGTTCCAACCATGCACAGTCCAGCCTCCAAAGTTGGTAGATCCCAGCTCTTGCCATTTCCAATCCTTGCCTGTCCCGCCAATGGGGCTGCTCAGCTGTGTCCCGATCAATCACGAGAAGGACGGTTGGTTGCTGGCCGCCGGGAGATAAGCCCGGCCTCTGCTCACTCCGCAGACGATCAGCAAGATTGACCAAGGCGGTCTGCGATCGGCCTTCGAAGATCACCGTGGCATTGCTGTAGAAATGCAGCGATGGTTGACGTAAGCCCACCATGGCGAGGTTTTCATGATCGGCTCTCTCCGCCTCGGCGATGGCAGCCAGATGGCGAATGGGAGATCCCCGAAGCTGGTCGCCAATTCTCCACACCGGCAGAAGCAGCAGAGGTCCGAGCAGGAGCAGTAGAACCTCGCCTTGCACCAGTCGCCGGGAGGGTTGAAGGGAGGCCAACCCTGCGAAGAGAAAGGCCGAAACAACCATGATGGTCGCCCCGAGAGCCAGGGCCGGTGTCCTGGTGAGGGCGGCCGGCAGCCCTGGCAAGGTGGGATCATGAATCTGGGCCAACCAGAGGGGTGAGGCCGCCAGAGCGGCGGACAGGCTCCACAACAGACCTGCGGAGATGGCAAGGGCGCGAAGGGCACCCGTTTCAGACCCGATCCGACTGGGTCGAAGGGCCAAGGCCACAAGCATCCCAGCCGCTGGAGTGGCCACCAACCAATAGCTCGGGAGCTTGGTGGCTGACGCGGAGAAGAACAGCAACACGGCCAGCAACCAGGCGCTGGCAAAGCGCGCAAGGGAGTGGGGGGCACGCAGCGAGGAGCGGGCCTGGCGAAGGGTGCGCCACAAGGACAGAAGAAGAAGGGGCGTGAAGGGAAGGCTCCCCAGAACAAGCATCGCCAGGAAATACCACCACCCCTGCTCGTGGTTGTTTACCACCCGGGTGTAGCGCTGCAGGTTGTGATATCCGAAGAAGCTCTCCCAATAGGGCTGACCCTCCCGCCACAGCGCTATCCCGTACCAAGGAACGGACACTCCCAGCGTGAGGGCGAGGCCCGAAAGGGGACGAAGCCGCTCGCGCATCCGCGCTGCAGAAGCGCCGAGGAGCCAAAACAGAAACCAGGTGAGAACAACAAGCACAAGGGCCACGGGCCCTTTGGTGAGCACCGCCAGGCCCAGGCACCCCCAACAGGGCCACCAGGCACCCCTCTCCGCTGCGTAGCTGCGCCAGGCCAGAAGAAGACTGGTGGAAAGGGTGGCCATGAAGAGCGCATCGCTCACCTCTGTGCGGCCCCACACCAGCACCAGGGGGCTGAGAGCAAAGGTCAGGGAAGCCCCAAGGGCCGGCGCGATTGGATGAATCCTCTGCCCGGCAGTATGGGAGCCATCGGCCTGGGGCCAGCGATAAAGCGTGTCAGCCAGAACCACCATGGTGAAGATGGTGGCCAGGGCCGAGGGGAGGCGGGCGGCCCAGGTGCCCAGGGGGTCCCACCAAGTGCCACCCGGCAGGGCGTAGAGACTCGCCATGAGCCAGTACACCAGCGGCGGTTTGTCGTAGCGCGGCAGACCATTCACATGGGGGATGAGCCAGTCGCCGTGCCTTGCCATGTGGCGCGCTGAGGCAGCAAACAGGGCTGGGGTCTCATCAACAAGCCCGGTGTGCCCCAGACCGAAGAGAAACAGCAGGGCACCAGCGGCGGCCACCAGGCAGAGGAGAAGGGCATGGCGTCTTCGCAGGGAGACAGCAGACCACCGAGCGGCAGGGGAAAGCAACGACTCCTCACCAAGGGTTCGTCACTCCAGAGCAGGGGGCGATTGAGAGTGGGTGCGGCAGGAGACAGGGTGAGGTGACGCAGATGTCCCACTTAAGGGACTGTTAATCCACGGACCGCAGACTGCATCAGAAGGTTGTTCACCTCCATGCGGTTCCTTCCTCCTGACGAGCAAGAAATCGTTGTCCGGGCAAGAGCGATGGGCTTGGAGGGCGCGACACGCCCCCCGGCCTACCTCTCCCCCCAGTGGTGCACAGCGCTGAGTCTCTGGTTGGCCTTGCCCACACTTGGCTATTCCCTGATATTTGTGCCCCTGCTGTGGGTGATCCAGCACGACCGCACAGCCACCCGCCTGGCCCGACTGCGGCTTGAGCTCGAGGAGGTTTCCCGTAGGGACATCACCTGCCAGAACATGGTTCTGCCACCGCAGGGCGCCCCATCCCACCCCTGGGAAGCGAACCGTTTCCGGCCCTGTAAGCACACCGGAAAAGATTCTGCAGATCCTCCTCAAACCCTTCCTCTGCGAAGGTGACACCCCCTAATCTCTTTCGAACCAAAGCGAAACGGGCCATTTCAAGTCCCGCCTTAACCATGTCTGAGACCTGCAGCGAGGCCCATACCACCGACCAGCTGAACAGCACAGCCCTGAAATGGGGCGATGACGGTGAGTTGTCCGACCTCGACCTGCAGCGGATCCTGAGGCTGTTGTCTCAGGCCGATCCGGTGGCGGAGGCCTTGATTTCCGCATCCGACGATTCCACTCTTTGAAGGGTACGGGCCACGGCCCTGGCCATCCCATCGCGACTGGCCAGCCCCAGCAGTCTGGATTCGGGTAATCCGCCTGCCGGCAGGCCAACGGGGAGCAGAGCCTCGCGTTGAGCGGATACGTCAAACACGGGAACCTGGCGCAGACCACCCGGCACCAACTGGTCTTCCAATTGATCCAGGGTGGCACTTCCAGGGAGCCAGACCATCTCCGACCGCAAGCAATCCCGAAGAGTGGACGCCCTGTCAGCCTCGGAGAGCGTCAAGTCCTGCTTCTGTCGTTGAAGCCCCCGTTGCAGATCCGACAGGTTCACCACCCCGATGGCCTTGCCCTGGTCGGTGACCAGGAGGCAATGGCCATGCACCTCGATCAACAGATCCAGCGCCCTGGATGTGGACGTTGAGGCCGGGAGCACCAGGGGGGCTTCCGGCTCCAGGGCCTCGAGCACGGAGATCGAGGCCACAAGGTTGCGGCGCTGCTCCTCCATCAGATCCCGGCCAAGCAGATCGATCGACTGGAACCCCTGCCATCGTTCCACCAAAGCGGCACTCAACCCTGCCGCTGCCATCAGGGGCAGAACGATTCGGATGTCGCGCGTGAGTTCGAACAGGAGCAGGATCGACGTGATCGGGGCCCGGGCGCTGCCGGCCAGCACCGCCGCCATCCCCACCATGGCGTATGCGGGCGGCTCGGCCACGGGCAGATTCAGCCCACCGGCCCCAAGCAGCTGACCGTAGACATTGCCGAGCACAGCCCCAAGAAACAGGGCTGGAGCAAAACCACCGCCCACGAAGCCTGAGGCATTGCTGATCGTGGTGGCCAGGAGCTTGGCGGCGATCACCCCAACCAGGGTCAGCAAGGGAATGGCCTCGTCCTGACCCAGCAGACTCTCAATCGTGTCGTACCCCACCCCCAGCACCTCGGGGAACAGCAGGGCCAACCCGCCGACGGCGGCTCCCCCCAGGGCGGTGGCCAGGCCGGGAGGCAGCTGGCCCACAAAGCGCAGCACCCGGGGATGGCGACCCAGGGCCAACAGGCGCACCAGCGCCAGCGACACCAGACTGGCAACCAATCCCAGCCCCAGATAGAGGGGCAGCTCCAGGGGAGACCTCACCTGGTAGGCGGGCAGACGCAGGATGGGCGAATCGCCCAACACCAACTGCGTCACAAGAGCCGAAGCCACGGCCGCCACCAACACGGCCCGCAGACTCGGACGGCTCTGAATCGCATTGAAGCTGCCTTCAAAGGCGAAAAACACACCAGCGATCGGTGCCTTGAAGCCGGCCGCCAGACCAGCCGCTATGCCCGCGGCCACAAGGGCCTTCTGGGACTGGGGGGTGAGACCGGATCGGCTGGCCACCCACAGGCCCAGGTTGCCCCCGCTCTCAACGCTGGGTCCCTCCGGGCCAAGGGAGGCCCCACTGCCCAGGCTCAGGGAGGCCGCCACCAAACGAAGGAAAGGGAGGCGGGGGGCTGCGGCCATCGCCCCATCCGCCATGGCCAGCAGGCTGGGAATGCCGGGGCCGATGGAACCCGCCAGCCAGCGCAACACACCCACTGCGAGGCCGCCGAGGGTGGGCACCACCACCACCGGCCAAAGGGCCAGCCAATCAGTGAGGGGATCCCTTGAACTGCTGACGGGCTCGGGGAGAGGAGCTGGGGCACTGGGGGCCAACCATCCGAGCCCTTCCAGGCCGAGCTGCAGCATGGATTTCAACGGAGTTCCCCCATCCGGGGCCAGAGGGGGGAGATCCAGGCCGCCGGACTCGGCAAGGCCCGCCGCAGCGGGCGAACGGCCGATCACCAGCAACCCCTCCACAAAGGGGCCGTAGAGAAAATTGTTGATGAAGCCCTGGAGCTCGTGGAAAGCCACGATGGCCAGGCCCGTCAAGGTGCCCACCAGGGCAGCCCATCCCACCAGGCCCCACTGGAAGGGCTGGGGCTCAGGTGCCGGGGCGGACGGTGGCAAAGATCTCCTCCAGGATGGCCGTGGCTCCCTGCCGGCGCAGGGCGTCCGCCAGGGCGATGCCGATTGCCTCCGGGTCGGCCCCATCCCCGCGAACCTCATCCCGGATCAGGCGCTGACCATCCAGGCTGGCCACCATGCCGGTCAGAACGAGGGTCTGGTCGTCAAAGCGGCTGTTCACCCCGATGGGCACCTGGCAGCCGCCCTCCAGGGCACGGAGGAAGGCACGCTCAGCCAAGCAACGTCGGGCGGTGGGTTGGTGCTCGAGCACTTTGATCTGCTCCAGCACCCGTTCATCTCCATCGCGGCACTCAATGCCGAGGGCCCCCTGACCCACGGCATGGAGGGAGATCGAGGGATCAATCCGCTGGTGGATACGGTCGGCCAGGCCCAGCCGGCCCAAGCCTGCAGCGGCCAGGATCAAACAATCGAACTCTCCCCCATCCAGCTTCTCCAGGCGCGTGATCACATTGCCGCGCACATCCTTGAACGTGAGATTGGGGAAATGGTGGCGCAGCTGGGCCAGCCGGCGCAGGGAGCTGGTTCCCACCACACTGCCCTCAGGAAGGGTCTCCAGGGTTTTGTCCCGATGCTTCTCATGCACCACAAGGGCGTCGGCTGGATCCTCCCGCTCGGTCACACAGCCGAGGATCAGGCCCTCAGGAAGCTGGGTGGGAAGGTCCTTCAGGCTGTGCACGGCAATATCGGCCCGGTCCACCAGCATCTGGGCTTCCAGTTCCTTGGTGAACAATCCCTTGTCGCCGATCTTGGCAAGGGCCACATCCAGGATCTTGTCCCCCTGGGTGGCCATGGCCTCAATCCGGATCTCCAGGCCTGGATGGGCTTGCAGGAGAGCATCTCGCACCCAATGGGTCTGCACCATCGCCAGCTGGCTGCGTCGGGAGGCGATGCGCAGGAGAGGAGCGTTCATCGGAGGGAGGCCAGCAGGAACACCTGCCTATTCACAGCCGCTCAGCCTAAAGACTGGTGGCCCCTGGTTCAGAGCCTGGGGAGGGTGGACGGGTGAAGAAATCCAGAGGGAGGGGTCCCCAGGTGTCCTCCACCTCAGGATTGGTGTCGCTGTGCCCAGTCACCAACACACCTTCCCCTAAACCGGCTTCCGCCCGAAGCCCCACCTTCCCGGTGCGCTGATGCCCCTTGAGAAACACCGGTCCACGGATCGCGCGACGTTCGTCGCTGTCGGCAACCCCCAACCGGGGCCAGCCAAGGGCCTGCTCAAAACTCTGGAGGCAAGCCAGTGCCTCCCCCGACTCTGGAGCCATGATTCCGATGGTGCACCAATCACAGGCGGCCACCCGTTGGCGCAGCTCCTCCTGGAGCAAAAGCCGCTGCTGGAGAGTGAGGGGAGGCGCGGTGCGATGACCCCGCAAATCCGCCAGCCCTTGGATCGGTGGGGTGGTCATGACCGCACCCCGGGGCGCCAGAACCCCAGACAGATGGTGAGCCAGGCCAAACCCACCACGCCCCCGGCCAGCAGGTCGGACGGCCAATGGGCCCGGGCCACCAGGGTGCTGAGCCACACCAGGGTCACCCAGAGGGTGGCCCCCACCATCAGGGGACGGCGGAGATAGGGATAGTGAAGCGAAAGAATGGCCACCATGGCGAAGTAGAACGCAATCGAACCGGCCGCATGGCCGCTGGGGAAGCTTCTCCCATCCACAGGAAGCAATTTGGCATGGGGGCGGGCCCGATCAAACAAGGGTTTCAGCCAAAGATCCACAATCATGAGGATGCCGCCTGTGGCCATCACCAGAAGCTTCAGGTCATTCCACCAGCGTTTCAGGAACAGAAACACAAGGGCCACCACCACCAGCACGGCCGTGAAACCAACGCCACTGAGGCGATAAACCTGTAGCAGGAGCACACCGATCGGGCCGGCCAGAAGGCGGCCCAGCCCATCGAGCAGCACCTCATCCAGTGCGGGCGCCGAGTCCTTTGTCGTCACCCATTGGGCCAATCCCAGAAGCACCGCCAGGCAGATGGCGATGGTCAGTCCATCGCGCCGGGTAAAGGACGGTCTCACTGGGGGGGCTCTCCATTGCCACTGGTGGGACCGCCGAAGGGAAGCCGGACACGCCAGAGTTCTTGCTCACCTATTTTCCCTAATCGTTCCACGGCAGCAGCTGGCCAGTCGAGGCTGTCCAAAACTTGGCGGTCGCCCAGCACACGAGCCGTGGAGCTGCTAGGGGAGAGCAAGAGACTGGGGCGATCTTTTCTCAGCCGCCGCTGGAGGCCCTCCTTTCCGGAGACGAAGGCAGCCGTTTCTCCGCCATAGAACAGCGTGCTGTAACGCTTGGTGCCCACCACCCATAGCGGCTCCTCAGGGCGGGCGAGGGAACGGGCCTGCCGGGCCAACTGGCGGATGGGAACGAGCCGTTCCCGATCAATCAGAGGAGCCAAGGGGGGGATGACGAAGGCCAGGATGGCAAGGAATCCCGCCAGGTTGGCCAACCCCAGCCAGCGACGGTCGTTCCCCCTGACAACGGTGAAGGCCAGGGCCAAGGCGCTCAGGCCCAGCAAGCTGCCAAGGACAATGGGGAGACCCGAGGCCGACAGGGCGGTGGCAAAGGTGGGGTGGGCTGGGTCGGTGGCTGCCCAGCGGGGCGCGACCACGGCCGCCATGGCCATGGCGGCCAGTAGGAGTGCCTCCACTGAGGCGCTGAGCCGGGTGGGGCGATTCAGGGGAGCAGTGCCTGGAGCGTCTGCACGGCCAACGACAGTGGCGCCTTGGGGCAAGGGCCAGAGGAAGAGCGCCACCAACAGGGCTCCCGCCGGAACAATCGGCAGGATGTAGCCCGGCAGTTTGGTGGCGGCAGCTGAGAAAAAGGCCAAAGGGATCAGCAGCCAGAGCAGGAGAAACAGACCCACCGTTCCCCCTGGCAAGGGAGGGTGCATCGGCGACCGCCAACGCTCCAGCCGCCAGAACCCCAGTGCTGCAAACGCCACGGGGAGAAACAACGACCATGGGAACAGCAGGATCACCAGCCAGGGCAGATAGAACCAAGGCGGACCTGGGTGGTCGTAGATCACCGAGGTGAATCGCTGCAGATTGCTGAATCCCAGAAAACCACCCAGGAACTCCGAGCCATTGGCCTGGGCTGCCGCCCCATACCAAGGGGCCGCGACGGCCAAGAAGAGGGCCCCCATGGGAAGGAGCTGGATCGGCTTCATCCAACGCCGCCACTGATCGCTCAGGAGCAGGAACGCAGCGATCACCAGCAGGGGAAGAAGCACGCCAACCGGTCCCTTCGCCAGCACTGCGATGGCCGAAAACAGGGCCAGCCCGATACGACCAAGGGCTGCCAGGGGGGAAGCGGACGGTTCGAGGTGGGCCAAAAGAAAGGCCAGGAGCGCCAGGCTGATCGCACTAGCCAGAAACATGTCCGTGGTGGAGGTGCGACCCCAGCCGATCCATCCGGGGCTGGTGGCCAGAACCCCCGCCCCCAGGGCAGCCCTCCCCCATCGCGTCTGCAGACGTTCCTGAGCCCCGCCCCAGTGCCAGAGCATGAAGAACGAAGCCACCACGACCGAGCTGGCGGCCAGGGCCACTGGCAAACGGGCCGCCCAAGCCGACACGCCAAACAAGCGGAAGGCACCCGCCACCATCCAATACCCCCAGACGGGATAGTCGAAGAACCGTTCCCCGTTCCACCAGGGGGTAACCCAATCGTTGCGGAGATGCACCTGATGGCCCACTTCCACAAACAGGGCCTCTGTTTTATCCATCAATCCAAGTGTGCCCAAACCCTTGAAAAAGGCCAGCCAACACAACAGGGCCAAGCCGAGAAGACTCACCCAGACCCAGCGCCGATTTCCCTCCATCAACGTTCCGTTCACCAATGCAGCAGCCGAACCTAGGACGCTGGGGTGAGGTGTTTACCCAGATGCTGGGGCGAGGGGACCCTTAAGGAGAATTCCAGACGAACTTTGAGGATGCCGCATATTTCCATACAAAATCAACAGCAATTCCTGCAAACATCGCCAACAGGGGTGTCTGAGTGTGCTGATGATAAAGAGCAGAGGAAACGCCCACATTGGCTACCATTCCCATGGAGGTGACGAGCAGGAAGCGGAGGAGTCCAACCCAGAGACGCAGGCCGGCCAACTGCTGGAAGCGAAACGTCAAAACATTGTTGATCAAAAAATTGCTGGAGGCTGCTCCGATGACAGCAGAGGTTTGGGCAAATTCAAAACTGAAATGAAGAAAGCGACGGGTGAAAGAGTAAATCAAAAGGTGAATCACAATGCCCGTTGCACCCACAAGAGCGAAGCTGATGGCCCGCCGTGGCACACTACGAAGCAGAAGGGTATGGAGAATCGAAATACCCAGATCCCAGACCACCGCCAGATTTAATTTCGACTCGCCACTGATACGTTCCTGAAACACCAAAGGGATTTCAGCCACCCCAAGGCGACCGCGGCTGATGGCCAACAATTCATATAAGAACTTGAATCCATTGACATCAATCAGCCGCACATAAGGGAGGACGGATTGCAGTCGACAGACAAAGAAGCCACTCATGTAATCCGTCAGTTGGCGATAACGCGGCAAGCTGAAGCGGGCCACCGCATTGGCGATGGTGGAGTTTCTCTCACGCCTCTCGCTGAGCCCCCGGATCTGGGAATCAGAGTGGAAACGGCTCCCGATCACCAGGTCGATTCCCGGCTCCTGCAGACAGGCCAAGGCCGCCATCACGCTGGACGGGGGATGCTGCCCATCACAATCCATCACGGCCACCAAATCGCCCGTGGCGTCGAGAATGCCTTCCTTGATGGCGCTGGACAAACCAGCGCGACCAATCCGACGGATCAGACGAACCTGGGGTGCGGTTCGGGACAATTCGCGCACCCGTTCGGCGGTTCCATCCTGTGAGTCGTCGTCAACAAAAATGATCTCTAGATCATATTTATCACGCAAAACGAGCAACTCTGAAGCAATAGGCGAGACATTATCTCGCTCATTATAGGTAGGAAGGACAATTGAAAGCTTGACGCGAGAATGGGCGATCAAGGAGATTCAATTCCCTACTTGATATATTCTTTAAGCACACTATTGCGATTGGGGTGGCGTAACTTACGCAGTGCTTTCGCCTCAATCTGGCGAATCCGCTCTCGCGTCACATCAAAGATCTGGCCAATTTCTTCCAGGGTCTTCATGCGACCGTCATCTAGGCCGTAACGCAAGCGAAGAACATCTCTTTCCCGGGGACTCAGAGTTGCCAGCACCCCCTCTAAATCTTCTCTCAACAAATTTTTAGCAACATCCTGTTCGGGATTTTCGATATCAGCCTCGATGAAATCTCCCAGGCGAGAATCCTCTTCTTTGCCAATTGGTGTTTCCAGAGAGATGGGAAGCTGTGCAGACTTTGCAATAAAACGTAGTTTTTCAATGGTCATCTCCATGCTCTCAGCGATTTCCTCCTCCGTAGGTTTACGTCCAAACTCTTGAGACAGAGTCTTCGTTGTCTTTTTAATTCGGGAGATGGTTTCGTAAAGGTGAACCGGCAAACGAATGGTGCGACTCTGGTCGGCAATCGCCCGGGTGATGGCCTGGCGTATCCACCACGTGGCGTAGGTGGAAAACTTGTAGCCCTTCTCGTGGTCGAACTTTTCAGCAGCCCGAATCAGACCCAAACTTCCTTCCTGAATCAGATCCTGAAAAGAAAGGCCACGGTTCATGTATTTCTTGGCAATCGATACCACCAATCGAAGGTTGGATTGGACCATTTTTTCCTTGGCCCGACGTCCCAACATCAAGCGCCGACGGAACTTGATGGTGGGCATCTCCACCAGAGCAGCCCACTCCTTGGTGTCGGGATGATGGCCATGGTCGGTCTCGAATTGGGCGGCCAGCTCCTCCAGCTGCAGGAGATCGGCGATTTTCCGGGCCAGTTCAATTTCTTCATCAGGCCGGAGGAGGCGAATCCGGCCGATCTCCTGCAGGTAAACACGGATCGAGTCTTCGGTATAAACACCCTTCGGCCCCACCTTGATGCTGGCCAAGGCCTTGGCCGCCGCCGGGGTGTCCTTGGTGGCTTCAGCCTTGTCGTCCGCAAGGGCAAGACCGTCCGTTTCCAAGAGTTCCGCAGACTCCAGCAACAGATCAGCCCCCTCCTCTAGGGACTCTTCTCCAAGCAGTTCCTCATCCTGATCAGCGGAAGCCTTGGGTTTTGCTTTCCCCTTGGAAGCTCCGCTGGAGCCCGAACGCGGCTTCTTGGCTGATGCCTTGGCCGGAGCCTCCTTCACAGCGATCAGGTCGAGCCCGTCGCCTGGTTCTTGCAGACCCAACGCATCCTCCGTGGAGGCGATGTCGAGACTGGCGACTTTGGCGGTGGCGGGGCTCATATGGAAACGGGCAGGGGGCTGGGAAGGCGTTCGAAAAGCGAGACCCTCGCATGCTTCTCGGGAAGCACTCCAGGGATCGCATCCAGCGGGAGCTGGGCGATGGCCCGATTACCGGGCGCTCTGAGAAGTGGAGGTCTTCGCCAAGGGTCGAGGAAATGGGTCAACCTGGGAAGGTGACGGAAAACAGCGAGAGCGATACAACCAGAACAGTGGGGAGGGAAGTGTGGGGTGCGCATCCTTGGGATCGCTCCGGGTGGATGACCGCGGGACTCTGGTGTCTTTCCCTCAAGCCGAAGACTGCCGGGTTGAAATCAACCTCTCGAACTGACTCTCTTCATCTTAGGAATGGTGTGAGACGTTTGCAAGAAACCTTGCCCCCTTCTGGGACCCGCCAAGCCCCCCCGGCCTTCCTGGCCATCTGGGTGGAGGCTGGCCGGGAGGGACAGGTGTTCACCTACAGCAACCCCCAAGGCCTGGCCCTAGGAACAGGGGATCTGGTACAGGTGAAACTCAAGGGTCGGCTCCACGCTGGCCTGGTGGTGGACTGCCTGCAGCAGGGCCCCCCAGACCGACCTGAACTCACCCTCCAACCAGTGCTAGCCCTCGTGGAGCGGGCTGCGATCCATCCCGACTGGCAGCAGTTGATCGTCCAAGTGGCGCTGCAATGCCACACCAGTCTGTTCCGCACCCTGCGGAGCGTTCTTCCCGCAGGGTGGCTGGGCGCCAGGCGCCAGGGCGCGGGGCCTGGGCGCCAGCTCCGGCTCATGCAACGCACCGCCCAGCCCATTGCCGTCGCTCCCACCCTGTCGCGACGCCAACAGGAGCTGCTGGACCATCTGGACAGCCATGGGGGACAACGCCTGTTGCGGGATCTGATCGGTGGAGATGGCTTTGGACGGGGTGTGGTTCAAGCCCTCGAAGAGAAAGGACTGCTGCGGGGCAGCTCCATCGTGCAGGCCCCTGGGGGCCGCCAACCCGCCCCTGCCCTTGTGCTGGACAACGCTGGGCAAGTGCTCACTCCCGCCCAGGCGGCAACGGTGGGCAGCCTCCTGGGGGCCGCCCCAGGCGCGGCGACACTCCTGTGGGGCGTCACGGGCTCCGGCAAAACCGAGGTGTATCTCCAAACAGCCGCCCGCCATCTGGCTTCAGGGCGCAGCGTGTTGCTGCTCACTCCGGAGATCGGCCTCATCCCGCAATTGCTCGACCGGGCTCGGCACCGATTCGGGCCGGGGGTTCTCCAGTACCACAGCGGCATGGCGGAACGCGACCGGATCGCCTGCTGGCGGAGCTGCCTCGCCGCAGGCCAGGAGGAGCAACCGCGGCTGGTGGTGGGAACCCGTTCGGCGATCTTTTTGCCCCTCTCACCCCTGGGATTGATTGTGCTGGACGAGGAACACGATTCCTCCTGGAAGCAGGACAGCCCCATGCCCTGTTACCACGCCCGTGATGTGGCCAGGCTTCGCTGCAGGCTGGAAGGCAGCCAACTGGTGCTGGGAAGTGCCACCCCATCTCTTGAAAGCTGGTTAGCCGCCCAGAGCCCCGGGGGGCAGACCGCCCTTCTCCGGCTCCCGGATCGGATCGGAGGACGGCCACTTCCTGCCGTGAGAGTGGTGGACATGCGCCATGAGCTGGCGGAAGGACACCGTCGCCTCCTCAGCCGCCCCCTGCTGGATCGGCTGGAGAGCCTCCGCCATCGGGACGAACAGGCGGTGATCCTGGTACCCCGTCGGGGCTATCGGAGTTTTCTGAGCTGCCGGAGTTGCGGATCCGTGGTGCAGTGTCCCCACTGTGATGTGGCGCTCACCGTGCATCGCCGCAGTAGTGGCCAGGAGTGGCTCCGGTGCCACTGGTGCGACCACCGACAGGAGTTGACGCAACGCTGTCCGGCCTGCGCCTCCACAGCCTTTAAACCCTTTGGCGCAGGGACCCAACGGGTGATGGAGCAGCTCACGGAGGAGTTGGAGGGGCTCCGGGTGCTTCGTTTTGATGCCGACAGCACCCGCGGGCCCGACGGCCATCGCCGGGTGCTGGACGCCTTCAGGGACGGCCAGGCCGATGTGTTGGTGGGAACCCAGATGCTGGCCAAGGGAATGGATCTGCCGAGCGTCACCCTGGCGGCCGTTCTCGCGGCGGATGGCCTGCTTCATCGCCCAGACCTGCGATCGGGGGAGCACTGCCTCCAGCTGCTGTTGCAGCTCGCCGGACGGGCCGGACGGGGGGAGCAGCCAGGGGAGGTGCTCGTGCAGACCTACACCCCCGAGCACCCCGTGATCCGCCATCTTGTGGATGGCCGCTACGACGCCTTTCTCAAGCAGGAAGCCCACCTGCGGGAAGGCGGGGCCATGGTGCCCTTCAGCAGGGCCTGCCTCCTGAGGATTGCCGGCCCCACCGCCTCCACCACAGCCACCTCCGCCGCTGCTCTGGCAGAGAGGATTCGGCCGGAGGTGGAGGCCCAGCAGTGGTGCCTCATCGGACCCAGTCCTGCCCCCGTGGCTCGAGTGGCCGGTCGGAGTCGCTGGCAACTCTTGCTCCATGGCCCACCCGGAACGCCCTTGCCCCTCCCCCCGGAGCAGGACCTGCGGCAGATGCTCCATCGCACCGTGACCCTGGCCATCGACCCTGACCCGCTCCAGCTGTAGGGAAAAAGCTCAGGCTGGCAGCTCCGGAAGACCAAGCCCGAGGCGAACGCGCATGCGCTGCACCAGCACCACCAGAAACAGCGCAAAGGAGATGAACACTGCGCCAAGACCAAGGGGATTCCAGCGCCAGCAGCGAATCTCCAGGTGATTCACCTGCCCGGGCTCCAGGTGCCAGATCCATCCATGGGGATCCCCTGCCGGGCGCACAGGATTGGGCCGCGCGTCCCGCAGAGAGTGCCTGGAAAACGGGGTGAGCCGCAGGCTCACGTCCAATCCAGGGAGCGATGGCAGATTCTGAAGATCCAGGCTGATCTGGATGTGTTGAGACACCCCGAGCAACCAGTTGGTCTCCTGCCAATCCAGGGACGGAGCCGGAAGGGCAAACCCTCCCAGCTCCGAGGCCTGCGTCCAGGTGTGGAGGAGAGAGGTCAGAGCGCTCTGGGGGGTCAGCAAGGGGCTGGAGAGGAGGGTGGTGGCTCCGCGTTGCGTGCGCTTGTAGGGAGGATCCTCGGCCTCCAGAGCCGCTGAGAAAGCCTGCTGGAACGGCAAAGGGGTATCCGCCACGGGCCGCAACCGATGCTGAAGACGGACCCGCCCGGGGCCAACGGCGTTGAGCTCCGTCTCCACCCGCAGACATCCGGAGAGAAGCGAACTCAACAACAGCACCACGAGCAGCGCCACCACCACAGCGGCGAAACCACGGGGGCTTTGGGTGGGCCCCACAGGCGGTGGGGGTGGGGGTTCTGCCTTCTGGATGGGCTTGCGCCGCCCCCCACCCAACCCTTCCAGGGGGGGGGCCTGATCCAGTCGCGGCAAGGTAAGAGACCAATCCCGTGGCCGTTTCAAGGCCGGAGCCTCCAACACCTGGAGCAGATCCCTGGCCTGGGCGCGCCTCTGGGGATCGGCGCAGCGTTGAAGACTGCGGCAACAGGCCACCGCCCGTTCGCCCTGCCCCTGGCCCATGAGGGCCGTCGCCAACAAAAGCCGCAGGGTGTCGCCTGGCGGTTGCAGAGGGGAATACGCGTCGCAAAGGGGCTCCAAAAGGGCGACGGCCCTCGCGTAGCTTCCCCTCTCAATGGCCCTCTTGGCCTCGGCTAGGGCGGTGGAGAGATCATCCAGCTCCGGGGCCATGGTTCCTCAGGGCTGCAAGCGCCGCGGACTGCCCACCACCATGGTGCCGATGCCGGCATTGGTGAACACTTCCAGCAGAAGGGAATGGGGCACCCTGCCATCCACGATGTGGGCCGCCCCGACTCCCTGGGCCAGGGCCCGGACGCAGCATTCGGTTTTGGGGGTCATCCCACCGGCAACCACCCCTTCGGCCATCAGTCCACGGGCTTCTGTCAGGGTGATCTGGCGAATGAGACTGGTGGGATCCGCCCTGTCGCGGAGGATTCCCGCCGTATCGGTGAGCAGGATCAATTTCTCAGCCTGAAGGGCTGCGGCCAACTCCCCAGCCACCGTGTCGGCATTGATGTTGTGCATCTGCCCGGCATGGTCAGGAGCCACGCTGGAGATCACGGGGATGTAACCCGCCTCCAGCAGGGGATGGATAACGGCGGGGTTCACCGAGGCCACCTCCCCCACCAGCCCATGGCTGCAGCCGAGGGGTCGGGCGGCCACCAGGGAGCCATCCGCCCCACACAGCCCAACGGCCCTTCCCCCCACCAGGTTGAGACCATTCACAATCTGCTTGTTGACCCGTCCCACCAACACCATCTCCACCACGTCCATGGTGTCCGCATCCGTGACCCGCAGACCATCGCGGAACTGGGGCTGAATCTGCATCCGGCTCAGCCATTGGTTGATCTCCGGACCGCCTCCATGCACCACGATCGGCTGCACACCCACACAGGAGAGAAGGGCGAGATCCCGGAACACCGCCTCCCTCAGGCTTTCCTCCACCATGGCCGCTCCCCCGTACTTGACCACGATCTGGCGACCAGAAAACCTCTGGATATACGGGAGGGCCTCGCTGAGGACCGAGACCCGGGAGGCCTCCTCCAGGTTGATGTGGTGATCACTCATCAGGGGGCAGGCAGAGTGAGGGATGGATCGGCGGACGACACCTCGCTGACCCGCGGTCGCAAGGTGAGGGTGAGTTGGTGGGGGGGGGGTCTCAACCACCCCAGCCTGCAGTCCAGGCCCAAAGAAACGGCCCAGACGGTCGAGGGACGCTTCCCAGCGGGCAAAAGGAACCCCACCCTCCGCAAACGTGAGACATAACCCATAGCCCTCCTGAAAGGAGCGCTCCTCCACCGAGAGCAGGGATGGCGGGTCCTGCTCGTCCCAGAGTTTGAGCGCCTCAAGCGAACTCTCGAGGTGCACCTTTTGGCCATAGCGCCAGCGACAGACATCGCCCAGGAGCTTGCGCAGGGGTTCACTGGCAGGAGCCTCCCGCAGAGTCCGCAACTGGTCCGGAGGGGTGAGCCGCTCCGGGGGAGGGAGTTCGGACGATTTCAAAGCTAGCCCGCCCAGCAGGATCGGAATGCCGTAAAAAATGGTGGGCAGGCTGAGATTGGGATGGTCGCTGACGTAGGCCAGGGAACCAATCACCGTGAGGGCTGCACCCGCAAGGGTGACCAGCGTGCCTGGGGAACGGAGACTTTGCATGGAGCCATCTTCCTGCAGGAGAGGCCAGGATGGGAGCACCTCTGTGGACCATCATGTCCAATTCGCCGTCCTCGCCCTCTGCGGAAGGCCTCTCCCCTGCTGGAGCCAGCAGGGACGACCTGCGGAGCGTGCTGGAGGGGCTGCAACAGGATCGACTCTGGCTGCTGCGTCAGCTGGACAGCGGACGCTGGCCCCAGTGGAGGCTTGATCTAGCGGCCCTGGAGCGGGAGCTGGGGCAGCTGCTGGATCAAGCCAGTGAAAAGCTGGAGTAAGGGCTTTGGCGAGCCGTCACTCAAAAAGGAATCTCATCCTCCCCTTCGCCCAGGTCATCGGGAACCAGGGGAGAGGTGTTCCACACAGGAGGTGGGCTGGCCGCTGCAGCTGGAGCTGCCCTTCTGGCCGGGGGAGCTGCAGAAGAGCTGGGAGCCGCCTTCCGGGCGGGAGGGCCTGCCGGGGGAGGGGGAGTCTGGGGCGCGGAACTCGTGGCAGGCCGGGGGGAGGGGGTCGATGCCTGAGCTCCATAGGGATGGAGACGGGCCAAGGTGAGTTCGGCGCGCTTCTCCTTCACCCCGTCCTGGCGGGTCACCGAGTTCATCCTCAATCTCCCCTCCAACACCCAGCGTTCGCCCACCTGAACCCGATTCTGGAGATCGGTTGCCAGATTGCCCCAGCCAACAACCTTGATCTGCCCCGCCGGATCCTCCGGTCTCAGGCCGTCGAAGCGGGCGGTCATCTCCGCCACCGGCGTCTGGTTGTCCTGGGTGTAGCGCACCTGGGGCGCCTCCAGCACTTCCACCTCGAGCAAACAGTGATTCACGCCCTCTTCCGCTGGGAGTCCTTCCCATCCTGATGCACGCCGACCATCTCAGGGCTCCCAAGGCACGAGGAACCATGGAAGTGAAGGGAAACCGACTCTGGCTGATCGCTGGCACAGGGGAGGGGCCAGCCCTGGCCCAGCAGTTTCTGAAGCGGGGATGGCGCCTGCGGGTGAGCGTGGTCAGCCCCACAGCCAGCGCCCCCTATCCGGAAACCCCCGATCTGGAGATGGTCGTGGGGGCCCTGGGCGATGCAGTCGCCTTGCGATCCCTGCTTGAAGCTGCGGAGCGGGAAGGAGACCCGTTCCAGTGGCTGATCGATGCCAGCCATCCCTTCGCCGTTCGAATCACGCCGGCGGTCTTGGAGGCCACAAGGAACCGCCCCGAACGGTTGCTCCGCCTGGAGCGCCCTGGGCTGGACGCGCCTTGGGCGATCCGCGTCGATCACATCGACGACCTTCCCCGCCACGGGGCCGAAGATAAGCGGCTGCTTCTGGCCATCGGAGCGCGACAACTGGGGGAGGCGGTTCGCCGGTGCCCAGGAGCGCGTCTCCACGCCAGGGTGTTGCCCTACCCCCTGGCGCTGCGGCTGGCCCAGCAGGCGGGCATCCCCGCCGATCGGCTGGCCTGCTTCCACCCCACGGCTGATGGGGCCGTGGAGCAGGCCCTCTGCCGGCAATGGCAGATCGATGCGATCCTCTGCCGGCAATCCGGGGGGCTCACAGAATCCCTCTGGCACCAGGTGGCCCGAACCCTTGGCCTGCGACTGCTGCTCCTGCAGCGCCCAACGGAACCGGAAGGCATGGAGAGGCTGGAGTTCGAGAACCTGATCGAACGCGTGGGTCGCTGGGATGAGGGGGGGGTGTCGTGCTGAGTGGACAGGTTCAGAAGGACGGGGAGGAGGCGAACAAGGACGATCTGGTGCTGGTGCTCACCACCGAAGGCAGCCCGGAGAAGGCCGAGCAACTGGCCGCACGCCTTTTGGAGGAGGGTCTGGTGGCCTGCGTCTCCTGCCTGCCAATCCAATCGCACTACCTCTGGCAAGGCCGTTATACCCGCAGTGAGGAGGTACAGCTGTTGCTAAAAACCCATCCGGCCTCTCTGGAAAGGCTTTATCAGACGGTGCTGGAGCTCCACAGTTACGAGACTCCGGAGTGGATCACCCTGCATGCCGAGACCCGGGGGGCCTACGGAGCCTGGTGTCTCGAACAGCTCGCAAGGGGGGTGCCTAAGGCAGATGATGAGCCACCAGCTCCGTCAGAGACGCGTGGGGGCGGGGGCCCAGCTGGGTGACCACCTGGCCCGCACAGAGGGAGCCGAGACGACCGCAACGCTCCAAGCCGTCGCCTTTGGTATAGCCGTAGAGGAAACCTGCGGCATAGAGATCTCCCGCCCCTGTGGTATCCAGCAAGGGACCGAGATGGAAGGGGGCGATGGGCAGGGTGTGATCCCCGCTCAGCACCAAGGAACCCGACTCACTCCGGGTGAGGGCGACAACCTTGCAGCGCCCCCGCACCTGATCGACGGCCTCCTCGAAAGTGTTGGTCTTGTAGAGGGAGGTGATCTCCATCTCATTGGCGAAAAGGATGTCCACATGGCCATCCACCAGCTCCTGGAAGCTCTCCCGATGGCGATCCACACAGAAGGCATCGGACAGGGAGAGGGCCACCTCCCCGCCGCTTTCGCGCATCACTTCTGCGGCGGCGATGAAGGCTTGTTTGGCCTCATCGCTATCCCAGAGATAGCCCTCGAGATAGAGCACCTTGGCCTGGCGCACGAGATCCAGATCCAGGTCGTTGGGATGGAGATTCACGGAAGCGCCCAGATAGGTGCACATCGTGCGCTGCGCGTCCGGGGTGACCAGGATCAGACAACGGGCGGTGGAGGGTCCGCTCTCGGCGGCTGGCGTGTCGTAATGGGCTCCGACGGAGCGGATGTCGTGGGCAAAGATGGCCCCGAGCTGATCATTGCGCACCCTGCCGATGAAGCCCGCCTGCCCCCCCAGCTGCGCCAGTCCGGCCAAGGTGTTGGCCGCTGAACCCCCAGAGGTTTCAAGGCCTGGACCGAGGCTGGCATAGAGCTGTTCGGCCTGGCTCTCATTCACGAGGGCCATGGTGCCCTTGGTGAGGCCGTGGTCATCCAGAAAGCCTTCTTCCGTCTGCACCAGGACATCCACAATGGCGTTGCCGATGCCCACCACATCGAAGGTTTTGGGGCTGGAGGACGTCATGACACGCAGGGGAGAGAGGAGATGGAAGGGGGAGGGCCGCTCACTCAGACGTTGAGCAAGGCCCGTTTAGGCCCGTGGATCGGATCCTCCACCACGATGGTTTGATCACGTTCCGCACCCAGGGACACGATGGCAATGGGAACTTCCATCAGCTCGGCGAGGAAGCGGAGATAGGCCCTGGCGGCGTCGGGGAGATCCTCCAGCCGCCTGCAAGCGGCCGTGGAACACTGCCATCCCGGCAAAGAGACAAACATCGGCCTGCAGCGGGCAAAGTCTTCGGCGCTGCTTGGGAAGTGTTCGATGCGCTCGCCATCGAGCTCATAGGCCACGCAAACCTGAATCTCATCGAGTTCATCCAGCACATCCAGTTTTGTGATCGCCAGACAATCCAGACCGTTGACCTGGACGGCATAACGACCGATCACGCCATCAAACCAGCCGCAGCGGCGGCGGCGGCCCGTGGTGGTGCCAAACTCCCCACCCCGGTCGCAGAGGTGGTCGTTGAGACTGCCCTCCAGCTCCGTTGGGAAGGGCCCTTCGCCAACGCGGGTGGTATAGGCC